>CBDUOT010000043.1:0-27157 GCA_965368915.1 uncultured Rhodobacterales bacterium | reverse complement strand
CAGTCGCGGTGGCGGTGTGCCAGGCGCGCAGATGCTCCACCGAGCCCTCGAACTGAAGCGAACCGTTGTTGCGGGCAAGGAAGCTCAGCGCCCGGTTGCTCTGGAACAGTCCGTTCGACGAGCCGGTGAAGGGCACGGTCGCAACAAGCGCGCCGTCGATCACGACGCGCAGAACGCCAGCAGCCTGATCGGCCGAGACAACCAGTTCGTACCAGACCCCCGCGGCAAGGGTGGTGGACAGCACGTGGCCGTTCAGCATCTTGGCGCCGGTCCCGTCCTCGATCGTCACGCGCAGGTTGCCGTTGTTCATCAACTCCACGTCGAAGCCGGTCGACGCTTGCGCAAAGAGGATCATGCTCGCGCCCGGCAGGGCGCTGAGCCTGATCTTGGCGGAAAACGTGATCGCCGAGGTGCCGGCGGGCACGTTTGCCGGGCTGAGGAAGTAGGGCCCCGCCGCCGAGGTTCTGAATGGCGCCGCAGCGGCCGGAAGTGTGTTGGCCAGCACCGACGGATCGGGGAGCGACCGAACCGGAGCGCCATCGAGGCCGGCGAGACCCAGATCGACGATCGGAAGGTTCTTCCACGTCTCGGCAATATGGTCGTCGGGATATTCGATCATGCCCGTCGCGCCGCCTTCGCCGTACTGGATCGCGTCGGCATACGTGAAGGTGCCGGCATTCGGCAGGATGCGGACGCGGCCATTCACGATCTGCGTGGATTTCGCGGGCAGACCGTTGATCTGGAAGCCCATGACCTCGGTCCAGTGCGGATGCGTTGTGCCGAGCGCGGGTTCGCCACGCTTCCGCCGCGTCGTGGTGACAGGCCCGGCGGAGGACCAGACCTCGACCCAGGCCCCCGAAGGGTCCCAAAGGCACTGGTCGAATTCCGGCACTGCCCACGCAGCCAATCCCGTCGCCTGCAAGATCGCATGGGCGGTGAGGCGGGCGAAGGCCTGGGTGCCATCAGGGGTATTGCCCGCCGGATGCGGGATGTCCGTCCAGCCCCCCGCGCCGTCACTGAAACCGTTCACGTAAGTCAGGGGTTCTAACCCGAGTGGCAGGAACATGGTCGCCTGCGGCGATGAGAGCATCGCGCGCCAGCTTTCGCGGGCAGCCTCCTTGTTGGTCAGGTTGAATTCCGTGCCGCCGCCGACATAGTGCGTGGCGTCCTGCATGTCGGCGGTGACGTCGAAGCGATGCGGCCCGTAGCCGACCCAGCGGGTGTGGCTATAGTCGTAGAGCTCTCCGAACCAGTGGTCGGCGCTGTAGCTCTGGCCCGATCCATAGGCGATCGTGGCGGGGAACGTCACAGGCGCGCCATCGATGCGCTTGCCCGCAAAAAGGGGAAAGAGCGCCTCGCCGTAGTTGGCGCCAAGGCTGCCCGGGGCGGCAAACCACGACATCGCGGCAATACCTACCTTCTGGCCGTCGGCGGTTGCGAAGTCATGAAGCGCCTTGTCGGCGGACCAGGTCCGGCTCGAGTCGCCATCGTTGACCAGCGCACGGGGGTCGGTTCCGGGGACGGTCTGGAAGATCAGCGCGAACTTCTCACCGGGACGCGTCGCGATAAGAGTGGCGGCCATAGCGGCGGCGGCCGAGGTCAGGGGTGTTGCGGCCGTCACGAAATGACGGCGGGGCGTGGATGCGGCGCCGTAGAGCACCTGCACCGCCTCGGGGTCGGAAACGGCAGGGGGCGGCGTGTTGTCGTAGAATGTCGAAAGGATGCGGTCGGGTTCCGACTGGCCCCAGATCGCGAAGACATGGCCGACGCCGAAGCGCGTCGCGCCCTGCATCATCACGCCCGGCTGCGCCTTGAGCCGAACTTCGGGCCGGAACCACGACGCGGCGCGTGGTGCGGCGATGATGCCCGACCAGGCGCCGCCCGCATCCACGGTGGCGACATCGGCCCAGGCGGTTGTCGCCGCCCCGCCATCGTCGAGCGAGACCGCGCGCGCCTGAATGACCTCGCCCGCGGTGCCCGTGCCCGAGAGCGGAACGTCCGCCTGCGATTGCCCAAGTGCCGCGCCGCTGTCGAAGATCACCCGGTCGGCGCTGAAGGCGGCAAGCGAAACGCTCCCGGTTGGCAGGGTCTGCGCGGAGCCATCTCCGACGCGGGTATCGGTGAGCGAAAGGGCAGAGAGTGAAATCATGTCATGTTCCCGTGGTACGGGGACCAGGGCCGCGTTGCCGACCGGCCGTGTCCGGATTTGCGGCGCTCGTCCGGTGTCTGGCGCAGCCACGAGGCGATTCAGCGTCGCGCCCGGGTGGGGGCGGCGCCGAGCGCGCTGTGGCGGCATGTTGCCGGACGGGAATACCACCGCAGACACCGGCGTTGCGGGATACGCCGGTGATGCGACCGTTTCGGAAACCTTCGGTTAGGCCAGGGTGCCGGTCATTCGCAGCGCAAACCGTAGCCTTCGGCAATCAGCCGAACCAGCGGTTGGGTGATCAGTTCGGCCTCAATGGCGGGCAAGGGATGAAGCCCATCCTCGATGGCCTCGGTCCCCTGAGCGCGCCAACGTGCGTATCCGTCGAACAGTCCGGTTCCAAGCGTCGCGGCCATCTCGTGATAACTATTATAGTAGGCGGCGAGGCGTGGGCGCGTCAGGCGGCGGATCCCGCGCAGCGGGTTCGTCGTCATCAGGACGATCGCGGTTTCAGGCGACGCGGATCGAAGGGTGGCGATGATCGCCTCGTGATTGGCGCGGCTGTCGCCCAGGGAGAGACCGTCCCAAAGATCGGCGTCGTTGATCGCGAATTCGACAATCACGAGGTCCGGTGCACCTTCCGCGGCCGTTTCGGCCTGAACAAGCCCTTGGCCGGAATGCGCGCCCGCTTCGGCCAGACGGTTTAGCTCCACCACGCCGCCGCCACAGGATTCCAGCGCGATGGCGAGCGCGTCGGGCCAGAGCGCGCGGGCCGTCAGGCTGGTTCCGATCGCCGCAATGCGAAGCGGCCGGTCTTCAGGCAGCGTGGCGCTGAAGCTGACGTCGCGCGGCAGGGGAACAGCGCGCGGCCATGCAATATATATACCCGCGAGCACCGCCAGAAGCGCGAGCCATACGGCGCCGCGTCGAGACATCGTCAGGTCAGCCCCTGCTCGGCCAGCGCGCTTTCGGTGGCATCCGCATCAAGGAAGCGTCCGTACTCGCCGACCTCGATGTCGGACCGGATGATCTTGGCCGGGTTGCCTGCGACGATCGACCGGGGGGGCACCGACTTCGTCACCACCGAACCGGCCCCGACGACGCAGTTGTCACCGATCTCCACGCCCGGCAGGATCAGGCTGCAACCACCGATGAAGCAATTCGCACCGATCCGGGTGTGAAGGTAAAGGCCGCGCGTCCGATCATGTGTCAGGATGCGCGTGTCGAAGGCGATATAGCTGTGCGGTCCGACATGCACGCCGATCGGAAAGGTCCGGTCGAACTTGGCCGACAGCGAAAACTGCGCCGTCTCGTGAATGTCCATCCCCCAGACCTTGCAGTACCAGACGCGCTTCAATGTCACGAGAGCATTGCGCAGGCTGCTCAGGCGGTTGAGACCGCGCTTCTTCGCCTTCTTGTAGCCGCCGGACTCGTTGGTCATGCGCGGGGCCCTTCTTCGGCACGCGCGCTGGACGGAGCACTTGCTGTCCGCGACTCCAGCCGACGTCCGAAGGCCATGATCGGGGCCTCGAAGACGACGAAAGAGAACCAGGCGGCAAGGTACGTCCCGACCATGCAAAGGGCAGACATGATCCAGAACGACGGCATCGGGAGGCCGAGTTTCCCGAACGCCATGAAGAAGGCGTAGAGGAAGAAGAAGTGGAAGAGATAGATGAAGTAGGAATAAAGCCCGACCCTTGCTGCCCAATCGATCGGACGGGCGCGCAGCCCCTTCATGACGCTCTCGAACATCGCGATCGTGGTGCATGTGGCAAACGTCACGACCGAGAAGAGCGCGGCGGAGCCGACCGGCCCATCGACGTGGCGGACCGCAAGCGCGACCAGCGTGGCGATGGCCAGGTATATCCAGAGATGCCTGACCCGACCGATCAGCAACGCGACAAGCCCACCTGTCGCAATGCTGTCGAGCCGCGCCAGCGGGAAATAGTAGATGTTCTCGTAGCCCTGTGCGTAAAGCCAGATCCTGAGGACGAAAGGCGCGCAGGCGAAGAAGACGAGGATTGCAGGGAACGACCGCCGTACCAGCCAGGCCGCCAATCCAAAGAGGATATAGGCGAACTCTTCGACCGACAGCGACCAGGTGATCGTGTAGGGAATGCTGTCCGGCCCCGTGACAAATGCGAACCAACCGGTCAGGAACAGGTAGGTCACCCAGATCTTGTCCAGCGCCTCGGCCTCGTGTCCCGTGACCTTTGCGGCAATGTAGAAGGCCGTGACGGCGACGAAGTAGAGCGGAATGATCCGGAATACCCGGCGCAGGAAGAATGCCTTGATCGATCCCTGCTCGGAATGGTTGAGCAGGAACCGCGTGATCAGGAACCCGCTCAGCGGATAGAAGATGTCCACACCGAGAAAGCCGTAGCGCAGAAACTGCTGCGCCACGATGTCGAGTTCCGCGGCCTGATAGCGGGTCGCCACATGGAACAGCACGACCATCGTGACGGCAACGGCCCGGATGGTGTCCAGCAGGTTGGATCGGTTCTTGAACAGCGCGGTTGTCATGCTCGCCCTTTCGTAGGGGGCCGCGCCGGCGGACCCGTCTCTTTTGTGGATTTGCGCGGCGACTCGTGGGACTCAAAGCGGCTGTAGACCAGCCCCCCTCTGCCGTTGCCATTTGCTGGCTCAGGCGCCGAGCCTTCTGTCTTCTCCTGCGCGTGAAGCAGGAACACGCCGCTGCCGATAAAGAACATGACGAGCGAGGCAACTTCGCTCCAGATATAGACGGTCGCCAAGGTGAGTGTCGCGCTGACCAGCGTGATCGACCACCCGAGCCGCGCATTGTAAAGCGGACCGCCGGTTTCGAACTTCCGCTTTCCGATGCCGATCAATCCGCTGACAACGGCGGCGAACAAGAAGAGGAACGCCGGGACACCGAAGACCAGCGCAAGCGCGAGCCAGAAGTTGTCGAGACTGCCGGTCATCCAATGCGGCATTGGCAGGCGCCGGAAACCCATCCCGAAGATTGGCGTTCGGTAGATCTGCTGCATGCCGTACTCGAACAGGATCACACGCACATTCGCCGTCGAGGACGAGAAGGACAGGATCGATGTGACCGCGACGATGGCCGGACGGTTCGATCCGATCTCGAGAATGACGTACATGATCGTGAACACCGTCCCGAAGATCACCCAGCGCCGCTCGACGTTGCGCAACAGGTGGGCGTAGGTGACAAGACCCAGCTGGGCGAGCGCCGCGAGGAACGGCCCGCTCGACACCGACATCAGGCAACAGGCGAGGATGAGCCCGGCGCCAACCCATCTCTGGAATCCCGTCACCGCACCCCTGAGCGCGATGAAGTAGCCGGACAGCGCCATCGAACAGAACAATCCGTAGTGGATCGGGTGCACGAAGACGAACTGCACCCGGTCCATTCCGAGACGGCGTTGGTAGTCCACGTCGGTGACTGCGGTCACTCCGGGGATCATTTCGAACAGTTTGGGCAACACGAAGCTGCCGGTGACGGTTTCGTAGACCGCGAAGGGGAAGGAGAAGATCACCAACCCCCCGAGCAACTTCACCATCCAGCGGAAATCGTCGACCGAACGGATCGCGGCGCGGCCCGCAAGATAGCCGCCGAGGAAAATGACCGAGTTCGATCCGGCATATTGCAGCGCCCTGCCCGGATCGTGAAGGAAAGGAACGAAGGTGCGCCACGCCATATAAAGAAGGAACAGCACGTCGATATAGGTCACGCGCCCGAAGCGGCCGCTGAGAAGCTGCGCCAGTTGGATCGGCATGAGGATGAGGAAGAGCGTACGCGACGGCGTCAAAAGCCACGAGCCGAGCGAGAAGCTGAACGGAAGGATGAGTGAAATCAGCGCCAGCGCCGCGATCACCCGGCTTCCGGTCTGATCGGCCTGCTGGCTTGCAGTCATCCCTTGTGCCGGGAGTCTCGCGCTAGTCTCGACCAAGGCGTCGGGCCCCTCTTCGCTTCGCGTCACATTCACTAGTCGAGGCCGCCACGGCTGTCCACGATGCGTTCAGCATAAAACGCCAATCCGGGCTCGACCTGCGTATTGTTCATGGAATATTGGCATTACTACGGCAGGCGTTCGCCCCAGCAACGCAATGTTCGCGCTTCGGAACCCGGCGTGGCAGAACTGGTTGGGGTTGGGAGTGGTGACGATACGTCTGTCGCTTGGGGCGGGATGGGTGTGTAATTAACGATGCTGCAATTCATGCAAGAGCCGTTCGCAGATGACAGTTTCTCGGAGGGGGCGGGCGCGCTCGCCCGACTGCCAAGGATTCGTGCGCTGATGAGCACGCCTTGCGCCAGCGTTGGCGTGGGCATGACCTGCCGGGCCTTGCTGTCCTCTGCCGTGTCGGCTTCCGTGCGGGTAGACCTGCACACACCGCTTTTCCACGGTGGCCCACCGACGGGGCTTCCGGTCCACAGCTCCGTCCCGAAGGCGCTGGAGTGGCTGCCATTCGATGTGTTGCGCGAACCCGCGCTTCGACGGCTGCACCGCGAATACCTCGACGGGCTGGAAGAAGGCGACATCGCCTACCTCTGGCCGTTTTGCCCCACGGAAATCTACGAGACGCTCGCCGCGCGCGGCGTGACCATCCTGAGCGAGGCGGTCAACACGCGGATGGCTGCGGCCAAGCCGGTTCTCGATGCCGCGTATGAAGAACTGGGCCTGCGCCCCGCGCATGCGATCACCGACAAGCGCATTGCCGAGCAGAACCTCAAGCACGCGCTCTGTTCGGCCATCTTCACCCCGAGCCCTGCGACCGAAGCGGCGCTCGTGGGATCATCGCTCGAACGCCGGTTCATCCCGACGAGCTATGGGACCTACGTTCCCGAACGGCTCGCCCCGCGCCCGCTGCGTGCCAAAGGCGCGCCGGTCCGATTCCTGTTCGTGGGCTCGGCGGGGGTGCGCAAAGGCATGCACCATCTTCTTCGGGCATGGCGTAACGCGCCGCAGGGCGCATGCCTGCGCATCGTGGGAGAGGTGGAACCCGCGATCCAACGGCTCTTCGCCGACGTTCTCGACCGGCCCGACGTGTCCTGTGCGGGCTTCACCCTGGATGTCGAGGCGGAATATCGCGCCGCGGACGTAGCACTCCTGCCTTCGCTCGAAGAGGGGGATCCGATCGTCACCTACGAGGCCGCCGCGCATGGACTTCCCGTCATCGCCTCGCGGATCGGGGCGGGCCGGATCGGGGCCCAGACGGGGGCGATCACCATCGTCGATCCGGCTGAGACAGAGGCGCTGTCCGACATGATCGCGGCCTTCGCTTCGTCCGAGGACCTGCGCCGCGACCACGGCGCGCGCGCGCGGGCCGCCTCGCTGAACTACGACTGGAGCCGGGTCGCCCCGCGGCGTTTCGCGCGGCTCGCGGCCTTCCTCAACCTCTAGTCCCGCTCTTCGCGCTGGCCCAGATGCGCCTCGCCGCGCTCTGCGGCAAGGTCGATCTGCCGCTGCCTTTCCCGGAAGCGGGCGCGCTGTTCGTCGGAATGCTCGTCCACGCAGGCGGCGCAGCATACGCCTCTTTCATAGGACGGGTGCGTCTTGTCTTCGTCGGTCAGCGGGCGCCGGCAGGCATGGCACATGCCGTGACCACCGGGCGCCAGACCATGCCCGACGCTTACGCGCTGGTCGAAGACGAAGCAGCTGCCGTGCCAGAGGCTCTCGTCCTCGGGAACCTCTTCGAGATATTTCAGGATGCCGCCCTTGAGGTGGAAAACGTCCGTCACCCCTTCCTTCAGCAGGAAGTTGGTCGACTTCTCGCAGCGAATGCCGCCCGTGCAGAACATCGCGACGCGCTTGTTGCCGAACCGCGCCGCGTTCTTGCGCCACCATTCGGGAAACTCGCGGAAGGATTTCGTCCCCGGATCGATCGCGCCGTCAAAGGTGCCGATCGCCACTTCGTAGTCGTTGCGCGTGTCGATCACCACGACATCAGGCGCGCTGATCAGCTCGTTCCATTCGGCGGGGTCCACGTAGTTGCCGGTCCCGGCCGTCGGGTCGACGTCCGGTTCGCCCATCGTCACGATCTCGCGCTTCAGGCGCACCTTCATGCGGCCGAACGGCATCTGCTCGGCGGTGGCTTCCTTCCAGTCGAGCGCATCGCAGCCGGGCAGGGCGCGGATATGCGCGAGAACCGCGTCGATCCCGGCCCGTGTCCCGGCGATGGTGCCGTTTATGCCCTCGCGCGCGAGAAGCAGCGTTCCACGCACGCCGGCCTTCGAACAGACGGCCTGAAGCGGTCCGCGCAGTGCGGCCGGATCGGGAAACGGCGTGAAGCGATATAGGGCGGCGACGACATACATGGGCCCCGAATACGCCCCCGGACGCGCACGGGCAAGCGGTCGCGCGGACTGACCGGGCGGGGGAAAACCGATTGACCGTCCCCGCCTCGCTCCTTACCCATGGCTGCAAAGGGAGGACGCCATGCGCGCTGCCAGCCAGGCTCTGATCGTCATCGACGTACAGAACGACTTCTGCCCGGGCGGCGCGCTTGCCGTCGCGGGCGGTGATGAAATCGTGCCGCGCATCAACGATCTGCTGGGCGAGTTCACCGTGAAGGTCCTGACCCAGGACTGGCACCCTGCCGATCATTCGTCCTTCGCGGCCAATCATCCGGGTGCCGAGCCGTTCAGCATGACCGACATGCCCTACGGCCCGCAGGTCCTGTGGCCCACCCATTGCGTGCAAGGGTCCGAGGGGGCGGCTTTCCATGCCGGTCTTCACACCGATCCCGCCGACCTGATCATCCGCAAAGGGTTCCGCCCGGAAATCGACAGTTACTCCGCCTTCTTCGAGAACGACCAGAAAACGCCAACCGGTCTCGAGGGCTATCTACGGACGCGCGGCGTGACCGATCTCACCCTCGTCGGCCTCGCCACGGATTTCTGCGTCGCCTACTCGGCGATCGACGCGGCGAAGCTTGGTTTCAATGTCACGGTTCTCGAAGGCGCCTGCCGCGCCATCGACCTCGACGGTTCACTCGCGGATGCGCGGGACAAGATGCGCGCCGCCGGCGCCAAGCTGGAGGCCTGAATGGTCGATATCGCCACCCGCGTCTACAATCACAACTTCAAGATCGACCCCATCGTCCGGTCGTTGATCGACACCGATTTCTACAAGCTTCTGATGTGTCAGTCGGTTCACAGGAACCGGCCCGACACGAATGTGACCTTCAGCCTGATCAACCGCACCAAGTCGATCCCGATTGCCGATCTCATCGACGAGGGCGAGCTGCGCGAACAGCTCGACCATGTCCGCTCGCTGTCGCTTTCACGGGGTGAAAGCACCTGGCTCAGGGGTAACACCTTCTATGGCAAGCGCCAGATGTTCTCGCCGTCCTTCATGGAGTGGTTCGAAAACCTGAAGCTGCCGCCCTACCACCTCGAACGGAAGGGCGATCAATACGAGCTGACCTTCGAAGGCAAATGGCCCGAGGTCATGATGTGGGAAATCCCCGCGCTTGCCGTTCTGATGGAGCTTCGCTCGCGCGCCGTGCTGGCCACGATGGGCAAGTTCGAGCTTCAGGTCCTTTACGCCCGCGCCATGACGCGCCTGTGGGAAAAGGTCGAGCGGCTTCGGAAGATCGACGACCTGCGCATCGCCGATTTCGGCACCCGCAGGCGGCATTCCTTCCTCTGGCAGGACTGGTGCGTCCAGGCGCTGATGGAGGGCCTCGGCGAGAAGTTCGTCGGCACGTCGAACTGCCATATCGCGCGCCGCCGCGACATCGAGGCGATCGGCACGAACGCGCACGAATTGCCCATGGTCTATTCCGCCCTCGCCGACACGGACGAGGAACTGGCCGAAGCGCCCTATCAGGTGCTCGCCGACTGGCACGAGGAGCATTCGGGCAACCTGCGCATCATTCTTCCCGACACCTACGGGACCGAAGGCTTCCTGAAACACGCGCCCGACTGGCTTGCGGGCTGGACCGGCATCCGTATCGATTCCGGCGATCCTGCCGCTGGCGCGGAAACCGCGATCCGCTGGTGGAAAGACCGCGGCGAAGATCCGACCAAGAAGCTCGTTATCTTCTCCGACGGCCTCGACGTGGATAAGATCGAGGATCTGCATGCGCGCTTTTCCGGCCGCGTGCGCGTGTCGTTCGGTTGGGGCACGCTTCTGACCAACGATTTCCGCGGCTTCGCGCCGAATGACGGTCTCGCTCCGTTCAGCCTTGTCTGCAAGGCAGTGGCGGCGAACGGTCGGCCCACGGTCAAGTTGTCGGACAACCCCTTGAAGGCGATGGGCCCGGCCGACGAGATTGCGCGCTACAAGCGTGTCTTCGGCGTGGGCGCACAGGACGAGGTGGAGGTCATCGTCTGACCGCTGCCGGGCGCGCGCCTCTGGCCCTCTGAAATCGTAGCAACCCCGCGCGGCCCCCTTGCGGCGCAAATACGACTCACGTAGTTATACGCTTGTATAATAACTCGCGGGACCCATTCAGCATGTGCGCCACGCGGCGAAGCTTCACGCGCGACGATCCCGAGGTCCGCCGCGCGGCGCTGATCTCGGCGACGCTCAGGCTCATGGCCGAAGCGGGTCCGCAGGCGGCCACCGTGCGCGCGATCGCGGCGGAAGCGGGCGTGACGCAGGGCATGATCCGGCACTATTTCGAGACCAAGGAAGACCTCGTGAACGCCGCCTATGCCGCCCACATGGCCGCCCAGACCGAAGCGACGGAGGCAGCCGCGGGGACGGATGGCAGCGCCCGCGCGCAGCTTGCGCGTTTCGTCACCGCGTCCCTGACCCCGCCCGTCATCGACCCACGGACGCTCTCGCTCTGGGCCGCGTTCATCCACATGATCCGCGAAGACCCCGCCATGCGCGCGACCCACGAGAAAAGCTATCTCGCCTATCGCGACCGATTGGAACGGCTGATCGCGAAGGCGCTGGCCGAAGCGGGACGGGCGGGCGAAGCGACGCGCCCTCTCGCCATCGCGTGCAATGCCGTCATCGACGGGCTCTGGCTCGAAGGCGGCGCGCTGCCCGAGGCGTTCTCGCCGGGCGAAATCATCCGGGTAGGCCTCGATTCCGTGGGCGCGATCCTCGACATCAAACTCGACCGAGATCAGGAGACGACATGAACCATTCCCCGATCCTCGACCGTCTTGCGGGCCTCGGCGGCGCGAAATGGGAGGTCTACTTCACCGCGCGGACCATGGCCGAGGCGGGCCGCGACATCATCGACCTGACCATCGGCAATCCCGACGTGCCGGTGCCGGCCGAGATGGTCGATGCCGCCATCGCCGCGATGCGGGCAGGCCGGACGGAATATTCCGATGGTCGCGGCGAAGTTGACCTGCGCAACGCTTTGGCCGAACGCTATTCGCGCCGCGCCGGGCGGTCGGTCTCGCCGGATCAGGTTCTTTGCTTCCCAGGCACGCAGACCGCGCTTTACGCCGTGTTGATGGGACTGGCCGGTGCCGGATCGGAAGTGCTCGTCGGCGATCCGATGTACGCGACCTATGAAGGCGTCGTGGCCGCAAGCGGCGCGGCGCTGGTGCCGGTGCCGCTCAGGGCCGAGAACGGGTTCCGCATGTCCGTCGATGACCTTGCGTACCGGATCACGCCCGCCTCGCGCGCGATCCTTCTGAACTCGCCGCACAACCCCACGGGCGCCGTCCTGAGTGCGGCGGACATCGCCGCGATCGGCGCGCTCGCCATCCAGCACAACCTGTGGCTCGTCGTCGATGAGGTCTATGAAGAGCTTGTCTTCGACGGCACAACCTTCGCCTCGCCCTTCGACCGGGCGGAGCTTGCCGACCGCACCTTTGTCGTGTCCTCGATCTCCAAATCCCACGCAGCGCCGGGTTTCCGGTCGGGCTGGTGCATCGCTCCGGCCGATTTCGTGGACCGCCTGCTTCCGCTCGCCGAGGTCATGCTGTTCGGCAACCAGCCCTTCATCGCCGACATGACGGCCGAGGCCGTCTCTCGCCCGTCCGAAGCCGCGAAAGGCATGCGCACGCGCTTCGCCGCCCGCGCCGCGCGGCTGGCCGAGGCGCTGGGCACGCAGACCGACCTCCGCGTCCAGACGCCCCAGGCGGGGATGTTCGCCCTGATCGACGTGCGCGCGACGGGGCTTTCCGACCGGGACTACGCCTTCAGCCTGCTCGAAGCCGAGGGCGTCGCGGTGATGCCCGGAACGACCTTCGGGAGAACGCTTGAGGGCTGGATCCGCGTCGCGCTGACCGTCGACGACGCCCGCCTCGCCGACGCCATCCAGCGGATCATCCGCCACGCCTCAACCCTCGCCAAAACCGGAGCCCTTTCATGACCACAATCGGCGAAGCCCTCGGTCGCGCGCTCGAAGCGCGGGGCGTAGACACTGTCTTCGGCATCCCCGGCGTCCACACGGTGGAGCTTTACCGCGGCCTTGAAGGGTCCGCGATCCGCCATGTCACGCCGCGCCACGAACAGGGCGCGGGCTTCATGGCCGACGGCTATGCGCGCGTCTCGGGCCGTCCGGGCGTCGCCTTCGTCATCACGGGGCCCGGCATGACGAACATGCTGACGCCGATGGGGCAGGCGCGGGCGGATTCGGTTCCGATGCTCGTGATCTCGGGCGTCAATCGCCGCGACTCGCTCGGCAAGGGTCTCGGCCACCTGCACGAACTGCCCGACCAGCGCGGCATGACCGCGCTCGTCGCGCGGTCCTCCGAACGCGTTGAGCGTGCCGAGGACCTCGCCGCCGCGCTGGACCGCGCCTTCGCCGCCGCGACCGGCGAACGGCCGGGCCCGGCCCATATCGAGGTTCCGATCGACGTCTTCGGCCTGCCCGCCGGCGCTTCGCCCGCTCCGGCGTCACTGAAGTCACCGGGCCCTGATACCGAGGCGATCCGCCGCGCGGCGGACCTCCTCGCAGGTGCCAAGGCGCCCCTCATCCTCGCCGGCGGCGGCGCCAAGTTCGAAAACGCTGCCCTCACCGCTCTGGCCGAAAAGCTCGACGCGCCCGTGGTGCAGACAGTCAATGCGCGCGGCCTGATGCACGGCCACCCTCTTACCGTGCCCGCAAGCCCGAGCCTCGAATCCGTCCGTGACCTCATCCGCGCCTCGGACGCCGTGCTCGCCCTCGGGACGGAACTTGGACCGACCGACTACGACATGTATGGCGGCGGTGGCTTGCCCCAGCCGCGCCAGATGATCCGCGTCGACATCTCCGCCGAACAACTCGCGCGGCACCCGGCCGACATCGCCATCGAAGGCGCGCTGTCCGCCGTCCTTCCCGCCCTGACCGACGCGCTGCCGCAATCCCCCGCCCGCGAAGGGGCCGCGCGCGCAAAGGCCACGCGTGAGACCGCCCTAGCCGCCCTCGATCCCGTGATGCAGGCGCAGATCGCGATGCTGGAAGCCGTCCGCGACGCGGTGCCCGGCGCTATTTTCATCGGGGATTCCACTCAGGCGATCTATGCCGGAAACCTCTACTACGACCACGACCGCCCCGCGGGCTGGTTCAATGCCGCCACGGGCTTCGGCGCGTTGGGCTATGCCATCCCCGCCGCGATCGGTGCCGCTTTGGCGATGCCCGACGCCCCGGTTGTCTGCCTGGCGGGCGACGGCGGCGCACAGTTCACCCTGCCCGAGATCATGACCGCGGTGGATGAAAAGCTGCCGATCACCTTCCTCATCTGGAACAACCGCGCCTACAAGGAGATCGCGAGTTCGATGGAGGCGAAGGGCATCGCCGTCGTGGGCTGCCACCCGACGCCGCCCGACTTTGCCCAAATCGCGCGCGCCTGCGGCATCCCGCACCAGCGTATCGCGATGCGGCCCGAAGCGCTTCGCGATGCGCTGAAGGGGCTGAAGCCGCAAGGCGGCCCCGCGATGATCGAGATCGACGCGGGCGGCTGATCAGGCCGCCTCGGGCTCCTGCCAGTTGTCGATGATCTCCATCGCCTCTTCGGTCGTCTCGACGAACCGGAAAAGGTCGAGATCCTCGGGCGAGATCGTGCCGGCCTCGGCCAGCGCCTCCCAGTGGACGACCTTTTCCCAGAAATCGCGGCCGAACAGCAGGAACGGCACGCGCTTCATCCGCCCGGTCTGGATCAGCGTCAGGCTTTCGAACAGTTCGTCGAACGTGCCGAAGCCCCCGGGGAAGATGCACACGGCCTTCGCGCGCATCAGGAAGTGCATCTTCCGGATCGCGAAGTAGTGGAAGTTGAAGCAAAGGTCCGGCGTCACGTATTCGTTCGGCGCCTGTTCGTGCGGCAGCACGATGTTCAGCCCGATCGAATGGCCGCCCGCATCCATCGCGCCGCGATTGCCGGCCTCCATGATGCCGGGTCCGCCGCCCGTGACGATCACGTTCTCGCGGCCGTAGCTTTCTAGGCTCCGCTCGGTCATCACCCGGGCCAGCTTGCGCGCTTCTTCGTACCACTTGGAAAGCGCAGCCGCGCCCTTGGCCGCTTCGGTCTTGCCGCCCGCGGCGGTTTCTATCACCGGCGGCTCGGCCTGAACGGCGGTTCCGGTCGGGTCGGGAATCCGCGCGCTTCCCATCAGGACGATGGTCGACTCGATGCCGCGCTCGTCCATGATCATCTGCGGCTTGAGAAGCTCAAGCTGCAGCCGCACCGGCCGAAGTTCTTCGCGACACATGAAGTCGTCGTCGGTGAAGGCCAGCCGGTAGGCGGGCGCACGCGTCTGCGGCGTGTCGGGAATACGGTGGGCGGCGGCGACATCCTGTTGGCTGTCGCGGAACGGATGCTGACGGGGGTCGTCTTTCATGGCGGTCCTCAAGCTCATTTCGCCACAGACCTAGCCGCTTTGAGGCAACGTGGCCAGTCGCAGACGGCACGAAGGGCGCGACTGTGTCGCGCATCGTCGCATTGCCTAAGGGGCCCACGCGGCCTATAGGCCATGATCACGCGACGAATGACCCCGGAGACGACCATGTCCAATGCCGCACTCGAAACCGCCATCGAAGCCGCCTGGGAGGCGCGCGATACCATCACCCCAGCGACCAAGGGGGAAACCCGCGAAGCGATCGAGGATACGCTGAAGGCGCTCGACAGCGGCAAGCTGCGCGTGGCCGAACGCCAGACGGACGGCAACTGGCATGTGAACCAGTGGGCCAAGAAGGCGGTGCTTCTGGGCTTCCGCATCAAGGATATGGAAATGCAGTCGGGCGGCCCGCAAGGGTCCGGCTGGTGGGACAAGGTCGACAGCAAGTTCGCCGGCTGGGGCGACAACCAGTGGAAGGCCGCGGGCTTCCGCGCGGTGCCGAACTGCATCGTCCGCAAGTCGGCCTTCATCGCGCCGGGCGTGGTCCTGATGCCGTCCTTCGTGAACCTCGGCGCCTATGTCGATGAAGGCACGATGGTCGACACCTGGGCCACCGTCGGTTCCTGCGCCCAGATCGGCAAGAACGTCCACCTTTCGGGCGGCGTCGGTATCGGCGGTGTGTTGGAGCCGATGCAGGCGGGCCCCACGATCATCGAGGACAACTGCTTCATCGGCGCGCGGTCCGAAGTTGTCGAAGGCTGCATCGTGCGCGAAGGCTCCGTTCTTGGCATGGGTGTCTTCATCGGCCAGTCGACCAAGATCGTCGACCGCGAAACCGGCGACGTGACATATGGCGAAGTTCCCGCCGGTTCCGTCGTCGTCGCAGGTTCCATGCCGTCGAAAAACGGCATCAACCTCTACTGCGCCGTGATCGTGAAGAAGGTCGATGCGAAGACCCGCTCCAAGACCTCGATCAACGAGCTATTGCGAGACTGATCGCCAGCCGCGTGCTATTCTGACCCGGCCAGTCTGACTGGCCGGAGTTCTCGACATGACAGCAATGGACGCGCCGGCACGATCCGGCGTGAAGGTTTCGGCCGAAACCGACCGGTTCGGCCAGCCATTCGAATTCCTTGATGCCTGGTTCAACGTCACCCTGTCCGGCAAGGACACCAACGGCGCCGCCTGCTCGGTCGATACCAACCGGAAAAAGCGGGGCGGTCCGCCACTCCATGTTCACCCTGAACAGGACGAATGGTTCTTTGTCCGCGAAGGCGAGTTTGACTTCAGGGTCGGCGACGACAGTTTCCACCTTCTGCCCGGCGACTCGCTTCTGGCGCCCAAAGGCGTGCCGCACGCCTTTGCCAACACGTCCGAAACCGGGAGGATGCTCGTCACGTTCTTCCCGGCGGGTCAGATGGAGGCGTTCTTCCACGTCGCATCCGCGATGGCGGACGCCACGCCGATGGCCATGGCGCAGGTCTTCAGCGAACACGGAATGCGCGTCGTCGGCCCGCCGCTGCCGGTCTGAGGGCGGGGTTTCCCTGTCCGAAAACAGCGGATATGAGGGGCGAACGCCAGTCAGATCCGGGATGAAGCCATGACCGAGACCAAGTCAAAAAGACCCCAACAGGTCTATTCCCTTCTTGTTCAGGTCGGGCGGAAAGAGGGTGACGGGCTGCCGAAGAAGTCCACGGGCGCTGCTCTCATGATCTACGCATCGGGCGTGGACGAGGACGAGGCTGTGCGCGAAACCGTCGCGATCCTGAAGCAGGCCGACATGGCGCCCCTCGACGTCACCGGCTACGGCACGCTTGAAGAGCGTGAGGCGCAGGGCCACGAAATCGCCGAGGAAGAGCGCGCGCTGATGGAAAAAGCGCTCGCCGAAAACGCGGTGATCGTGGCCGAGGTGACGCCGTTCCACGACTGACGGCCGCGCTTGTTGGCCGCATCCCCCTTGGCCTTTCCCGCCTGCGCGCTCATATAGGGGGCGACTCGACAGATTAGGGGGCAGATATGCTCGAATTCGGCCAGAAGCAGGACGCTCCGGCAGGTGCCGCGGATCTCATCCGCGACGTGACCGAAGCCGACTTCATGAAAGACGTGATCGAGGCGAGCGCCGAGGTGCCCGTCATCGTCGATTTCTGGGCGCCGTGGTGCGGCCCCTGCAAGACGCTCGGCCCGGCGCTGGAAGACGCGGTGAAGGCCGCGAAGGGCAAGGTCCGCATGGCCAAGGTCAACGTGGACGAAAACCAGCAGATCGCAGCGCAGCTCCGCATCCAGTCGATCCCGACCGTCTACGCCTTCTGGCAGGGCAAGCCGGTCGACGGGTTCCAGGGCGCGGTCGCGGCCTCCGAGATCAAGGCCTTTGTCGACAAGCTCACCGGCCTCGCCGGTGACGGCGGTCTGGGCGAGGCGATCGAGGCCGCCGAGGCGATGCTCGCCGAAGGTGCCGCCGTCGATGCCGCCGAAACCTTCGCCGCGATCCTTGGGGAGGAGCCTGAAAACGCCGCCGCCTATGGCGGGCTTGTCCGCGCGCATCTGGCCATGGGAAATCAGGATCAGGCCGAAGGGCTGCTGAACGCCGTTCCCGCCGCCATCGCCACCGCCGCCGAGGTCGAAGCCGCCCGCGCGCAACTCGCGCTCGCGAAGCAGGCTGCCGATGCCGGTCCGGTCGCCGAGCTTCTGGACCGCGTTCTTTCGCATCCCGACGACCATCAGGCGCGGTTCGACCTTGCCCAGGCGCTGCATGCCGCCGGAAAGGTCGAAGGCGCGGTCGAGGAACTGCTCGAACTCTTCCGCCGCGACCGCGAATGGAACGACGGCGCGGCCAAGCAGCAGCTTTTCACCATCTTCGAGGCGTTGAAGCCCACCGACCCCATCGTCCTGAAGGGCCGGCGCAAGCTTTCGTCGATGATCTTTGCCTGAGGGCCGACACCCGTTAGGATCGGGGCCATGAAACTGCGCGGCGACCTGCCCGGAAAGATCCCGCTTTTCCCCCTGCCGGGGGCGCTGCTTCTTCCGCGCGCACGTCTGCCGCTCCAGATCTTCGAGCCGCGCTATCTCGCGATGCTCGAAGACGTGCTGAAGGTGCCCGACCGCCTGATCGGCATGATCCAGCCGCGCCCCGGCCGCGATGGCCAGCCGCGCCTTGCCGCGATCGGTTGCGCCGGACGCGTCACGGCCTTTTCAGAGACGGACGACGGGCGCTACATGATCACGCTGACCGGGATCTCCCGCTTCCGCGTCCTGCGCGAAATCACGGGCTTTTCGCCCTATATGACGGGCGAGGTCGCCTGGCAGGACTTCACCCGCGACCTCGGACCGCCCGAACGCGATCCCGGATTCGACCGGCCCGAGTTCCTTGCCCTGCTGCGCCGTTACTTCGCGGATCAAAGCCTTTCGACGGACTGGGACAGCATGAAGGAAGCGGAAGACGAGCTTCTGATCAACTCGCTCGCGATGCTCTGTCCCTTCGACCCCGAGGACAAGCAGGCGCTGCTCGAGGCGCCCTCGCTCCGGACCCGGCGCGAGACGCTTGTGACACTCATGGAATTCGCGCTGAGAGGCGGCGGAGAGGAGGTTTTGCAATGACCGAAGAGACTCAGTTCGACCGCCGCATGCTCGAAGTGCTGGTCTGCCCGCTGACGCAGGCGTCCCTGTCCTACAACGCCGAGTCGCAGGAGCTGATCTCAAAGCCCGCGAAGCTCGCCTTTCCGATCCGGGGCGGTATTCCCGTGATGCTGGTGGACGAGGCGCGGAACCTCGAAGACTAGGGCCGCCGCGCTACGTCAAGACGCGCGCTTCGTAGGCCTTGATCTCCGGGCGCGCCATAGGATGCGGCGTCGGCTCGGCGAAGTCGGGGAATAGTGACCGGAACTCGTCCCGCTGTTCGTCCGTCAGTGATTCCGTCGCGTTGGGATAGAAGCTTTCCGTGGGAACGCCGTTCGCAAAGACGATCTCGTGATCGTCGAACAGGATATGGAAATAGCGCACGGTTCCCCCGACACGGCGCTGGATCGTCGTGCCGTTCACAAGATGCCGGGCGCCGATCAGCGCTTCGGTGAAACCCGTGGCAAGTTCGACCTGCGCGCCGGTGATCAGCATTCGATGCGCGGGCGAGACGACCAGCTCTCCGACGTTCCCGATCGCGCCGTCGCCAAAGACGACAGGCGCATGTTTGCCCTTCGCCGCCACGCGCGTCGAACAGATCCAGCGGATCGCCTGAAAACCGTGATCGGCTGTCCGAACGATATCTCCTACATTCAGGTCCTCGACCGCCCTCGAACCCTCGGCTGTCTCGATCATCGTGCCCGCGCCGAAACAGGCGATCGCGGCATAGTCGATCTCGTTGTTGCCGATATTGCCTTCCTGCGTGAAGACATATTGCTGTCCGGGAACAAGCGGCTGTTCCGAAATCAGCGCCGTCGTCGTGTTTCTGCCGCTGTTGCCGGCCCCGATCGTGATCGAATAGACCCGAAAACCATTCGCGTCCGTCAGGGAGTAGTTCACCAGAACCTGCGAGCCAGCGGGATATGTGACACCATCGATGGTGATCGGATTGACGAGCGTCTGGTCGGTTGAGTTGATCTCGTCCAAGCCGTCATTGCTTGCGTCGTCCAGCACGAGCTGTTGGGAAGATGCCCCGGGGTTCAGTCGAATGTTGAACGGCGGGCTGCCCTGAGCTTGCGCGCCCTGCTCATTCGGTGGGGCGATGTTGCCGCCCGTCGTGTCGAAATCGCCGATCTGGTAGACGTATTTTAGCGTAATAATCGCCATGCTTGGCTTTCCTCAACTCGTACTACGTCACACGTTTGCAGGCGAATATACCCGCAAATGCTCTCGTTTTGCGAGTCTGCTCTGGAATCAGAGCGGTCTGCCTTCCAAAAGCTTCGGCGGCTTGCCCGCGATACCGGCTGCCTGCCGGATGAACGCCCGGCGAAGGCCGGGCAAACCGTTGACGATTCCCATCCCGACATCGCGCGCTGCGCGAAGCAGGGGATTGTCATTGGAAAACAGACGGTTGACCGCGTCCATCCCCAGCGCGAGCGTGGTCGCGTCAAAGCGCCGCCAGCTCTGGTAGCGCTCAAGAACGTCCGCCGCCCCGATATCCTCGCCGCGCCGGTGCGCCTCGACCAGCACTTCGGCCAGCGCGCCTACGTCGCGGAAGCCAAGGTTCAGCCCCTGACCCGCGATCGGATGAACGCCATGCGCCGCGTCGCCCACGAGCGCGAGCCGGTCCGCCACGTAGCTGTCGGCAAGCGTCAGGCTCAGCGGATAGGTGAAGCGCCCGCCCGCAAGCTTGATCCGGCCGAGGAAATCGCCAAAGCGCGGGCGCAGGACGGCAAGGAAGTCCTCGTCATCAAGCGCGGCGATGGCCCGGGCGTCCTCTTCGGTCTCGCTCCAGACGATGGAGGACCTGTTGCCCTTCAGGGGCAGGATGGCCAGCGGACCCGAGGGCATGAAGAACTGCTGCGCGATACCGTGATGTGGCTGTTCATGTTCGACGGCGCAGACGAGCGCGGTCTGGCCATAGCCCCAGCCCGTGCGTCGGATGCCCGCGCGTTCCGCCGTGCCCGAGGCGCGCCCGTCGCACCCCGCCAGAACGCGGCCCGTCAACTGCCGCCCATCCGACAGCGTGACGGTGATCCCGGCGGGCCCGGCCTCTTGCGCCGTGACGGTCGTCGCGGGCAGGTGCGTGATCCCGGCCTCTGCCTCCATTGCGTCAAGGAAAGCCGAATAAAGGTGGCGGTCCTCCAGCATGAAGCCCATCGGGCCTTCCTCGATCTCGGCGGAATCGAATTGCAGGAAGAAGGGCGCAGGGCCTTCGCCCGGCCGCCCGTCGCTCGCCTTGATTTCGAGGATCGGCTGCGTTTCCTCCGCGACCCGGTCCCAGATGCCGATCGCGCCCAGCAGGCGCTTCGACGCGATGGCAAGCGCATAGGCCCGTCCGTCGAACGCCGCCGCCGCGCGGGCGCGGGCGGGCTGCGCGTCGATCACCACGACCGAAAGCCCCGCCTGGGCCAGCGCGAGCGCAAGGGCAGGGCCGTTCAGCCCGCCCCCGGTGATGATGACGTCGGCATCGTAATCCATGCGCCAAGTATCTCCTCGCGCACGGGATTGTCCATGCGGTCGCGTGCCGCTACCGTCATCCGGTCATGCACAGGAGGCAGCCATGGCGGAATGGCGGGAGATGAGCGCGGCGGATCTGGGCCGCGAGATCGGACGGGGCGAGATCGACCCCGAGGAACTGACTGCGGCCTACCTCGACGCGATCCGCCGTCACGAGTTCCGCGACCGCATCTACGCCCGCGCGACCGAGGCGCGCGCGTTGGAAGAAGCGGCGGCGGCCTCGAGGCGCGCGAAGGCGGGACAGCGGCTTTCGCTTCTCGATGGCGTTCCGATTTCGTGGAAGGACCTCTTCGACACCACCGGGATCGCGACCGAAGCGGGGTCGAAGCTCCTCGAAGGCCGTGTCCCCGACTCGGATGCCGAGGTGCTGCGGAACGCGACGCTGAACGGCCTTGTCTGCCTCGGCAAGACCCATATGACCGAGCTTGCCTTCTCCGGCCTCGGCCTTAACCCGGTGACCGCGACGCCCCCGAACGTCCACGACCCCGCGCTCGCGCCCGGCGGGTCGTCCTCGGGCGCGGCGACTTCGACGGCGTTCTGCCTCGCCGCCGCCGGGATCGGCTCGGACACCGGCGGATCGGTGCGCGTGCCCGCCGCGTGGAACGACCTCGTCGGGCTCAAGACAACCTCCGGGCGCCTCTCGCTGAAGGGCGTCGTGCCCCTGTGCGCGCGGTTCGACACCGTCGGCCCGCTGACCCGCACGGTCGAGGACGCCG
Organism: uncultured Rhodobacterales bacterium; assembly: GCA_965368915.1. GTDB lineage: Bacteria > Pseudomonadota > Alphaproteobacteria > Rhodobacterales > Rhodobacteraceae > Albidovulum. The sequence goes on along the minus strand of CBDUOT010000043.1, from coordinate 5,447 downwards.
CGCTCCTTCTCGCCGCGATGGAGGGCGCGAAGCCTGCAGATCTGCGCGGCGCGTCGCTGAATGGCGCGCGGTTCCTTGTGCTGGAAAACGTGGCGCACGACGATATCCGGCCTGAACCGCTTGCCGGTTTCAACCACGCGCTGGAACGGATCAAGGATGCCGGGGCCACGCTCGTCCGCGGCGCGGTGCCCGAACTTGCCCATGCGATGGACCTGTCCGGCATCCTTTTCACCTCCGAAGCCTACGGCACCTGGAAGTCCGAGATCGACGCCGCGCCGGACAAGATGTACGCGCCCATCCGCGAACGCTTCCGCGCCGGGGCGGCCCATTCCGCGGCCGATTACGTCGCCGCCTGGCGCTGGCTCGAGGAGATCCGCGCGCTCTGGGCCGAGCGCACCGCGCCCTACGACGCCGTCCTCGTACCCACTACGCCCAATCTGCCGCCGAACGTGGAGCGGCTGCTCACCGACAGCGACTATTTCGTCACCGAAAACCTGCTCACGCTTCGCAACACCCGGATCGGCAATCTGATGGGACTTTCGGCGCTGACGCTTCCCACCGGGCTGCCCGCGACCGGGATCACGCTTCTGGGTCGCCCGTTCGGCGAGGAAAGGCTGCTCAGACTTGGCGCGGCCGCAGAAGCCGCTTTGCGCTGACGACTCAAAAGCCACATTCCACGACTGCCAGCCCCCGGAAAGCATTGCTTTTTCTGGACCGGGCGTCCGCCAGCCGCTAATCTGACTGCAAAACGGGGCGTTACGACCCCGGAACTGAGGCAAGAATGGCGTTTCCGGAGCGGTTTGCAGACCTGCCAGACTACGCGTTTCCGCGCCTGCGGAAGCTGCTCGACACCCACGAACCGGGTGGCGAGCCTTTGGCTATGTCGATCGGCGAACCGCGCCACCCGATCCCGGATTTCGTCGGGCCTATTCTTCAGAACCATTTGACGGACTTCGGAAAATACCCCCCGAACGAAGGCTCTCCGGGGCTTCTTGCGGCGATCGCGGGCTGGATTCGCCTGCGCTACGGCGTGGAGATCGGGCCCGAGCGGATCATGGTGCTGAACGGCACGCGCGAAGGGCTGTTCGACGCCTGCCTCGCGCTCTGCCCCGAGGTGAAGAACGGCCGCCAGCCGGTCGTTCTGATGCCCAACCCCTTCTATCAGGTCTACGCCGCCGCCGCGCTAAGTGTCGGGGCCGAACCCGTCTATGTTCCGGCCACCGCCGCGACGGGCTTTCTTCCGGATTATCAATCACTTGCGCCCGATCTCCTTGATCGCGTGGCGCTCGTCTATCTCTGTTCGCCCGCCAATCCGCAGGGCGCGGTCGCCTCGCGCGATTATCTCGCGGACCTGCTGGATCTGGCCGAAAAGCACGATTTCACGCTTCTGGCCGATGAATGCTACTCGGAAATCTGGCGCGACCACCCGCCCGTGGGCGCGCTTCAGGTTGCGGGCGAGGTGGGCGCCAACCCCGAAAGGGTGGCGGTCTTCCACTCGCTTTCCAAGCGGTCGAACCTTGCCGGACTGCGGTCGGGCTTCGTCGCGGGCGGGCCCGAAACCATCGCCCGTTTCCGGCAGCTGCGCACCTATGGCGGCTCGCCGGTGCCGCTGCCGGTTCAGCACGTTTCCGAAAAGGCCTGGAGCGACGAGGCGCATGTCAAGGCTAACCGCGCGCTCTATCAGGAAAAATTCGCCATCGCCGACAAGATCTTCGCGGGCATGCAGGGCTATCAGGGACCCGAAGGGGGGTTCTTCCTGTGGCTGCCCGTCGATGATGGCGAACAGGCGGCGTTGAAGCTTTGGCGCGATACGGGGGTAAGGGTGCTCCCCGGCGCGTATCTGGCCCGTGAAGTTGACGGGTATAATCCGGGGAAGGGCTACATCCGTGTTGCGATGGTGGCCCCAAAAGAAGAAACGCAGCTCGGACTTACGTTGGTCCGTGACTGCCTGTGTGATTGAGGACGAGGGACCATGGCATCTTATCAGGCACGACAGCGTGATCCGCTTCTGGATCAGAACATGCAGGCCGCGATCGAGCGGCGCGGCAAAGAGCTTTTGGGCGCCGTCCTGGTCGTGGCAGCCGTGCTTACCGCGATGTTGCTTGCAAGCTATTCGCCCGAAGACCCCAGCTGGTTCGCCGCCACGGATGAACCGGTGCACAATCTTCTCGGCCGGTTCGGTGCTGCCGTAGCACTTCCGCTCTTCGTGATCGCGGGCCATGGCGCCTGGGGGATCGCGGCGATCCTTGCGGCGTGGGGCGTGCGCTTCATCACCCATACCGGCGAAGACCGCGCGCTTGGCCGGGTCATCTTCGCGCCGATCGCCATCGCCTTCATGGCCGTCTATGCCTCGACCCATGTTGGCGGGCCCGACTGGGCGCACAGCTTCGGTCTGGGCGGGCTTTTCGGCGACACGGTGCTTGGCGCTCTGCTCGGGATCGCGCCGGTCAGCGCCACGCTCGGGCTGAAGTTCCTTTCGGTGATCATCGGTATCGCCGCGGTCGCGATGGCGCTTTTCGTCATGGGCTTCAGCATGAAAGAGCTGCGCGCCTTCGCGCGTTTCCTCATCGTCGGGACGATCGTCGCCTATGACTGGGTTCTCCGCGCACTGGGCCGGGGCGCCGTTGCCTCGGTCCGGGGCGCGCAGGCGCTTCAGGAACGCAGCCGTGTCCGGCGCGAGGTTTCGGGCGACGTCACGGAGTGGGACGCCGACGAAGCGCCCGCCCCCCGCGTCGCGCGCGCCGAACGCATTGCGCCGGCAGCCCTGCGGGCCGAGCGTCAGTTCGACGATGCGGAACCCGAAGCGCCGTCCCGCGGGCGTATCGGCATCTTCAAGCATGTGGCCAGACTCGCCCGCCGCAGCACCCCGGTCGATCCCGCGGATCTGGAACCCGAACTGGTGGAACGTCACGCCCCCTATCCCGGCTGGGACATGGAGGCGCCGAGCGAGGACCGCATTCGCGCCCGCATCGCCGACGCGGTGAAATCGCGCGCCGTCCACCGTCCGGACGATGCCGTCATTCCCACGCGGGCAGAGCCGCCGGTGATCGCTCCGGCAGGTCAGACAGGCACGACCTATGCCGAGCTGGACGACGAACCCACGCTGCGGGCCGAGCCTCGGTTCATGCGCGCGCCGCGCACTCAGTCGCCCGTCGCCGCCGAACCTGAAGACAGCATCGCGGCCCCCCTGACGGCCGAGCCGCTCTTCGAGACCGACGATGATTTCAGCGCCCCTCAGGCCGACGCCGAATTGGCCGAAGCCGCGGTGCGCCCGCGCGTCCAGAACACGCCGCGCAAGGCCCCCGCGCCCTCGCGCCAGGCCATCGCCGAGGCCCAGCCCAAGCTGAAGTTCGAGGAACCGGCCGGCCCGGACTACGAGATGCCGCCGCTCTCGCTTCTGGCCAATCCGTCCTCCGTCCAGCGCCGCCCGCTTTCCGACGAGGCGCTCGAGGAAAACGCGCGGATGCTCGAATCCGTCCTCGACGATTACGGCGTGAAGGGCGAGATCGTGTCGGTCCGCCCCGGCCCCGTCGTCACCATGTACGAACTGGAACCCGCGCCGGGCCTCAAGGCGTCCCGCGTCATCGGCCTCGCCGACGACATCGCGCGCTCCATGTCCGCACTGTCCGCCCGCGTCTCGACCGTCCCCGGCCGCACCGTGATCGGCATCGAACTTCCCAACTCGTTCCGCGAGAAGGTCGTGCTGCGCGAAATCCTCTCCGCCCGCGACTTCGGCGACTCGAACCTCCGCCTGCCGCTCGCGCTCGGCAAGGACATCGCCGGCGAACCCGTCGTCGCGAACCTCGCCAAGATGCCCCACCTTCTGATCGCGGGCACCACCGGCTCGGGCAAGTCCGTCGCCATCAACACGATGATCCTCTCGCTCCTCTACAAGCTCACGCCCGAGGAATGCCGGCTCATCATGATCGACCCCAAGATGCTGGAACTCTCCGTCTACGACGGCATTCCGCACCTGCTGTCCCCCGTCGTCACCGACCCCAAGAAGGCCGTCGTCGCCCTCAAATGGACCGTCGGCGAGATGGAGGAGCGCTACCGCAAGATGTCCAAGATGGGCGTGCGCAACATCGAAGGCTACAACGGCCGCGTGAAGGAAGCGCTCTCGAAGGGCGAGATGTTCAAGCGCACCGTCCAGACCGGCTTTGACGAGGACACGGGCGAACCGATCTTCGAGACCGAGGAGATCCAGCCCGAAGCGCTCCCCTATATCGTCGTCATCGTCGACGAGATGGCCGACCTCATGATGGTCGCGGGCAAAGAGATCGAGGCCTGCATCCAGCGCCTCGCCCAGATGGCGCGCGCCTCGGGCATCCACCTCATCATGGCGACCCAGCGTCCCTCGGTCGACGTCATCACCGGCACGATCAAGGCCAACTTCCCGACCCGGATTTCCTTCCAGGTCACCTCCAAGATCGACAGCCGCACGATCCTCGGCGAAATGGGCGCCGAGCAGCTTCTCGGCATGGGCGACATGCTCTACATGGCGGGCGGTTCGCGCATCACCCGTATCCACGGCCCCTTCGTCAGCGATGAAGAGGTCGAAGAGATCGTGAACCACCTCAAGTCCTTCGGTCCCCCCGAATACATGTCCGGCGTCGTCGAAGGCCCGGATGATGAGAAAGAGGCCGACATCGACCTCGTCCTCGGGTTGGGAGGGAACACGGACGGCGAGGATGCGCTCTACGATCAGGCCGTGCAGGTCGTTCTGCGCGACCGCAAGGTCAGCACCTCCTACATCCAGAGGAAGCTCGGCATCGGCTACAACAAGGCCGCGAGGCTCGTCGAGCAGATGGAGGAAGAGGGGCTCGTCGGGGCCGCGAACCATGTCGGGAAGCGGGAGATTTTGGTGCCGGAGCAGTGATCGCCCGCCTGCGCGGTGCCAGATCCGGCCGCCTTGCCCTATTTGGCGGCGGCCTCATCGCCGGCATGCTCGCAATGTGGGCTTACGAGAAGACCGAGAACGCCTATTGGCGCTCACCCGGCTGGTTCCTAGCCGAGATTCCACGTCTCCATGCTTGGGCGGTCCGGCTGATGGAACTCGGCGCGCCGGGACGGGATGGCGGGGCCGAATACCAGATTCCCGAAAGTGATTGGGCAGCCCGTGGCGGCACGTTGAAGGAGTGTTTCGCCACCGAGCCCGTCGAAATGCTAATCGGTTATGCGTCACAGGGCGACGAGTTGTATGGCACCTACCGATGCCGGATTGGCACGATGGTGGGGGAACTCCATGTCGCGTTCTACGGTCCGCAACGCTTGCTCGGCAACGGTGCCTACGTCTTTCGAACGCTTGAACCGGAAAGCGCATCGCCTGCTTTGCAACCTTACGGCATCTTAGGCAGATAACCCTCCACCCCCCTGCAACCCGCCCCGAAAGCGTCGCCCGACCCAGGCGAGCGCTGCCCGGCGTTGTCGCTGAGCGGAGGTCTTTA
>CBDUOT010000042.1:0-27336 GCA_965368915.1 uncultured Rhodobacterales bacterium | reverse complement strand
TTGAACCACTTCTGAAAGATTTCGCCGGAATGCGGGCGGCGGAGGGAAGCGCGCTCGCAAGTGTGATCGCGGGGCAGATCGACCGGGTAGCGGCACTAAACGATGAGGCGCGCGCCGCCGCCGATGCCCGCCGCCCAGAACTGGAAACGAACCTGCGCGCCAACATGGAGCGTATCCTGTCGGGCGCAGCAGAGGTGGACCCCCAGAGAATCGCGCAGGAACTGGCGCTGCTGGTCGTGAAGGCAGATGTGAGCGAAGAACTCGACCGACTCGCCGCCCATGTCGGCGCGGCGCGGGCACTTCTGGGCGAAAAGGGCGCGGTCGGGCGCAAATTCGACTTTCTGATGCAGGAATTCATGCGCGAGGCGAACACGCTCTGCTCGAAATCGGGTAATGCGGCGCTGACGCGCATCGGGCTTGACCTGAAGACCGTGATCGACCAGATGCGCGAACAGGTTCAAAACGTGGAATGACGATGAAACGCAAGGGTTTGCTGATCATTCTTTCCTCGCCTTCAGGGGCGGGAAAGTCGACGCTCGCACGGCGGTTGATGGAGTGGGATCCAAGCCTGAGCTTTTCCGTCTCGGCCACGACCCGCGCACCTCGGTCGGGCGAGATCGACGGCAAGGACTACTATTTTCGCAGCCGCGAGGAATTCGAGGCGATGGTCGCCAAGGGCGAGATGCTGGAACACGCCGAAGTGTTCGGCAATCTTTACGGCAGCCCTCGCGGTCCGGTTGAGGCCGCCATGGCCGAAGGCCGAGACACGATCTTCGACATCGACTGGCAGGGCGGGCAACAGGTCAAGCAGGCCATGGGGCAGGAGGTCATCTCGATCTTCATCCTGCCGCCTTCGATCCCTGAGCTTGAACGTCGGCTTCGGTCGCGCGGTCAGGACAGCGACGATGTGATCGAGGGCCGCATGGCCAAGTCCGAAGCCGAAATCAGTCACTGGGCGGAATACGACTACGTTCTGATCAACGAGGATGTCGAGCGCACCGAGGCGGATCTGAAGACCATTCTTTCAGCCGAGCGGATGCGCCGAGACCGCCAACCGGGGCTTTCGGACTTCGTGCGCCGCCTCAACAGGGAGTTTGCCACGCGTGATCTATGAACTCGACGGAATTGCACCCCAACTCGGCAAGGATTGCTGGGTGGCGCCCGATGCGAACCTGATCGGGAAGGTGGTGTTGGAGGATGGCGCTAGCGTCTGGTTCGGCTGCACACTGCGGGGAGATAACGAGGAAATCCGCGTCGGGCGCGGCTCGAACCTGCAGGAGAATGTCGTATGCCACACCGATCCGGGCTTTCCGCTGACAATCGGACCGGATTGCACCGTCGGTCACAAGGCGATGCTGCATGGTTGCACCATCGGTGAGGGCGCGCTGATCGGGATGGGCGCGACGATTCTGAACGGGGCGAAGATCGGCAAGGGATGCCTGATCGGGGCAGGGGCGCTGATTACCGAGGGCAAGGAAATCCCGGACGGCAGCCTCGTGATGGGCGCGCCGGGCAAAGTGGTGCGCATGCTGGATGAAGCGGCGCAGACTGAGCTTCGTGCCACGGCGGCGCGTTACCGTCAGAACGCGGCGCGCTACGCGAAGGGGCTTCGCGCGGTCTGAGCGTTGACGCTTAGTTCGTCGCCGGGTCTTTGAGTTCGATCAGCGAAAAGACGATGTCTCCGCAGTGGTGCTTCACCTCGCGCCGCACTGCCTCGGGGTCGGGCAGGGGCGCCGTCACCGCATGCAGCGCGCCGCGGTAGCCCATCTCTGTCAGTCGGTCAGCAAGGTCGACGGCGTCGAAACCTCGCCCGAAAAGCGGGGCAAGAACGATGTCCGGCATCACTTGGGCAAGCAGTTGCACATCAAGCTCTGCGAACTCCGCATGTGCGAACGAGGCATCGGTCGTCTTTCGGATGCGGTCGAGGAGGGCCGGGGAAATCCCGATTGTCAGAATGCACGGTGCGTCCTGCACCGCGCTCCCGCCCGCGCCAGCAGGGTTCGACTTGTTGGCGTCGCTTTGAGACATGACTGCGCTCGCTGCTTTGAAACCGGAAGTTGCGTGTCGCTATATGAATCGGGCCGACTGCGCAAAGGGCACGCTTGTTGATCACAACCTTGAGTGTATCGCCGCACAGTACGGGACGAAAGCCGCTGAGCGACGGATTTACTTTCCACGGCGACTGAAGCAGGGTCGCGCGCAATCGGAACGGCGGGAGGTCGATTGTGGAGAGGATCGACTATTTTCTGGCGGCGGTGCCCATGGCGCTTGTCTTCGTGGGCCGCGATCAGCGGGTAATCTCTGCGAATTCCGCCGCTAAAGGCCTGTTCGGCGACGGGCTTGAAGGGCGGTTTTGTAACAGTTTTCTGCGCCATCCAGACTTTCTCGGAACGCTCGAATCCAGTCTGAGAGACGGGCACCGGGGAACCGTGCGGATACGGCTGTCCGGCCCAACCTCCGATACGCATCTGGCGATCACGGTGACTCCGATGCCAGCAGAGAACGGCGCGCTCTTGGCCTTCGACGACCAGACCGCGTTCGAACGGGCGGGGGCGATGCGTCGCGACTTCGTGGCCAACGTAAGCCATGAGCTTCGAACCCCGCTGACGGCGCTGATCGGCTTCATCGAGACGCTGAAGGGCGCGGCGCGGGACGATCCGGCTGCGCGGGAGCGGTTCCTTTCCATCATGGAGCGCGAAAGCGGGCGCATGATCCGCCTCGTCAACGACCTGCTTTCCCTCAGCCGGGTCGAATCGGAGGAGCGACAAAGGCCTGTCAAAGAGGTCGATATTCTGGGCCTGCTCCGCTCGGCAATGAACACCCATCGCGAAACGGCCGAAACATCCGGGGTCACGTTTCGGCTGGAGGCTGGACCTGATCCGGTCCGCCTGAAGGCGGATGCCGACCAGATCACGCAGGTCTTCCACAATCTTATCGAAAATGCGCTGAAATACGGCGCTTCGGGAGGAGAGATCATCCTGCGCGTGACACAAATCCCGCGGGAGCCCGTTCTGCGAAGTCCGGCAGTGCAGATCGAGGTCATCGATAAGGGTGAGGGAATCGACCCCCTCCACCTGCCGCGGCTGACCGAGCGATTCTACCGCGTCGATACGCATCGGTCGCGCGAGAAAGGGGGGACGGGGCTGGGCCTCGCGATTGTGAAACACATTGTTAACCGTCATCGCGGTCGGTTCCGGATCGAGAGCGAGCGGGGAAAAGGCAGCAATTTCATCGTCATTCTGCCGAGCGCCTGACGCGATGTCATGCTTGGGGCCCGCGCGGCTGTCATAAAGCCGTTACACACCTGTCACAAAAGCATAGCTGCATCGGCTTACTTGGTCGGCGAGGTCGCCACTGGGGGTGGCCGAATTGCAAGAAGTTCAGGAGAGTGCAATGAAATCCGCGAAGTTCACCGTCTCGGCTCTCGCGTTGGCAGCTGCAGCGACCGCCGCTAACGCCCGCGACGAAATCCGCATCGTTGGTTCATCCACCGTGTTCCCGTACACGCAGGCCGTTGCTGAGCAGTTCGCCAACAACACCGGCTCGCCCTCGCCGATCGTCGAGTCGACCGGGACCGGTGGCGGCATGAAAATCTTCTGCGGCGGTGTGGGCGAAGCTCATCCCGACATCACCGGCGCTTCGCGTGCAATGAAGCTGTCCGAATATGAACTCTGCCAGTCCAACGGTGTCACCGACATTTCCGAGGCGCTCATCGGCTTCGACGGTCTGTCGATGGCCATCTCGCGCGCCAATGAAGGCGACTGGGACCTGAGCCTGGCTGAAATCTACCTGGCGCTCGCCGCTCAGGTACCGGTTAATGGCGAATGGGCCGACAACCCCTACAAGACCTGGAACGAGATCAATCCGGATCTGCCGGCGGTCGAAATCCTCGCTTACGGCCCGCCGCCCACCTCGGGCACCCGTGACGCCTTCGTCGAACTGGCGATGCATGCGGGCTGCGAAGAGCTCGACTATGTCAAGGAAGGTGGCTTCGACGGCGACTGGGTCAAAGAGAACTGCTCGCGCATGCGTCAGGACGGTCCCTTTGTCGAAGCTGGCGAAAACGACAACTTGATCGTTCAGCGCCTTGAGGCTGACCAGAACGCAGTGGGCATCTTCGGCTACTCGTTCCTCTACGAGAACTTCGACAAACTGAAGGCCGTCAAGATCAACGGTGTCGAGCCGAGCACCGACACGATCGCGGACAAGTCCTACCCGATTTCGCGCCCGCTGTACTTCTACGTCAAGAACGCACATCGCGGCGTGATCCCGAACCTCAACGAGTTCATCGACGAGTACATGTCGGACGAAGCGCTCGAGCCGGGCGGTTACCTGACTGAGCGTGGCCTCGTCGCACTGTCCGATGAGCGCCGCGAGGAGCTTCAGGACGCCGTTCTGGACGCGGGGCATATGAGCGTCCCGACGAACTAAGATTCGTTCAGCACGAAGACCTGCCCGAGCCTGTCATGGGCTCGGGCACCACTTAAGAGAAAAGCGGGCGCTGCCATGACGACCCTTGTCTTCCTCACGCTGCTGATCGCAAGCATCGCCGGCTATGTCATGAACCGACAGGCGGCGACTTCGATCCGCGATGGCGGCGCTCGGCTTCATTCGCTTTCGGGTTACCACGGGCTTTATTCGCTGCTGGTGATCTGCGTGCCCGTCCTGGTTCTCATTCTCGTTTGGCTCGCCCTTCAGGGGCCGGTGATCGACCGCATGACGATGGCCTCGCTGCCTGCGGGCACGCTGGACGGTCTTGATAGCGGTGCGACGCAACTCATCCTCGCCGAGATCAAGTCGATCGCGCGGGGCCGGATCTTCGGAACGCCCGAGGACTGGAAGCTGGCGGCAGCTGAGGGCCACGAGGCCAGACATCGCCTGGCCGGATGGCTTTTGCTTGCCTGTGTTTCCATGCTCGCCCTTGGGCTGCTGACCTTTGCCCGCAAGCGCGTCTCGGCCAGTTTCCGCGCCCGCCAAGGCGTGGAGCGCATCATCTCGGGGTTGATGATCTTCTGTTCGGTCGTGGCGATCCTCACGACAGTGGGCATCGTTGCGGCGCTCATGTTCGAGACCGGCCGGTTCCTCGAAAAGGTGTCGATCCTGGAGTTCCTCTTCGGCCTGAACTGGGAACCGCAGATCCCGATCCGCGAAGGCCAGGTCGCAGCCGAGGGAGCATTCGGCTGGGTGCCGGTGATGCTGGGTACGCTGGTGATCACGGCGGTGGCGCTGTTCCTTGCCGTTCCGGTGGGGCTTCTCTCGGCGATCTACCTCAACGAATTCGCGCCCTCCCGCCTTCGTGCGGTTGCCAAGCCCATGCTCGAAATCCTCGCGGGTGTGCCTACGGTCGTCTACGGCTTCTTCGCGATCCTTGTCGTGGCTCCCGCGATCCGGGACTTCGGCACCTCGCTCGGTCTACCCGTATCACCCAACACCGCGCTCGCCGCGGGTAGCGTGATGGGCGTTATGCTAATCCCCTTCATTTCTTCCTTTGCCGATGATGCGCTGTCGGCGGTGCCGCGCGCGCTGCGTGACGGTGCGCTGGCACTTGGCGCGACGCGGGCCGAGACGATGCTGAACGTCCTGTTCCCGGCGGCCATTCCGGGGATCGTGGGCGGCGTCCTGCTGGCCGTGAGCCGGGCAATCGGGGAAACGATGATCGTGGTGATGGCTGCGGGCCTTATCGCGAAGCTGACGATCAACCCGCTGGACAGCGTGACCACTGTGACAGTCCAGATCGTGACGCTGCTGATCGGCGACACATCGTTCGACAACCCCAAGACGCTGGCTGCCTTCGCGCTGGGGATGATGCTGTTCCTCGTCACCCTCATCATCAACATTTTCGCGCTGCGCATCGTGCGCAAGTACCGCGAAGTCTACGACTAGGATGATCCATGACTGACTTCACCTCCGGAGGCGCGCCGAAACCCGCCAACGCGACGACCGAGGCTGTTCGTGCCAGCCTCAAGCGGCGCGGGCGCAAGCAGTTCATCCTTCAGGGCCTCGGGCTCGCGGCGATCTGCTTCGCGTTCCTCATGCTCTTCATTCTGATCGCGTCGCTCGTGTCTACGGGTCACCAGGCGTTCACCCAGACGCATGTGACGCTCGAGGTCTTCGTCGACCCCGGAGAGGTCAAACCCGAACGCCTGCCGCGGGGCGGCTTCGATGACGTGCTCGAGGCCTCGCTCCTGTCGTTGGTGCCTGACGCCGATCCCGAGGACCGTGCTGTCGCGAAAAAGGTTTCGCGCATCCTGTCCGACGGGGCACAATTCGAACTGAGGGACATGGTGGTCGAGAACCCTGACCTGATCGGGCAGACCGTTCGCCTGACGGTGCCGGTTTCGGACCCCTACGATCAGCTCAACAAGGGGCTGATCGACCGCGAGACCCCCGAGGTGAACCGCCGCCTGAAGGATGACGAGATCCAGTACTTCGAGGCCCTCATCAATCAGGGCGCCATTTCGAAACCGATCAATACCGGCCTGATCACGAATGCCGACAGCCGGTTCCCGGAACTTGCCGGCCTGAAAGGCGCGCTGATCGGTTCGTTCTGGGCGCTTCTGGTCTGCTTCCTGATCGCATTCCCGCTCGGCATCGGCGCGGCGCTCTATCTGGAAGAGTTTGCGAAGAAGAACCGTTTCAACGATTTCGTCGAGGTCAACATCAACAACCTAGCGGCAGTGCCCTCGGTCGTGTTCGGTCTTCTGGCTCTTGCGGTTTTCATCGGCTGGTTCGGCCTGCCGCGCTCGGCCCCGATCGTTGGTGGCATGACGCTCGCGCTCATGACGATGCCCACGATCATCATCGCGACGCGCGCCGCGCTGAAGGCCGTGCCGCCCTCGATCCGCGAAGCCGCGCTTGGCATCGGAGCATCGAACCAGCAGGTCGTGTTCGGCCATGTCCTGCCGCTCGCGATGCCGGGCATCCTGACGGGCACGATTATCGGTCTTGCCCAGGCCCTTGGCGAGACCGCGCCGCTGCTTCTGATCGGGATGAACGCCTTCATCACGTCCGCGCCGACCTCGCCCTTCGACAGCGCGACAGCGCTGCCCACGCAGATCTTCATCTGGGCGGATAGCCCCGAGCGTGGCTTCGTCAGCCGGACCTCGGCAGCGATCCTCGTTCTTCTGGCCTTCCTGATCACGATGAACGCGATTGCGATATACTTGCGCAACAGGTTCGAGCGCAAATGGTAGCGCCGGAAAGGATTTCGGGTATGGACGATGTGAGCATGATTGAACGAGGTGTGAGCGTGAAAGACGTCAAGATCACGGCCAAGGACGTTCAGGTCTATTACGGCGATGCGCAGGCGATCAAGGATGTGAGCGTCGACATCCTCGACAAGACCGTCACGGCTTTCATCGGCCCGTCTGGCTGCGGCAAGTCCACCTTCCTGCGCTGCATCAACCGGATGAACGACACGATCGACATCTGCCGTGTCGAAGGCAAGATCATGCTCGACGGCGAGGACATCTACGACCGTAGCATCGATCCGGTGCAACTGCGCGCCCGCGTCGGCATGGTATTCCAGAAGCCGAACCCGTTCCCGAAGTCGATCTACGACAACATCGCCTACGGCCCGCGCATTCACGGACTGACGCGCAACCGCGCCGAACTGGACGAGGTCGTCGAGAAGTCGCTCCGCCGCGCAGCGCTTTGGGACGAGGTTAAGGACCGGCTGAACGCGCCGGGCACGGGACTTTCGGGCGGGCAGCAGCAGCGTCTTTGTATCGCCCGAGCAGTTGCAACCTCGCCGGAAGTCCTACTGATGGACGAACCGTGTTCAGCACTCGATCCGATCGCGACCGCGCAGGTCGAAGAACTGATCGACGAACTGCGCGAGAGATTTGCTGTCGTCATCGTCACGCACTCGATGCAGCAGGCGGCGCGCGTCAGTCAACGGACCGCCTTCTTCCACCTCGGCAATCTAGTCGAATTTGGCGAGACAGGCGAAATCTTCACCAACCCCAGCGATCCGCGCACGGAAAGCTACATCACGGGCCGGATCGGCTAGGAGGGTTCACCATGAAAGAAGAGCATATTGCCAGGGCCTTCGACCGCGACCTGGAAAGCATCCAGGCGCTTCTGATGAAGATGGGCGGCATGGTCGAGTCCGCCATCACCGAGGCCGCCAAGGCACTTGATGAGCGTGACGACGAACTGGCCGAGAAGGTGCGCAAAGGCGATCGCGCCATCGACGAGATGGAAATCAAGATCAACGAGCAATCCGCGAGGCTGATCGCCTTGCGCGCGCCAACCGCGCGGGATCTGAGGATCGTTCTCAGCGTGATGAAGATCGCGGCGAGCCTCGAGCGCGTGGGCGACTTCGCAAAGAACATGGCCAAGCGCTCGCACGTCCTTGGCCAGATGAGCGCGATCCCCGGCGCGGGCGACTCTTTGCGCCGCATGAGCAAGGCCGTGACCGAAATGCTGGGTCACGCGCTCGACTCGTTCATTCAGCGCGACATTGCGCTGGCCGAGGATGTCCGCAACCGGGACCGCGAGATCGACCAGATGTACAACGCCCTGTTCCGTGAATTCCTCACGCACATGATGGAAGACCCGCGCAACATCACGGCCTGCATGCATCTGCATTTCATCGCAAAGAACATCGAACGCATGGGCGACCATGCGACGACGATTTCGGAGCAGGTGATCTATCTCGTCAGCGGCGAGCTTCCGGATGAAAGCCGCCCGAAAGCCGAAAGCGTGACGACGATCGGAGTGGAGGGAAGCTGACATGGAGTCGCCGACCGTTCTCGTCGTAGAGGATGAACCCGCACAGCGCGAGGTTTTGACCTACAACCTCGAGGCGGAAGGGTTCCGCGTCGCTCAGGCCGACAATGGCGAAGAGGCGCTGCTTCTCGTCGCCGAGGACGTGCCGGACCTGATTGTCCTCGACTGGATGCTGCCCAACGTGTCGGGCATCGAGGTTTGCCGGCGACTGAAGTCGCGCGCCGAAACGCGCGGCGTGCCGATCATCATGCTGTCGGCACGATCGGAAGAGGTCGATCTGGTCCGTGGACTGGAGACGGGCGCGGACGACTACATGGTCAAGCCTTATTCGGTCCTTGAACTGATGGCGCGCGTGCGCACACAGCTTCGCCGATCACGGCCGTCTTCGCTGGGCGAGATTCTGGATTACGAGGATATCACACTCGATCCGGAAACCCACCGCGTGCGGCGCGATGGGCAGCTGCTGAAGCTCGGGCCGACGGAGTTCCGGCTGTTGACCACGTTCATGGAAAAGCCCGGCCGCGTTTGGAGCAGAGAACAACTTCTCGACCGGGTCTGGGGACGCGACATCTATGTCGACACCCGGACGGTCGACGTCCATGTCGGGCGGCTTAGGAAGGCACTTTGTGCTGAAGGTGGCGAAGACCCGATCCGTACGGTGCGTGGCGCGGGCTACGCGCTCGGCTGAGCGGAGGGGCAGGGCGCCTCACTCGTCCTTTTCGTCGCTGTCATCTCCGAAACGCGCGTCGTCGTCGTACTCGTCTTCACCCTCGGGCACGAACTTCCCCGACAAGCTGATCGAGTGGTTGTCGTGGCGCGGGTCCATCACGACGTCCGAGGGAAGTTCACCCGCGAGCCATTCGCGGATCTCCTCGCGCACGTCGGGCAACTCCTGCCCGGTAAGCTCGGCGATATAAGCGATGAAGGCGCGCTGGTCCCCGTCGATCTCTTCCAGGTCGGTCTCGTCGGCATTCGGCCACTTGTCGGTAATCGCGTCGAAGAACGCGGACCAGTTCTCCTCAACGTGATGCCATTTCATGCTGCTCGGCTCCGTATTCTGCTGGTAACAGTTTGCACCCGAAACACTGATCGCGAAAGAGCCTACGCGGCGAAAATCGCGGGGTGCCGGGGCGGTGGGGGATGCGCAGGGGCGGACCCGTGACCGGGACTGTTCCCCGCCAATTCGGGCGAACTTGTCGGATGTGAGAAGGGGCCGCTATCAGAACCAGCTCTGGACGGTGCGCGCACCGCCCGAGACGTCATCTCCGATGCCTGCCACGGTATTGCAGCCCGCGAGTGCCCCCAGGATTGCGATCAATATCAGTCTTTTCATGCTCTTAGTCCTCGTGCCACCAGACTTCAGGCTGGAAGCCCGGCCAGTCACCGTATAGCGGAAGGCGCTCGGGGTAGTGAAGATGCCGCGAATGGGCGATACGCGAAACGCGGCTGAACCAGATCGGAATCACGTAACGACCCGCCGTCAGCACCCGGTCGAGCGCGCGCGTCGCGGCGATGAATTCCTCCTGGCCGCGCGACTCGACCATCGCTGTGACCATCGCCTCGGCGGCGGGGGAGTTCATGCCCATCCAGTTGCGCGTGCCGGGTTCGGTCACACCATCGGCGCCCCAATAGAGAAGCTGTTCGTTTCCGGGGCTAAGCGACAGCGCCCGCGTGTACCACGTCATGTCGAACTGATAGGCGTTCGTGCGCTCTGTGTACTGGGCGCTATCGACCGCGGTGACCTGAGGCATGATGCCGATATTCTTCAGCGCCTCGACATAGATGTCGACCACGGAATGGGTGCCGGTGTTGCCCGATGCGAGCAGGATCTCGAACGTGAAAGGCTGACCTTCCGCGTTCTTGAGAATACCGTCCTGAACGGTCCAGCCGGCCTCTTCCAGAAGCGCGAGCGCCTTTCTGAGATTGCGCCGGTCGACGGCGCGTTCAGGATTGCCGGCGGGCAATTCATATCCTTCGAGCGTGCCGGGCGGCAAATCGGCCGCAAACGGTTCCAGAAGCTCGGCAACGCGACCCTCGGCGGGGCCGTGGCCCATGCCGAGGACGGAGTTCGAGAAATAGGAGGTGATGCGCGGTTCGGTCCCGCCATTAAGGGTCTGGTTTATGAACTCGAAATTGAAGGCGAGGATCATCGCTTCGCGCACGCGCCAGTCGGCGAAGATCGGGTTTCGGGTATTCATCACGAGCCCGGTGATCCCCGAAGGCCGCTGGTTGGGGATCTCGGCCTTCACCACTTCGCCCGAACGGATCGCGGCGAAGTCGTAGTGGCTTTGCCACTTGGCGGCGTTCGTTTCGCGGAAGCTCATCGTCTCGCCGCCGGTGAAGGCCTGGAAGACCACGTCGCCGTCGCCAAAGTAGTCGTAGCGGATCTCATCGAAATTGTTCTGACCGCGATTGAGCGGCAGGTCACGGCCCCAGTAGTCCGGATTGCGACGGAACAGAATGAACCGGCCGGGCTCGAAACTGTCCACCACATAGGGGCCGGTCCCCAAGGGAACGTCGAGCGAGCTGTCGGCGAAATCCTTGCCTTCCCATTGCGCCTTGTTAAGGATCGGCCGCATTCCCATCAGAAGCGGAAGTTCCCGATCCTTGATGTTGAAAGTGAAGCGGACGGAACGTTCCCCCGTCTGCTCCATCTTCTCGACCTTCGACCAGGTGTTGCGGTAGCGCGGGTGGCCGGAGATGCCAAGCGTCTCGTAGCTCCACATCACGTCCTCGATCGTGACGGGCGACCCGTCCGAGAATCGGGCCTCCGGGCGAAGCGTGAATTCCACCCAGGTCCGTGCGTCGTCGGTTTCGACCGATTCGGCCAATAGCCCATAAAGAGTGAAGGGTTCGTCAATCGAGCGCCCCAGCAAAGACTCGACGCTGTGCAGGCCCAGACCCCAAGGCGAAGTTCCCTTCAGGATGTAAGGATTGAGCGAATCGAACCCGCCCGGTTCACCGAAAACGATTCGTCCGCCTTTAGGCGCGTTCGGGTTCGCGTAGGGCAGGGATACAAAATCGGGTGGCAGGGCAGGGCGGCCATACATAGCTATGCCATGCTGCGGTTCGGCACCCGCGCTTTGGGCCAATGCGGCCAGACAAAACGCCACCACGACCGTTTTGATACGCGCGAATATTTCCAGTCCCATTTTGGATGGGTTCCCTTCTGCTCTCGTCTCTTTGGACGTGACGCTAGCTTTGCTTTCCAGCCTTTTCAAACTTTTAGCTTGGACACAGGCGAATGACCGCGTATAAAGGAGGCACTGCTCGATAGGTTTCTTGCCTGTATGAAACCTGCCTCAATAACTTAACGCCCGCTTCGTGCGGGCGTTTTTTTTGGTCGTGCGGCATGACCCTTCTGGACTGGTTGGGGCCCGTGATGCGTGCGTCTAGGATCGCTACGAAACCGGTAGCCGCGCCCCCCGCGCGTCTCAAGGCAACTCCGGAATTCCGAACGGCCACCGCATGAGTCGGCAGGTGGCACTTCTTTCCCGATCCTTATTGCGCTCCCGCCCTTCGCGCGTCTCGACCATTGGGGTGGGCTGCACAAGGGGGCGGTCTGAGGCGCGCAGGCGGCGTCCCGGGATCTGGCGATACTCTGCGACAACCGCGTTCGGACAGTCGCGCAGCAGTCACTTCCACCTCCTTAACCACGAGCGGCCTCGCCGGCCGAACTCTGCCCGGGCCCGGAGATGCCGACAATCACGACATACTGAGCGATGTGACAACAAACGCGGGTGCATTTCGCGCGCGCAGCATTTACCTATTTGCCAGCCAACGTCATCAAAGGGGTTTCGCAATGCTTTCCGGTAAGACAGCGATCATCACAGGGTCGAATTCAGGCATCGGGCTCGGCGTTGCGCGCGAACTCGCGCGTGCCGGGGTCGACGTGGTCCTGAATTCGTTCACCGACCGCGACGAAGACCATGATCTCGCGAAGGGCATCGGCAAGGAATTCGGCGTGAAGGCACGCTACATCAAAGCCGACATGTCGAAGGGCGACGAGTGCAGAGCGCTGATTGAGCAGGCAGGCGGCTGCGACATCCTTGTGAACAATGCCGGTATCCAGCATGTCGCGCCGATCGACGAATTTCCGGTCGAGAAGTGGGACGCGATCATCGCCATCAACTTGACCTCGGCATTCCATACGACTGCGGCCGCGCTGCCGGGCATGCGCGAAAAGGGCTGGGGGCGCATCATCAACGTCGCGTCGGCGCACGGGCTGACGGCATCGCCCTTCAAGTCGGCCTATGTCTCGGCCAAGCACGGGGTAGTCGGATTGACCAAGACAGTGGCGCTCGAAGTTGCCGGGAAGGGGATCACGGCGAATGCGATCTGCCCGGGCTACGTGCTGACGCCGCTGGTCGAAGCGCAGATCCCCGACCAGATGAAGACGCACAACATGGACCGCGAAACGGTGATCCGCGAAGTGATGCTGGAACGTCAGCCCTCGCGCCAGTTCGCGAAGGTCGAAGAGATCGGCGGGACAGCGGTGTTCCTGTGTTCTGACGCGGCCGCGCAGATCACCGGCACGACGATCTCGGTCGACGGCGGCTGGACAGCTCTCTGAGTGCGTGCGGCATTCAGGGGTCAGTGACCGGGCAGGGACCGGCGCGCAAGGATCAAGCCGAAAGGGAAGCTCGTGGCGGATAAAGTCCGGCGGATAAATCTTGCACTTCAGGGCGGGGGTGCGCATGGCGCCTTCACCTGGGGCGTGCTCGACAGGCTTCTGGAAGACGACACGATCGAGGTCGCGGGCATCTCGGGAACCTCGGCAGGCGCGCTAAACGGGGCGGCGCTGAAGGCGGGGCTCGTGATGGGCGGGCGAGAGAAGGCACGAGAGAACCTCGACTGGCTCTGGGCGCAGGTCGGCGCGGTCGGAGACATGCGCCTTATCCATTGGTTTCGCGCCTTCCAGCCGCTGACCGGCATCTGGTCGGCGGCGACAGAGCGCTTTGCGCCGTTTTCACCCGCCGAGACTCTGACGCGGCTCTTCAGCCCCTATGACTACGGCCCGTTCTACTCCAACCCGCTGGGCCGCGTGGTTGAGAAGTTCCGCTTCGATCTTGTCTGTAGCGATACGGAACCTGCGTTGTTCGTCGCGGCGACGAATGTGCGCACCGGAAAGATCAGGGTCTTTTCCGGCGACGCGATAACGACCGAAGCCATCCTCGCCTCGGCCTGTTTGCCGACGATCTTTCAGGCGGTGAAGCTGCCTGACCCGGTGACCGGCGAAAAGGAGGCTTATTGGGACGGCGGCTATACAGGAAACCCCGCACTCTTTCCGCTTTACGACAGGTCACTGCCCGATGACATCGTCGTGGTGAACATCAACCCGCTGGAGCGGGCCGAAGAACCCAGAAGCTCTCAAGAGATCCTCGACCGGATCAACGAAATCAGTTTCAACTCATCGCTTCTGAGGGATCTTCGGGCGATCAATTTCGTCAAGCGGCTGATCGCGAACGGGCATGTCGCCGAAGGCGCCATGAAGGATGTCCGGCTGCACATGATCGCCGACGACGATCTGATGAACCGTCTGAGCTCGCGGAGCAAAATGGCGCCCACCCCGGACCTTCTGTGGGAACTGAAGCAAGCTGGGCGAGAGGCGGCGGATGCGTTCCTGTCGGACAATGGAAGCAAGATCGGTGTGACCGGAAGCGTCGATCTGGCAGCGCTGATCGCCTGACCCGCAGGCGCTGCGTCCCGACTGCGCAGGACGGCAGTGAGTGGCAGTGCGCCGTTCTACCCGATCGCGGGCGGACCGTTCCCGTCCTTGCCTTTGTCCTTGTCCTTGCCGTTCGGATAGACGAGCCCGGCCGAAATCACCAACTTGGCCGCGTCTTCTACACTCATGTCCAGGAAGACGACGTCGCGCAAGGGCACATAAAGCAGGAAACCAGATGTCGGGTTCGGCGTCGTCGGCAGGAAGACCGTCATCACCTCGTCATCAGGGAGTTTTGCCAGGACTTCGCCTCTGGCGGCGGTAGAGACGAAGCCAATCGCCCATATTCCTTTGCGCGGATACTCGATGAGGCAGGCCTTGTCGAATTTCGACTCGGTCTGTGACAGGACCGTTTCCGCGACCTGTTTCACGCCACTGTAAATCGACCGGACGACGGGCATGCGGTCGACAAAGCGTTCGCCCCACCCGATGAGCGAGCGCCCCATGATCCCCTTCGCGATCCAGCCGACGAAGACGGTAAAGACGAGGAAGAGAACGACGCCAACGCCGCGGACGTTGATCCCGGTGTCCTCGCCGAAAACGTCCCTCAGAAGTTGCTCGGGCTGGTACTTGTTGGGAACGAAGGGCAGCACCCATCCGTCGATCCAGCCCGTCACCGTCCAGATCAGCCAGAGCGTGAACGCGATCGGCGTGACGACAACCAGACCCGTAAGAAAATTGGAGCGCAAACTCGCGATGAAACCCCGCCGTCGCGGCGGATGGACCACACCTTGTTCGTGTCCGTCCTGTTCCGGCTTCATCTCGTTCGTACCCTTTTGCCCGACGGCGAATGTAGGTGTTTGCGCCGTGGCTCACAATGGTTTGATGTTCAGGCCTCCGCTGCGATCGCTGCGGCAATCGCGGCGCCAAGCCGGGCATTGTTGCGCACAAGCGCGATATTCGCCTCAAGCGAGCGTCCCTTGGTCAGTTCGAAGATACGCTGAAGCAGGAAAGGCGTGACCTCTTTCGCGGCGATGCCCTGACGATCGGCTTCGGCGAGCGCGGCCTCGATGGCGGGGGTGATCTCTTCTCGCGGGATCTCGTTTCCCGCCGGGATCGGGTTGGCGACGAGCTGGCCACCATCGAGCCCGAGCCGGACCCGCATCCGGTGTGCGGCCGCGATTTCGGCTGCGGTATCCATGCGTAGCGGCGCGGCGAGACCGGAGGTCCGCGACCAGAAGGCAGGGAGTTCGTCCTGACCGAAGCCGATGACCGGCACGCCGAGGGTCTCCAGGACCTCAAGCGTTTTATCGAGATCGAGGATTGCCTTGGCGCCCGCCGCGACGACCGTAACGGGCGTCCGGGCGAGTTCGTGGAGATCGGCGGAGATGTCGAAGCTGTTCTCGGCTCCGCGATGAACACCGCCGATCCCGCCCGTGGCAAAGACGTCGATCCCGGCGAGATGTGCTGCGATCATCGTCGCCGCGACCGTCGTCGCCCCGGTCCGGCCAGAGGCGAGGCAGGCGGCGAGATCGGCGCGCGACAGCTTCATCGCGTCTTTCGTCTCGGCGAGCGCGGCGAGCTTATCCTTGCTCAGACCGATATGAAGCTGCCCGCCCATGACCGCGATGGTGGCCGGGGTCGCGCCGGCGTCGCGCACCGTGGCCTCGACCAGCCGCGCTGTTTCAAGGTTCTGCGGAAATGGCATTCCGTGGGTGATGATTGTTGATTCCAAGGCAACGATCGGGCGGCCTTCGGCGCGGGCATCCGCAACTTCGGGCGCGTAGGCGAGGGGAAGGTCACTCATGATCCGATATCTCCCGAAACGTAATGCGCCGCAGCTTCGAGCGCTGTGGCAAGCGCAGCCTCGCGCGGCTCTCCCCGCGTTTCGGCGGCGATATGCGCGGCCATGAAGGTGTCGCCCGCGCCCGTCACGCGGGTCACGAGGACCTCTGGCGGCTCCGACGTCAAGATGCCGGACGCCGCCCCGTCAGCAGTACGCCGTCCGCCATCGGTGACGAGCACGCGCGCGGCCCCACGTTGAAGCAGACCCTCGGCCGCCTCGACCGCATCACTGAAGTGACGTTGGCAGATGAGCCCGGCCTCCTCGAGATTGACGTAGATCGTCGCATTCGAAACCGGCAACAGGGGCAGTAGCCGCTCGGCCTTGCCGGGGCTCGCGGGAGCGATGCGCAGATCGGCGGCGGCAAACAGACCGGAGCCCGCGATTTCGGCCAGCAGACCCTGCGTGAGGTTGCCGTCGAGCGCGACAGGCCCCTCCCAAGGGCGTTCGGGGGTGCCGAGCGCGCCATTCGCCAGCGGGCGCAGGATCTTGTCGCCCGCCGCTTCAAGCGAGTGGGCGTCTGCGATAGCCGCAATCAACCCGTTCGCGCCCTCGACGGCCATGTAGCGGTCAGTCGGCAGATCGTCAGAGCGATAGACATGATCGGTGATGAGCCCGAGGCTACGGCAGGCCGAAGCAAGCTCATTTCCCTCCGCGTCGCGGCCGATCGCGGCTAGCAGGGCAGGGCGCATGCCGAACCGCGCGAGCGTCATGGCAATGTTCATGGCAACCCCGCCCGGTAGGCGGGTGATGCGGCCCGGCACATCGGAGCCCGCGGCCATGTGTGCCGCAGACCGCCCGACGATGTCCCACAGGACGGCACCAATGCAGAGGATATCGGGTTGAGCTTGCATGCTTGTCCTTTGCCGACAAACGGCGCAGCCTGCAAGCGTCACTCGGGTGGCGGTCCGGCAAAACCCGCGAACGAGCTGTGAGCCAGCGTCACAGAAGCCCTGCGATCTTCGCCATATGTCGGCGATCCTCGGCATGGCAAACACCCATCCGTCGTCGGGCGTCATTTCGCACAGGGCAATTAGGCCCTTCAGAACGACGGTTCCACCGGGAAACGGCGCACCGCCACCCCCGATGGGGCCCGCACGGCAAAAGACCAGTTTTGAGCATGACGAGTGATTTCGAGGCCCTCGCGGCCTCACGGGTCCGCAAGTCGCGGAACCGGCAAAGCGGGAACGCATACCGTTCCCAAGGTATTGAAAGAGGAATTGACATGACACGGCTTGAAAAACTCATACAGGCAAAGCGACCCTTCCTGACAGACGGCGGCCTTGAGACGACGATGGTGTTTCACGAGGGGCTCGACCTTCCGCAATTCGCGGCCTTCACACTTCTTGACAGTGAAAAGGGACGCGATGCGCTGACCCGTTACTTTGAGACCTATCTGCAGCTAGCCCGCGAAGCCCGGACCGGCTTCGTGCTCGACCTGCCGACTTGGCGCGCGAACAGCGCGTGGGGCCGCGTGATGGGGCTGGAAGGCAGCGATATCCGCCGCATCAATCGCGATGCGATCCACTTCGGCGCTCAGCTGCGCGAGCGGTGGGAAACGGCCGAAACGCCGATCCTGATCAACGGCATCGTGGGGCCGTCCGGTGATGGCTACGCGATCGAAGCGGCGCTTACGCCAAAGACCGCCGAGGCGCGACACCGCGTGCAGCTCGAGGCGTTCAGTGAAATCGGCGTCGATGTAGTGACGGCGATGACCATGACCCATTCGGGCGAAGCGATCGGGGTGGCTAATGCCGCGATCAAAGCGGGGCTGCCATTCAGCATCGGCTTTACGGTCGAAACTGACGGGCGGTTGCCCTCCGGCGAGACGATGGCCGAGGCGATCCGCGCGACCGACGAGGCGACGGACGCTGCGGCGATCTCATTCATGATCAATTGCGCCCATCCGACGCATTTCATGGATGCACTTGACGGCGGGTGGACCGACCGGATCGGCGCCATCCGCGCCAACGCCTCACGCATGAGCCATGCGGAACTCGATGAGGCCGAGGAGCTTGATGACGGCGACCCGGAGGAGTTCGGTCAGCTTTACGCGCGCTTCGCCAAGAAGTTGCCCAATCTGCGGGTGATCGGCGGTTGCTGCGGCACGGATCATCGCCATGTGGGATGCGCTTCGAAGCACGTCCACGGCCCGGCCCTCGCCTGACCCGGCACCGGACCCACAAGGTCCGGCGCCTATCACAAGAAACCAGAACCTTCGCGAACGGCTTCCTCCTGCCGATGGCTCGGCTCGCGGGCCTGACGCGTATCGAATTAAGGAAAGACCATGTTTGAACCACTGAAGAAACGATGGCGCGCGCGCCGAGAGGCAAAGCACTTCCGAAAGCAAACGGCGGACCTGCCCGATTACCTCCTGCGCGACATCGGACTGGAACGCGACCCGACCGGAGAGATCGTTGCACGGCACATTTATCGGTCGCGCGACTGACGGAAGACATCCACGCAATGCGGCCGCCAGGAAGGACACTGGCGGCCGCCGCACCTGAAACGGAGCATGACGATGAAGACCACTGCCATTCGGCGCTGGATCCGATCACGCAATCCCTTGAGGTTGCCGAACGTCTATCCAGCGACAGACAACCGCAATGCGTTCGACGCCGGTTTTGTTTGTGACACGTCCACTGCGAAACATGGAACACATCGGCGCGAGTATTCGGATTGAGGTATAATCAAGCTCATCGGGCCCCTTGGCCCGGTGGCATCTGCATGGGATCCAGCAATGCAACAGGATGACATCAACATCCGGCCCGCCCGGCGCGAAGACGCAGCAGATCTCGCTCGTTTGTTCGATCTTGCGGGCGAGGGGCTGCCTAGTCACCTCTGGTCGGAAATGGCCGAACCTGGACAGTCGGTCTGGGATGTGGGCGCAACGCGCGCCGCGCGCGACACAGGCGCGTTCAGTTGGCGCAACGCCTGGATCGCCGAGCGAAACGGCCAAATCGCGGCCTGCCTGATCGGCTACACGCAACCTGACGAGCCGGAACCGATAGACCCGGAGTTACCCGCGATGTTCGTGCCGCTTCAGGAACTGGAGAACACTGCGCCGGGCACCTTCTATGTCAACGTGCTCGCCACGCGCCCCGAGCATCAGGGGCGCGGCATCGGCGGCCGATTGCTTGAGTTTGCGGAAAGCTATGCCGGGCCAAATGGCATGAGCCTGATCGTCTCGGACGCCAACCGCGGCGCGCGCCGCCTTTACGAGCGGCATGGCTACGAATTGGCCGCGAGCAGGGCGATGATCAAGGACGGCTGGGAACATGCCGGCAAGAGCTTTCTACTGATGGTCAAGGGCGCGGATCAGGCCCGGAGCGGGTAGCGATCCGCTTCTTCGAAAACGTCCAGCACGACTGCCCCGGCTGGTATGCGCGCTGAATGGACGGCACCAGCAGGGATCGAATAGGTTTGACCCGGACGGTAAACGCGCGTGTCGTCGCCAATCGTCAACTCTATCTCGCCCTGAAGAACCGTGCCCCACTGGCCCTTGTGGGAATGCGGGGGCAGGTCGATGTCTTTGTGGAAGGTGAAGAAGACGGCAAGACCGTCATCCGAACGCATCACGTTTGTCGTGACGACGTCATCGGGAAACGGGATATCGATGGCGGGGAAAGCGCGGATGAATTCTGCAATCGGCATCTGTGGGTCCTCTTCAAGGCGGAAATTGCGGATTGGTGTAGTAAGTGAAGCCTGTATTCGGAACCCAAGCAACTTCAGGAGGCTGACGTGCCGACATTTCACGGCTTTTCGCCAGAAACCTTTCGCTTCCTCACCGATCTGGCGGAGAACAACAGGCGAAGCTGGTTCGAAGCAAATCGCGACAGGTACGAAGCCCATTGGAAAGCGCCCGCCTTTGCCTTCATCCAAGCGCTTGCCCCCGAGATGGCAGCGATGGAGCCCGCGATGAAGGCAGAGGCGAAGCTCAATGCCTCGCTGAGACGGATCAACCGCGATGTCCGCTTCTCGGCCAACAAGGCGCCATATGAACCTTGGCTTCACATGATCTTCTGGCCCGGCGAGCATCCCAACAAGGGCGCGGGAATGCATGTCGTCCTGTCGCCCGACGGCATCGGCTACGGCGCGGGCCGATGGTCGTTCGAAGGGCCGGTGCTGGAGGCCTACCGCGCGCGGCTTGCCGATCCGGACGAGCGCAATGCGCTTCTGGACGCGCTGAAAGAGGCCGCCCTTATCGGCTGCCATCTCGACGAGCCGCATCTTAAGCGACTGCCGAAAGGGTTCGACCCCGCGCCAGAGTGGGACTACCTCTTGCGTTACAAGGGCATCGTTGCCCGGACGATGGAGGGGCGCATGATGCCCGACTGGATCGGCACTGAAAAAGCGGTGGACGAGGTGCTCGACCGGACCCGCGCGCTGATGCCACTGATCGGATGGCTCCACGCGCTCTGACCCTTGGCTCGCCGTTGCTCAATCTTCATAGCCCATCACCCCCGTCAAACGCGGCGAGGGCTTGCGTGGACCGGCAATTCATTCTATACGCGCGCCACTTCACAGGCGAGGCTTGGGCCCTCGGGGGAGAAATCCCCGTTCGGTCCGCCGGTTGGGAGAGATCCCTGAATGGCTTCGCCGAGGCGCAAACCGGAAAGGAATTGGACATGGCGCTCCCAGAATTCTCTATGCGTCAGCTTTTGGAAGCTGGCGTTCACTACGGTCACCAGACGCAGCGCTGGAACCCGCGGATGGGCGAGTACATCTACGGCGACCGCAACGGCATTCACATCATCGACCTGACGCAGACCGTCCCGATGCTGGACGCCGCGCTGAACGTCATTCGCGAAACCGTCGCGAAAAACGGCCGCATCCTCTTCGTCGGGACCAAGCGTCAGGCACAAAAGCCGGTCGCCGAGGCTGCTGAAAAGTGCGCTCAGTACTACATGAACCACCGTTGGCTGGGCGGAACGCTTACCAACTGGAAGACCGTTTCGCAGTCGATCGCCCGCCTGAAGAACATCGACGAAGTTCTGGGCTCGGGCGCCGAGGGCCTGACCAAGAAAGAACGGCTCGGCATGGAGCGCGAGCAGGCGAAGCTTCAGGCCTCGCTCGGCGGGATCCGCGAAATGGGCGGCGTGCCCGATCTTCTTTTCGTCATCGACGTGAACAAGGAAGACCTCGCTATCGCCGAAGCCAAGAAGCTTGGCATTCCGGTCGTCGCCATCGTCGACACCAACTGCCCGCCGGACGGCGTTGACTACGTCATTCCGGGCAACGACGACGCCGCGCGCGCGATCGCGCTTTACTGCGACCTTGTAAGCCGCGCTGCTCTTGACGGCATGACCGCCCAAATGGGTGCGGCCGGCATCGACATCGGTTCGTTCGACGAGGCACCCGAGGAAGAGGCAACCGCTGAAGAGGCGACTGCTGAAGAAGCTCCTGCCGTGGAAGCCGCCGCTGAAGAGGCTCCTGCCGCTGAAGCGCCCGCCGAGAAAGCCGAAAGCGCCTGATCGTTCCGTGACCGGGGCCGACATTCGGCCCTGTCACAAGATGTTCAACGGGCGGGGCTAAACCCCGCCCGACCCTGTGGGAAATTTTCGAAGGAGAGCCAGACATGGCAATCACCGCACAAATGGTGAAAGAACTGCGCGAGTCGACCGGCGCAGGGATGATGGATGCCAAGAAGGCGCTGACCGAAACGGACGGCGACATGGAAGCCGCCCAGGATTGGCTGCGCACCAAGGGCCTCGCCAAAGCTGCGAAAAAATCAGGCCGCGTGGCCGCCGAGGGCCTGATCGGCGTCGCCGTCACCGACGGCAAGGGCGTCGCGATCGAGATCAACTCCGAAACGGACTTCGTCGCCAAGAACACCGATTTCCAGGAGATGGTGCGTGAGATCACGAACCTCGCGCTGGAAACCGGCGAGTCGGTCGAAGTGCTGAAAGCGACCCACCTTAATGGGAAGCCGGTCGAGGAAGTTCTGACCGACGCGATCGCGCGGATCGGCGAGAACATGACGCTGCGCCGGATGCACGTTCTGGAAGGCGATACGGTTGTGTCCTACGTCCACAGCGCCGCTGCGGACGGGATGGGCAAGATCGGCGTGCTGGTCGCGCTGAAAGGGCCGAAGGACAAGGCACAGGAAATCGGTCGTCAGTTCGCGATGCACATCGCCGCGACCTCCCCCGCTTCCCTGTCCGAGAAGGACCTCGATCCCACGCTCGTCGAGCGTGAGAAGACCGTTCTGACCGAGCAGGCGCGTGAATCGGGCAAGCCCGATGCCGTGATCGAGAAGATGATCGTCGGACGGATGGCCAAGTATTTCGAGGAAGTCACTCTTCTCGGCCAGAAGTTCGTGATCAACCCGGACATCACCGTGGCACAAGCCGCGAAGGATGCCGGTGTCGAGATCACCGGCTTTGCCCGCGTTGCCGTCGGTGAGGGAATCGAGAAGGAAAAAGAAGACTTCGCCGCAGAAGTCGCCAAGACCCGCGGCGCCTGATCTGCGGGAAGACCAGAGTACTGAGGGCCGGGAGCTTCCCGGCCCTTTTCAGTTCTCGACGGCAAAAAAGTGGGGCGATGCGTTCCGCCAAGACACGCACCACCCCGATCGCGCAGCCGGCCCTTGGGGACAAGGGTAGACCGCACCTCTCGCCGCGAATGCTTCGGACATAATGGCCCGATGCAGCCGCGATCCGGTTTCCCGGAGCGCCCCATTCCTTCACAAAATCCAGCGAACTGGTCCGGGGCGCTGTTCCTGGCCAAAGCCACCACTCACGGAACATCTAATTTTAGTTCGATTCGTGCTTGCAACGACTGATCCAGATCAGGCGCGTGGCGTCGTGGATGTACCCGAAACATCGAGGAGGGCTTATTTCTCGGTGAGCCAATGAAAAAGGGCGGTACGATCTTGGAGACCATACCGCCCAATATCGCGCCAGCACCTGTTGGGGATGAGGACAGGGCGCGTCTCTGGTGCCAGACCTGCCAGGAGGACTATTCACCCGACAGGCCCAGCGTCCGGTTTCCCGGGCCCCCCGTTCCCCCGAAAAAAGCCTCGGGTTGGTCTGGGGCGCTGTTCCTGGCTAATGCCACCACTCACGGAACATGGACATATTGCAACTTTACGTTAGGTAAGGGAAGTAAGGGAATCCTTACCCGATTGAATTGTAACGATTTAGAGTCAGAGGACAGTGCGTAAACGATTGATCAACGCCGGATAGAGCCGGCATCGTTCGCGAAGCGTAAACAAGTAGCAGCGAATCAGAGTTAGCCGGGAACGACAAATATCTGGTTCTGGAAGGACGCTTTGAGCACTGCCTGGGCCGTCGTTTCGACATCCAGAGATTCCCGCGCAAGCCTTAGATGTTTCTCGACCGTCGCAGGCGTCAGACCCATGATCGTAGCTATATCCTGCATGGTCTTTCCGTCGCCAACCCATTCGAGCGCTTCACGCTGACGAGGCGTCAGCGCACGCCGCGCCGAGGCGAAGGGCATCGAGGTGATCTTGAGATGGGTGACGTTGTTGATCACCGTGATCTCACGCCCCTTGTCTTCCCACATCTCTTCGACTTCGCGTTGCCGTGTGTCCTTGCTCGCGCAAAGACCGATTGCTCCCTTGGCGCGCACAGATACGTCGCGGAAGCTGATCGAGTAGCCAGCACGGATGTTGTAGCGGTGGTTGAGTTCAATGATGCGCCGCTCCGTATCAGTGACGGTGCCGGTGGCCAGTATTTCCTCGATCAATCTCCAGGAACAAGCGCCTTCATTGACGGCCGCCCACTTGACCATGGGCGCATGGTTGTAGATGCCGCTTTTCACGAACTCGTCGAGATAGCGCTCTTCGTGATTGGACAGAACGAGCAGATCGTCGGCATTGCCGAACGAATTGGGCGTCCGGAACCGTGTGAAGCCATAGAGAAGCCGGTCGAACCCGTAGCTCGCCATCTTTTCCAGGTGAAGCGACCAAAGCTCTTCGATGCTCGTGGCCTCAATCACTCGCTCGAGATGGGTAATCAGGTCAGTTTTGTCCAACCTGGTTGCACTCATGCGAAGCCTCCCGCTTCAGGGGGCAAATCGCCTGACGCGTTCCGCGATGGTTGTGACACTTTCACAGATGCGAGTTCGACAATCGAGCCCGCTCGAGTCAGTAATTTCATAGCAGTATCCCCGCCATACTTGTGCCATGTCGGGAACGTTCTGTCGAGACTCGCATTATCGAACTCCGGGGCGCTTCAGACGGCCGGAAAATCTGAACGTGGAGCATCGGTATAAATGTCACTACGGAGACGGGCGGTCGTGGCGAACACGTTTCGCACCGCCAGACACGCCGCGCGACGACAACCAGTGGCTTGCTTGGGGTAGGGGGGTCAGGCGGGCTTCCACTTGATCGAACATCCCATCGACGGCACCTGCTCGGCAGGCCCTTGGCCTGTCTCGGCGACAAGCTTCATGGCATCGAAAAGATCACGCTTTGCATCCGCCGGGGCGGCCTGCCGACCCGATGCGTCGAGACGCCCGCGATACTGAAGCTCGCCCGCAGCGTTGAAGCCGAAGAAATCGGGCGTGCAGGCGGCGCCATAAGCCCGCGCAACCTCCTGGCTGTCGTCATGCAAATAGGGGAAAGGAAAGTCGTGGCGCGCGGCAAAGAGCTTCATGTTCTCGAAGCTATCCTCCGGATACGCGACCGCGTCGTTCGCGCTGATCGCGGCAACGCCGATCCCGAGGTTCTGCAGGTCCTTAGCGTCGCGGACGATCCGGTCGATGACCGATTTCACATAGGGGCAATGATTGCAGATAAACATGACGAGCGTGCCGTTGGTTCCGGCGACGTCTGCAAACGACCAGTCGCGGCCATCGGTTCCGGGCAGGGTGAAATCCACGGCTTTCCAGCCGAAATCACAGACGGGTGGGGATACGGCCATGAAGGTTCTCCTCAGACGGTGACGGTTTCGACGGCGGACCGGATCGCGCGAATATTCTGCCCGTAGATCTCGGGTTTTTCGACCGACCCATTGCCAAAGACGGCGGATCCGGCGACGAGCACGTCGGCACCAGCTGCCGTAACCAGCGGAGCCGTTTCGGGCGTGATGCCGCCATCGATTTCGATATTGATTGGCCGACCACCTATCATGTTGCGCAAGGAGCGGACCTTATCTACTTGAGAATGAATGAATTTCTGGCCTCCGAAGCCAGGATTCACCGTCATGACGCAGATCAGGTCGACCATGTCCAGAAGTGGCGCGGCGGCTTCAGCCGGCGTACCCGGATTGAGCGCTAGACCCGCTTTTTTTCCAGTCGCCCGAATGGCTTGCAGCGTGCGGTGAATATGCGGCCCGGCTTCGAGATGCACAGTGATTATGTCTGCGCCGGCGTCGGCAAAAGCCTCGATATAGGGATCGACCGGCGAAATCATGAGATGCACGTCCATCACGGTCTTGATGTGACGACGAATTGCTTTGCACAGCGCAGGGCCGAAAGTCAGGTTCGGAACGAAATGGCCATCCATCACGTCGACATGCACCCAATCGGCGCCTTGCGCCTCGATTGCCTGGATCTCGCGCCCGAAATCGGCGAAATCAGCCGAGAGAATGGACGGGGCGATCTTGATGGCGGACTGCGTTGTCATGAATCTGCTCCGGTTGGCTGTCGGTTTTTCGTGTAGCGGCATATCGGGGGGCAGGTCTACAGGCGTAATGACGCAATACAGCGCATTTGTGGGGTTTTACGCTATCTGGGCTCACATTTACTTTACATAATTCTGCTTATCGGACTTTTATATTGAGTTGGAACGGCTCGATCCGCTCCCCC
This sequence comes from uncultured Rhodobacterales bacterium, assembly GCA_965368915.1. Lineage (GTDB taxonomy): Bacteria > Pseudomonadota > Alphaproteobacteria > Rhodobacterales > Rhodobacteraceae > Albidovulum. The sequence continues at coordinate 1,321 of CBDUOT010000042.1, read as the reverse complement.
CTCTGCCAAACCGCGCTCAGGCGAAGATCGTTGTCGAGATGCACGATGTCCGCCACGCGCCCTTCGACAAGATGCCCCGCACTGTCAGAAAGCCCGAGCACACGCGCAGGAATAGACGTGGCCATCGCAAGGCTGCGTGCAAGCGGCCAACCCACGCGGTCACGGAGGATGCGCAACGCGCCGGCCATCTCCAGATCGGCTCCGGCCAAGGTGCCATCATCAAGCGTCAGCTTTCCGTCGCTGCGCCGGATCTCGCGTCCGTTCAGCGTGAAAGTCACGATCTCTGAGCCGGCCGTGGCCATCGCATCGGTCACCAGGAATAACTCGCCCGGCCCCGCTTTCGCGCGGAGCGCCGTGGCCAGCGCGTCAGGATGGACGTGAATGCCATCGGCAATAACCCCCGCGCTGACACAGCCTTCCGACAGAACCGCCGCAACGAGGCCCGGTTCGCGGTGGTCCAAGCCGCTCATCGCATTGAAAAGATGCGTCGCGATGGTTGCGCCTGACCGGAATGCGGCGCGACAATCCGAAATTCCCGCATCCGTATGCCCCAGGGACACGATCACGCCATGGGCCGCAAGCTGCCCTATCTGCGCGTTTGTGACGTTTTCGGTCGCGAGCGTCACCAGAAGTCGCGGCAAACGGCGCGCAGCATCGATCAGGAAGTGAAGATCATCGTCAGTCATCGGCCGGATTAAGTCGGGGTCATGCGCCCCCTTCCGCGCTAGGCAAAGATGCGGCCCTTCAAGGTGAAGGCCGGCCACTCCGGGCACATCGCGCGCAACCGCGCGTTCGACCGCATCCACGGCAGCACGCGTCGTTTCGGGCGTGTCGGTGACCAATGTCGGCATGATGGTCGTCGCACCGATACTGGCATGGGCGTTCGCGATGCGCTCGATCGTTTCGACGCTCGGATCGTCACCGAACATGACCCCGCCGCCACCATTGAGCTGCATGTCCACGAAGCCCGGCGCGAGAATTCCTCCGTCGAGAAGAACCGGCTCCGCGTCAACCTCTGCGCCAACGGGCAGACGCGAAAGGATGCGGCCGTCGCCCACGAGAAGTGCGCCCGGTCCAATTCCGGTTCCATCAAATATATCAGCGCCTTGCAGAAGATATCTCGTCAAATGCCTAGCCCTCGGCCATCGGGAATTCTGCCCTGACAGTAGCGAAGCGAGCGTCGTACCGCGAGGGCCTGCTTCCTTGCCTCGTTGTCCACTGAATGCGGGTCGGCACCCTCATGGCCCGGCCTCGGCACGTGCAGCAAGCGCCAGCGCACCATCAAGCGCGGTTCCGCGCGGCGCCACGATCCCTTGCGCCA
>CBDUOT010000041.1:0-27684 GCA_965368915.1 uncultured Rhodobacterales bacterium | reverse complement strand
TAGGCCTGCCGCCAGCGTTCGTTCTGAGCCAGGATCAAACTCTCAAGTTGAAAGCGCTTACGCGCTAACCTTGACGTTCGAACCTCTGCACATCGTCCCTCCTTTGCGGGAGGGATCGTCTCTGTCTGATGCACATCGTTCCAAGGGAACGAAGTCCGTCAAGACAGTGAAGCTGACACCTTCATCATCGGGTTGCCCCTAGAAGGCCGATATGCAGCGTTTGTCCATCGAAAGGACCAAACCGCCCACATATCTCTTCAGTAACCAGCAATTTCAAAGAGCGTGAGAGACAAAATCAACCGGAAGCGCCATTACTTGCTTGGCGCGCCCGCCTGCATATCTCTCGTTTTTTGTAGTCTCGAACTTCGTGGCGTCGCCGCCGTTCCGTCCGCCGTAGCAGTGTTTGCCGCTTCGGTGAGGGGGTGTTTACGGATCAGCGCCGGGGACCGCAAGCGCTTTTTTCGAGAAAGATGACATTTTTTTCGGAGCCCCCGTTTTTTCTCCAAAATCTTGGGGTTAGCGCAATGAAGGCAACTATTCGGCGCGTTCCCGAGCAACAAGATTGTTCTGCCAATTCTCGAATCTCGGTGACGGGGCGCCTTATCCACAGACTCAGGGCTCTGTTTATCGCCGGAAATTGCCTGAATAGCTGGATTCGGCCCCGTGATTCTGAGTTTGCACTGCCGGCTCCCCGCTGATTCCGGTGAATCGTGGCTGTACGGCAGCTGCTCGGCTGCCTCTAGAGAGCGCGCGCAATGCAATGAGGGTCAGAATCACGGCCAGATAGATGAATGGCTCGATGGGCCAGGCCTTCACCAACCATACGTAGTGAAGAGCAGCGAGAAGCGCGGCCGGATAAGTGAGCTTGTGCCACCGCCTCCAACGCTGCGTGCCCAACTTTCGTAAAGACCAGTTATTCGACGTAAGCGCGAGCGGAAGCAAAAGAAGCAAAGCGGCCATGCCGATCGTGATGTAGGGCCGCTTGACGATGTCCTTCAGCGCCTGATCGAGCAACAGCCCCATATCCAGAACGATCCACGTGAGGAAATGCAGCAGGGCGTAGGCGAACGCGAGAACGCCAATCGCACGGCGATACTTGAGCAGGTTGAGCCCCGCGAAGCGCCGGAGCGGCGATATGCAAAGTCCCATCACGATCAGCTTAAGCGCCCAGAGACCGAGCGTATGCTCGATCACCTTAACCGGGTCTATGCCCAGACCCCCGACCGAGCCGCGCCAAAGCAGCCAAACTGGCAGCGATGCACCCACTATATATATGGGCCACGCCGGAACGCGTCTAACGAGGCGGTTCACCCGATCTGCGATCATTCAGGCGCACCGCAGCAACCAACGCCGGACTGAACCGGTGGACAAGGCATCGTCCCGTAGGAACAGAAGACGCAGCAGTCGCCCGGCTTCGGCCTAAGAACCTCGTCGCAGCCAGAGCATTCGTAGAAGTACTGACAGTAGTCGGTCGGCATCACCTCCGCAGTGGACTTGCCGCAGATCGGACAGGTGATGATGGTGCGAAGCTCTGTCACCTCAGAAATCCCTCGTCAGATCCTGACCGGTGTACAGTTCGGCGACGTGTTCCTCGTAGCCATTGAACATCAGCGTTGGCTCGCGCCCTGCAAAGAGCCCTCCACCGATCCGCCGTTCCGAGGCCTGGCTCCAGCGTGGATGGTCGACCTCGGGGTTCACGTTCGAATAGAAGCCGTATTCGCGCGGATTCTGTATGTTCCAGGTCGTTTGCGGCTGGGCGTCGGTCAGGCTGATCCGCACGATCGACTTGATCGACTTGAAACCATACTTCCACGGCACGACGAGACGGATCGGCGCACCGTTCTGTTTCGGCATCTCTTCCCCGTAAAGACCGGTAGCGAGAATCGTCAGCGGATTCATTGCCTCATCCAGCCGTAGTCCCTCACGGTATGGCCAGTCGAGAATGGGCAACCGCTGACCGGGCATCTCCTCGGGGCGCACGATCGTTTCGAACGCCACGTATTTAGCGCCAGACTGAACCCCGACCCGATCAAGAATCTCAGAAAGCTGAAATCCGATCCAGGGCACCACCATCGACCACGCTTCCACGCATCGAAAGCGATAGATTCGTTCTTCCAGCGTTACGCCCGACAGCAGATCAGCCAGATCATAGTCGCCGGGCCGATCGACCAGGCCATCTATCGTCACCGACCAAGGATCGGTGGTAAGCTGACTGGCATGTGCCAACGGCTCGTCCTTCCCGGTGCCGAACTCATAGAAGTTGTTGTAGCTCGTAATCTCCTCGAACGTATTCGGTTCGAGATCGGTTGAAAGGTCAGATGGCAGGTAGTTCAGCTTCGCTGCCGCCGGACCTGCGAAACCCAGCGCCGCTGCGCCGGCGATCAGTTGACGGCGATTCAGAAAGTCGGCCCGCGGAGTGACGTCGGACCATTTCAGGTCGGGGCGGAATTGGCTGGGCATGGGGTTCTCCTGATCTGTCCTTGCGTGCCAGACTAGCCGAGACGCCCCATACGACCCAATAAACCCGTCTCACGACTGCGTTGGGATTTTGTAACGATTTCGCAGGCCGCGATCAGATCGGAATGCCAAGGCGACGATAGATGAAGCTCATCAGCCAGGCTGGACCGATCAACAGGAACTGCACATCTTTGAAGAAGGAAGGTTTCCGCCCTTCGATTTTGTGACCCCAGAACTGCCCGAGCCACGCCAGAACGAAAAGCCCAAGCGCCGCCTTCCAAACCGGCAGAACAAAGGCCTGTTCGTAGACCCGGATCAGCAACACCGCTGCAGCGGCAAAGACGACAAACCCCAGCGCGAGCGTCCGCGACAGACTCACATAATATAGAAGGGCTAAAAGCAGGACGACGGTTAGCCAGTTCATCAGCGGGACACCGGACATACTGCCCGGCAACGGGAGCGAATACAGGACTGCCATCACCGTCCAGACGATGATGGGTACGCATATCCAGTGAATGGCCTTGTTCGTGTGATCCTGATGGCTTTCGCCATACTCCATGAGCAATTCATCTATTCTACGGCTCATGACACCCTCCCCGAAACATCGTAGCAGGAAGGCTAGGATGACGCGCGGCCATCACAAAGTGTGACCGCGCGTCATGTCTTTAGTGGAGCACCGCGTCCTCGGGCCGTGGCCGCGTAGACTTCGACACACGCTCCCCAACGATCAAACCCTCGGTCCCGGCACTCACCGTCACCTCGTCACCGTCCTTGACATCGCCCGCCAGAAGCATCTCGGCCAGCGGGTCCTGCAGGTGGCGCTGGATCACGCGCTTGAGCGGACGCGCGCCGAAGACCGGATCATAGCCTTCCTCGGCCAGCCATTTCTTGGCTGCTTCGTCAATCTCCAGCGCGATCTTGCGCTGAGAGAGCCGCTTCTCGAGACCGGAGAGCTGGATCTCGACAATACCACCCATGTCCTCGCGCGTGAGCCGATCGAAGATGATCTGATCATCAAGCCGGTTCAGGAACTCAGGCCTGAAATGCGCGCGGACCGCATCCATCACGTCGCGCTTCGCTTGCGCGGCGTCCGCACCCTCTGGCAGTTGGCTCAAGGCTTGGGACCCAAGGTTGGAGGTCAGCACGATCAGCGTTTGCTTGAAGTCGACACGATGCCCCTGCCCGTCGGTCAGGACTCCATCGTCGAGAACCTGCAGAAGTACATTGAAGACATCCGGGTGCGCCTTCTCGACCTCGTCGAACAGGATAACCTGATACGGACGCCGCCGCACCGCTTCGGTCAGCACGCCGCCTTCATCATAGCCGACATAGCCTGGAGGGGCGCCGATGAGCCGTGCAACCGAGTGCTTCTCCATGAACTCCGACATGTCGATGCGGACCATCGCGTGCTCATCGTCGAAAAGGTACTCGGCCAACGCCTTCGTCAGCTCCGTCTTACCGACACCTGTCGGCCCTAGGAACAGGAACGAACCGAGAGGTCTGTTTTCGTCCTGAAGACCGGCACGCGCACGGCGAACCGCTTTTGACACCGCTTCAACGGCGCGATGCTGGCCGACGACCCGTCGACCCAGTTCCTCTTCCATCTTGAGAAGTTTTTCCCGCTCGCCCTCGAGCATCTTGGACGTGGGAATACCCGTCCAGCGCTCGACCACTTCAGCTATCTGCTCCGGCCGCACGGCCTCTTCGACCATCAGCGTGTCTTCCTGCTCTTCTGCCGAAGCAAGCTGCTTTTCAAGCTGCGGGATGACGCCATAGCTCAACTCGCCCGCTCGCGCGAGGTCGCCTGCACGCTTTGCATGGTCGAGTTCGCTCCTCGCCTGATCCAGCTGCTCCTTAAGACCGCGCGCGGATTCGAGCTTGTCGCGCTCCGCCTGCCACTTCGCGGTCATCTCGGCTGACCGTTGGGAAAGCTCACTCAGTTCCTTTTCCAGGTTCTCAAGCCTGTCCTTGGAGGCCGCATCGTCCTCCTTTTTCAGAGCCTCGGCTTCGATCTGCTTCTGCAGGATCTCACGATCGAGTGCGTCCAGCTCTTCGGGCTTGGAGTCGACCTCCATGCGCAAGCGGCTCGCCGCTTCGTCCACGAGGTCAATTGCCTTGTCGGGCAAGAAACGGTCGGTGATGTAACGGTGGCTAAGCGTCGCCGCCGCGACGAGCGCGCTGTCAGAGATCTTCACACCGTGGTGAAGCTCGTACTTCTCTTTGATGCCGCGCAAGATCGAGATCGTGTCTTCGACAGTCGGTTCTTCGATCATGATCGGCTGGAACCGGCGGGCAAGGGCAGCGTCTTTCTCGACATACTTGCGGTATTCGTCGAGCGTGGTCGCGCCGATGCAATGCAACTCGCCTCGCGCGAGTGCCGGCTTGATAAGGTTGGCCGCATCCATGGCACCGTCCGTCTTGCCCGCGCCGACAAGCGTGTGCATTTCGTCGATGAACAGGATGATCTCGCCCGCAGCGGCCTCGATCTCTTTAAGGACGGCTTTCAGCCGCTCTTCGAACTCACCGCGGTATTTGGCGCCTGCGATCAGCGCCCCCATGTCGAGCGCCATCAGCTTCTTGTTCCTGAGCGATTCAGGCACGTCGCCGTTGACGATACGAATGGCAAGACCTTCAGCGATCGCGGTCTTACCCACGCCCGGATCGCCAATCAGCACCGGGTTGTTCTTGGTGCGGCGCGACAAAACCTGCATGGCGCGACGGATTTCCTCATCGCGGCCGATGATCGGGTCGATCTTTCCCTCTTCCGCTGCCTCAGTCAGGTCGCGGGCGTACTTCTTCAGGGCGTCATAACCCTCTTCGGCCGATGCCGAATCTGCGGTCCGCCCCTTGCGAATGTCATTGATCGCCGCATTGAGGTTTTGCGGCGTCACCGCTCCGGCCTCGAGCACATCCTTGGCTTTGGTATTGACCATGGCGAGCGCCATGAGAACCCGTTCAACGGGCACGAAGGAATCTCCAGCCTTCTTCGCGATTTTCTCGGCTTCGTCCAGAACGCGAACAAGCGATGTATCTACATAAACCTGACCGTCGCCACCCGAGACTTTGGGAGTTTTACCGATAATCTGGTCGACAGCATCAACCACGCGGCTCGGCTCGCCGCCTGCGCGCTTGATAAGGTTGGATGCCAACCCCTGATCATCATCCATGAGTGCCTTCAAAAGGTGCTCGGGCATCACCCTCTGGTGTCCCTCGCGCATCGCGATGGTCTGCGCGGCCTGAAGAAAACCGCGAGACCGCTCCGTGAACTTTTCCATGTTCATCGGTGATCTCCTTACTGAGCCCCCGGCCTCCGGTCGCCCTTTATGGCACGACACATCCGGGTCTTGATGATGATTTGGCGACTGGGCTGTGGGATTTCAAGCGCGGGAGACGCGCTGAAACGATCGAAACGAATTGGAAAGCAGAATCAGCCCTAATTGCTCTTAACCTTAATGGAGGAGCCATCATGACCCGCATAACGACGACCATCCGAACGACTGCCGGACTGTGGTTCCCTACGCTTGCGCCATTGCCGAGACAGCTTCTTTCGCTCGCGGCCGAACGTCAGGCGGTGCTGAAGGCGCGCAAGCGGCCGGTACCCAATCCGTTCGCGGCGAGAATGCGATAGGGTGTTCGTCATGCGCATTCTTTCCTCACGTATCGCGCGTGCACGACGCGAGCGGCGTGGTGATCAGGTGGAAGCGATCGTCTCTCTTACGGTGCTTTCGGATGGTACGCCCATTCAAGCCTACATCCGAGTGGCTGCACCTGCCCACGCGAAGGGCGCCGCAACGCTCAGGGCGCGCCTGCTTGCATCAGCGAAGCTAACCTTCGCAGCGGACCCGCAGCGCCATGCGCATTGCCGCGCGGCATAGTGATCGCCAAAGTTTATAGGGCGGACCATCCGGCCCGCCCTACGAATACTCAACTCAATCCGATGGGTCGTCAGTCGCTCGGCACTGGTGCTGTAGCCGTCTCGGCTCCACTCGCCGCTGGTGCGGCCGGGTCTTCCACCACCGCACTGGGTGCCACCGAACCATCAACGGGGGCTGTCACGGCGGGATCGACGTTGACTGGACCGCCGCTTTGCGAGCCTTCGCCACCAGCCAGCCACATGACAAGCGCCAGTGCCGCCACGATCACCGCGACAACAAAGAGAATGCCGCCGACGCCGCCCTCGCGATGCAATTCCGCGCGTGCCCGCGAAGGATCGTAAGAGGAGCGGCCCGGCATATGTTGTTCATAGTCCATGATAAGCTCCTTTCTGGATCAAATGTCCCACGGCGGCCGGATTCTCCCAAACCCTTCTAGGTCGAGCGTTTTTGTTCGGCCAAGCGTGGCCGAAATGATCCGTTTCCTCCTGCGGGTTCCCGCCGAAACCGCAGGAGTACGTGACCTTGCCGATCTGAGCGGTGCGCTCGCGAACCGTCACCGCGCTTGACACACACGCTGCTGCATTCCAAGACACTTCAGCCGCCAGTAAAGGAGCGCCGATGCACCAAGCCGATGAACGCCTGATCGTTGCGCTCGATGTGCCGGATGCACTTTCTGGTCTCGATCTAGTTCGAACGCTCGGTGACAGGGTCAACTTCTACAAGATCGGTCTGGGCATGCTAACTGGCGGCGGTCTGGCGTTGGCCAACGAGCTTAAGCAAGAACACGACAAACGCGTCTTCCTCGACATGAAGCTTTTCGACATCGGCGCCACGATCGAAGCGGCAGTGCGCGGCTTGGCTCGGTACGATCTGGATTTCCTGACAGTGCATGGGGACCCACATGTCGTCCGCGCCGCCAAAGAGGGGGCCGCGGGCACGGATCTCAAGATTCTCGCGGTCACTGTGCTCACGTCACTCGATCGGGCCGATCTTGACGCCAGCCTCGTCCATGCGGGCGACCTCCCCGAGATCGTCGAAGAGCGCGCAATTCGCGCATTCGAAGCGGGAGCGGACGGCGTGATCGCAAGCGCGCAAGAGGCGAAGCGGATCCGTTCGCTGCCCGATTCCCGCGGCCGTCTGATTGTCACTCCGGGAATTCGGCCCTCGGGAAGTGAACTCGACGATCAGAAGCGCGTGGCAACGCCAGCGCGCGCAGTCGAGATGGGCGCAGACCACATAGTAATCGGTCGCCCGATCTGGGCCTCGCCCAATCCCGCAGCCGCAGCAGATGCGGTCATCGCAGAGCTCGCCTCCTCGCTCGTGGCATAGAAATAACGCGGACGCCGCAACACCCTGAAGTCCGTGCTATCCTCGCGGCGATCCGCCAGAGGAATTCGCAATGCCACGCACCTCGAACAATGACCCTGATCTCGTTCTCTCCTTTCAGGCCGTCCGCCAGGCGCTCGGCTATCTTGGCTGGTTCCTTCCTCTCTCTCTCATAACTTATGCATGGATATCCGGGAGCGGGCTCGAAGGATCGATCAGCGGCTTTTACTACACGCCGATGGGTGGTGTGCTGACCGGTACCATGTCTGCGATCGGAATCTTCCTCATTGCCTATCGCGGCTACGACCCTCAGCCGGGCGAGATCCTCTCGGATCGCTGGCTTTCGGCCATCGCCGGTGCGGCCGCATTGGGCGTTGCCTTGCTGCCAGTGCATCGTCAGGGCTATCCGGTCTGCACGGACGCACCGCCGCTCTGCTGGCGCTTCGGGCTGACGTCTCATCCGGAGTTCCTGCACTACGCCGCCGCGATCGTGTTTTTCGTGTGTCTTGCCCTCTTCAGTCTACTGCAGTTCCCGAACGGAGAACGCGACGCACAGGGCCGCTTGCTCTGGACCCGGCGCAGCTTCATCTTCCTTGGATGTGGCGCTGTCATCTTCGCGATGATGGTGGCGATCGTACCCTATTTTCTGGCAGACCCTGAAACCCGCGCCCGCCTCTCTGATCGCAACTTCCTTTTCTGGTCGGAATCGCTTGCGACCGTCGCCTTCGCGACATCATGGCTAACCAAGGGGCGCGCGCTCAGCACGCTGTCGAACGCAGCGAGACGCTTAGGCGTCGGGTCCTGATCGGCCTGGAACTTGAGAGGCTACTCGGTAACCGCAACGACCGGCACAACACGCGTCGGCAGCGTGTCCGTTGAAGCGGTGACATCCCGCTGGGGCTTTTCGACGGTCACGCTGATGACGGAGAGGACGCCGATGATCAGACCTGCCAGCACCAAGGCGCCGCCGCTTCCACGACGACGCTGCTTGCGCCGCTCGCGGGTCGGATCGAAGGAAGATCGGCCATATATTTGCTGCTCATACTCCATGAGCACCTCCGCTGCATTCATCCCAAAGCGTTCTGGTTAATTGCCCTCAATGACGGCAATTGCCATAAGCGGATATTCACTCAGCCGTGCCTCGCCGAAACCGCAGCCCCGGCATTGCGCGATTTCGCCGAGCGAAGCACCACACCGCCAAAAAGCAATATGGTGTTGCTCGCCGATCACGGATTCTGCGGCAGTTGGCCCGCTAACACCTGTGTTTCGCGCGTGGAAGGATGATCGTCGGATCGGCCAGATTCGGCGATTGGGACCTAGAACGGTCTGAGAGGTGACCTAGTCCTGCTGGCCGTGCCGCGCTTCCGCGCCCATCGCCTCAATCGCGAGAACGAGCTCAAGTGCACAGCTCAGGGCCCTACCCGTCACCAGCGACAGTTGCGGTAAGGCGATCCATTCCGTTACCCAGGCCATACCGGAACGCTCCTGCTCGTGCAGGACGGCCGTTTGCATCGTGCTGTTCAGGCCCGTCGCGAGCCGTGACAGTGTAACCAGTAGCTCTGCCTTCACCGGGTTCTGCTTGTGCGGCATCGCCGAAGACCCACCGCCGCCGGAAATGCGCACTTCGTCGATTCCTTGCTGCGCCATAAGACATAGGTCAAAGCCCATCTTGCCGAGCGCTGCAGTCGTAAGCGTCATCCAGCCTGCAAAGTCAGCGATCGCGGTGCGGTCGGTGTGCCAACTGCCCTCGGGCACACGTAGGTCCAGCGCAGATCCGAGATGCGCTGCCAACGACGCGGCGTCTTCGCCAAGTTCCGCCCGGTTTCCAGTCGCGCCACCAAATTGGAGACGTTCGAAATTCTGCCGACGTTCCCCCAAACGGGCATGCTGCGCGATCAAGGGGTCGCGCCAGGCACGGATTCGGTCGGCCACGAGGATCGGTACGGCCGCCTGCATCCGGGTGCGCCCCATCATCTTTTGGTTGCCGACACGCGTGCGAAGCTCTGAAAGAGCGTCGAGCAGGGCTGCGAGGCGAGAATCAAGAATTTCCGACAAATCGCGGAGGGTCAGGACAATGGCGGTGTCTACAACATCCTGCGACGTCGCCCCTGAATGGATCGCGGCCGGTTCCTCCATGCCGCTTCGAAGCTGCCGTATGATTTCAGGTATGACCACGCCATCTCGCGCTGCGGCAGAAGACAAGACGCTCGGTTCTGGCACATAGGCCGACAGTCGCGCCCGGGCCTCCTGGGCCTCCTTCGGGGAAATCCTGCCTAACGTTTCCAGCCCGTCGGTCCACGCTCGCTCAAAAGCAATTATATGCCCAAGCTGGCTTTCGGCCGACCACAATGCCGCGACTTCTGTGTCGCCGATGAGATCGTCCAACCAAGGGTAGGAGAAGACTTGTTTTGTCACGGTCTTAAAACCACATATTCAAAATGCCTGGCTGCCGGGAATCCCGACGCGAAGCGGGTCGTGCCACAAAGCCCGCTAGATGTCGAAAAATACGGTTTCATCTTCACCCTGCAACCGAATGTCGAAGCGGTAGACGACCCCGCCGTCGCGTTCCTGGCGTTTTGCGATCAGGGTTGAACGCCTCCGCTCCCACTCGATCAGATTGATGACTGGATCGTCTGCATTGGCCTCCACCTCGTCATCGAAGTAAATCCGCGTATTGAGGCCAACGTTGATTCCCCTCGCGACGATCCAAAGATTGATGTGGGGCGCCATAAGCTTGCCTTCCCGCCCCATGACCGGTCCGGGTTTGACAGTACTGAATGCCCATTCACCGGTCTCAAAGTCGGTGATGATCCTTCCCCAGCCTCGGAAGCCTTGTTCCACGTCGCCGGGATGTTCAGGATGCGCATAGACACCCTCGGCATTTGCCTGCCAGGCTTCCAGCAGCACGTCCTTCACCGGCGATCCCGTGCCGTCCATCACCAAACCCTCGATGCGGATCCGCTCGCCCTTCGCTTGCCGACCCGCGATATCCCAGCCAAGCTCGCTCTTGTAGATGTCGAAACCGGCCGCACCGGGCGCGAGCCCGATGTGAACATAAGGGCCGGCTGTCTGAGAGGGTGTTTCTTTCAGATACTTCAGTTCCTGGGGCATCTCAGTTCCCCTCAAGCCGGTTCTCGAACAAAGTCGAGCGGCGGCCGCGCAGGACGATGTCGAACTTGTAGGCGATGGAATCAAGCGGGATCGTTGCGTTGCGGTCCAGAGGCGCGATCAGACGCTCGACCGCCTCGGGATCGGGAATGGTGGCGACGATCGGACACGTTTTGATGAGTGGATCGCCTTCGAAATACATCTGCGTAATAAGCCTTTGGGCGAAGGCCGTACCGAAGACGGATACATGTATGTGCGCGGGTCGCCAGTCGTTGACCCAATTCCTCCAAGGATAGGCGCCGGGTTTCACCGTGCGGAAGTAGTAGTAGCCGTTTTCATCCGTCAGCGTCCGGCCGCAACCGCCGAAATTTGGATCGATCGGCGCAAGATAGGTATCCTTCTTGTGCCGGTAACGACCGCCCGCATTGGCCTGCCAGATTTCCACGAGCGTACCGGGCACCGGGCGCGCGTTCTCGTCCAGCACGCGCCCATGCACGATGATCCGCTCTCCGATCGGATCGCCGGACTTCGCGAAGTTGCGGATCAGATCGTTGTCGATCGGGTCGATGTCGTTGTGACCAAAGACCGGGCCCGTAATTTCCGACATCGAGTTTTGAAGGCTGATGAGCGCGTACTTGGGCGACCTGGCAACCGAAGTCTTGTAGTCCCGCGCATAAGCTGGCGGGTGCCAACGGCGGTCACGCTGGTAGAACTCTGCGGGGCTTCTCATCGTGGCTCCTTCCCGGCTTCCATCTCGGCATACGTCTGTTTGGCCAGCTTGATCGCGTGATTTGCCTTGGGAACTCCAGCATAGACGGCGACGTGAAGAAAAGCCTGCATGACATCTTCGGGCCGCGCACCGGTTCTGGCCGTAGCGCGGATGTGCATAGGGATCTCGTCGAAGTTTCCCGTGGCGGCAAGCAGGGCCAGCGTCAGCATCGACCGTTCGCGGCGGCTGATCGTGTCGTCCGACCAAAGATGCCCCCACGCCGTTTCAGTGATCATCTGCTGGAACGGCAGGTCGAACTTCGTCTTCGACGCCTCTGCTCTTTCGACATGGGAATCGCCCAGCACTTCGCGTCGCGTCTTCATTCCAGTCTCGAAGCGATCGATCATCTGTTTCTTTCCTTTGGTCATAGGCAAAGGGCGCATCAGTAGGGCAGCCCTACATAGTTTTCCGCCATCGCCTTCTGCGCCGCTGCATTTGCCTTGAGGAACGCCAGTTCCGCCGATTGAATCTTGAGGTCAAAGTCCGACTGGTCGGGATAGCGATGCATGAGCGAGCTGAACCACCAACTGAATCGCTCTGCCTTCCAGACACGCGCCAGCGCTTTGGTTGAGTATTCGTCCAGCCCCGCCGAAGAGCCGGTTTCGTAAAACTGCCTGAGCGCACTGTAGAGGTAATGAACGTCCGAAGCCGCAGTGTTCAGCCCCTTCGCACCGGTTGGCGGCACGATGTGGGCGGCGTCGCCACATAAGAACAGCCTGCCCCACTGCATGGGCTCTGTCACGAACGAACGCAGCGGCGCGATGGACTTCTCGATTGAAGGTCCCGCTATCAGTTTCTCGGCGTACTCCGCCGGGATGCGCCGTCGCAATTCCTGCCAGAATGCGTGGTCCGTCCAATCTTCCGGACGATCAGATACTGAACACTGTATGTAGTAGCGGCTGAGATTCTCGTTCCGCATCGAACAAAGCGCAAAGCCTCGGTCGGAGTTCGAGTAGATCAGTTCTTCGTTCACGGGCGGCGTTTCCGACAGGATGCCGAGCCAACCGAACGGATAGACCTTCTCATACTCCTTTCGCACGCCGAGCGGGATCGTCTGCCGGCTAACCCCGTGAAAACCATCGCAACCCGCGATGAAGTCACAGTCGATGCGGCGCTCTTCTCCACCCTTCCGGTACGTTACGTATGGCGCTTCGCGATCGGCGTCGTGGATCACCACATCATCGACCTCAAACTCAATAACGCCGTTCGCCTCTTCACGTGCATCGTAGAGATCGTGCGTCACTTCGGTCTGCCCGTACACAATGACGGGTTTTCCTGTGTGCTGCCTGAAATCGATGCGGAACACCTCGTCGCCATGAGCGATTAGGGTGCCGTCGTGAACGAACCCTTCGGCCTTCATGCGGCTTGCGCAGCCCGCCTCCTCCATCAATCCCGCAAGCCCCTGTTCGAGGACCCCGGCGCGAATGCGGCTTAGAACGTAGTCTTTCGTCTTGCGCTCCAGCACTACTGAGTCGATGCCGCGGACGTGCAGAAGCTGCGAAAGCAGCAAGCCCGACGGTCCGCCACCGACAATCAGCACCTGGGTTTTCATCGCTCCTCCCCTCGCGGCGTCACCGTGTTCAGACGACTTCCCGCTAGCCGCCGCTTCGCGCCGAGGCGTTCCCACTTAAGTCTAACCACAAAGAGTCTATTAATAATCTATTCGCGCGAAAATTGACTTTTGGAATTCTATCAATAACCAATTGAATATGGATTGGGATGCAAACCTTCGCCTTCGCCATATTCGCTGTTTCCTCGAAGTTGCTCGCGCCGAAAGCGTCGTGCGTGCGGCTGGGCAGCTCAGCATTTCCCAGCCCGCAGTGTCGAAGACGTTGAAGGAACTCGAGGACCTGCTTGGCGTCAAGCTTTTCGATCGGGTCGGCCGCGTGTTGCGCTTGAATGAACAGGGCAGGATTTTTCAGGGCCACGCCTCCGCCTCGATGATCGAGCTTATGCGTGCCCGTAACCGACTGCTCGCCACCGCCCGAGGAACCACCCGGTTGTCGATCGGCGTCCTTCCGACGGCTGCGGCGGATCTGCTGCCTCGTGCGGCACTGGCGTTCCGAAAGGATCATCCCGACGCCCGTCTGCACATTCTGACCGGGCCAAACTGGCTGTTGTTCAACCAGTTGCGCGAAGGACAAGTGGAGTTGGTTGTCGGTCGGATGCCGACGGCCGAGAACCTCGCCGGACTTAGCTTCCAGCAGCTTTATCTTGAGGATGTGGTTCTTGTCGCCCGGCCCGGGCACCCAGTGCTGACGGCCGTGCAGCCCGAAGACCACATCAAGGACTACGACCTGATTCTGCCGCCGCCTGGTGCAGTCATCGCAGCCACGGTCGAGCGTTATCTCACCAGCATCGGCCTTCCCGGCGCGGCGGGTGTGTTCGAAACCGTCGCGCTTCCATTTGCACGGCGCGTCCTTTTGGAATCTGATCTTCTCTGGTTTATTTCCAGGGGCGTCGTCGCCGATCAAATCGCGAACGGCACACTTGCCGCCGTTGATTTAGGTTCGCCTTTGTTGGCCGGCCCCGTCGGGATCAGCACATCGGAATCCGCACCGCTCAGCCTGGAACGCTCGCGGCTGATCGACTGTCTGCGAAGTGCCGCTAGGAAGATACCGGGAAGCTTCGCGGTGCGCTGAGCCTGACGCAAGGACAGGCGCTGGCTTTAGAGTTCATCAAGACTGCCAAGGATTTAAAAGGGTGCGCTAGGGCAGCAGCATCAGCGTTATGACCGGGAAAGAGGCGAGAATGATCACCCTAACGATATCCGAGGCCACGAAGAACATCACAGCCTTGTAGGTTTCAAGGATCGGCGTCGTCCGGTCCATCGCGTTGATGATAAAGAGGTTCATACCAACAGGGGGCGTAATCAGCCCCACCTCAACGGCGATAAGCACAAGGATGCCGAACCATATCGCCGTGTGTTCGGGCGTCAGTCCGAAATCGAGTGACATAATGACCGGAAAAAAGATTGGGATTGTCAGCAAGATCATCGACAGGCTGTCCATCACGCAGCCGAAGACCAGATAGAAAGCGATGACCAGCGCCAGTACCATCCAGGGACTGAAACCTTGGCTGACCACGAAGTTTGAGATTTCCTGCGGCACCTGCGTCAGCGCCAGAAAGCCGTTGTAGAAGGCAGCCCCGAGAATGATGAAGAAGATCATCGCGGTCGAGCGCGCCGTAACCATGAAGCTTTCGATAAGCGTCTTGAAGTTGAGGCCGCCGTTGAAGAGCGCGATCAACCCCGTGCCGATGGCTCCGATTGACGCCCCTTCTGTCGGGGTGAACCACCCGAGGTAAATGCCGCCTACGACAAGGCCGAACACCAGAAGCACCGGCCAGACATCGATCAGGGCGCGAAAGCGCTCGGAGTAGGGCACCGGCGGACGCACCCCGGCCCGGTCGGGGTACAGCCGCACGTAGATCGAGATCGTAATGACGTAGCCGATCGCCGCGAGAACGCCGGGAATGACGGCGGCGAGAAAGAGCTTGGCGATATTCTGTTCGGTCAGGATCGCGTAGATCACCAGCACCACCGAAGGCGGGATCAGGATGCCGAGCGTTCCGCCTGCAGCCAGTGCCGCGGTCGAAAACCCGCCCGCATAGCCGTATTGCCGTAGTTCCGGCAAAGCCACGCGGCCCATCGTTGCCGCCGTCGCAAGCGATGAACCGCAAATCGCACCAAAGCCCGCACAGGCGCCGATGGCTGCCATTGCCACCCCACCACGACGGTGACCCAGCCAGCCTTCGGCGGCTTTGAACAGCGCGCTGGACATGCCGCCCAAGGTAGCGAACTGCCCCATCAGCAGAAACATCGGCACGATCGAAAGCGAGTAGCTAGAGAAGGTCGAATAAGTCTCGGTCTTGAGCTTGGCGAGCGGCAGGTTGAGACCACTGACCAGCCAAAGACCGATGCCGCCAGTCATGAACATGGCGAGGCCGATCGGCACACGCATGAATATCAGCGCCAATAGCGCCGGAAATGAATAAAGCCCGATTTCGAGATTGCTCAATGCTCCGCCTCCGAGCCGTCAGCCAGGATGACTCGCCCGCTGGCAGCCTCGACGACACGCACTCCAGCCATGACGACCGCGACGAATGCCGCAATCACCGCACCGACGAAGCTCGCGGCATAGTTCCACCAGACTGGCGTCGAAAGAAGGAACGAGGTTTGACCCGACTTCAGTTTAGAAAGCAGACCCTCGTAGAGCTGCATGGCAATCACGACCAGCGCGACTGCAAAGACGATCTCGATCACAGCGCGCAAGACACGATTGAACCTTGGCGGAAGCCATGAGGTGAAGATATCGACCGAGGCGTGGCCACTGGTGATCTGGCAGAGCGGCAGGAAAGCGAAGACCGCGAAAGCGATACCCGCCTCCACAAGCTCGAAGTCGCCATTGACGGGCCCGACCCCATGCGACAACGCCCACTCGGCGAACCCGGGCGCGATCGATTGCATGAACTCCCCGTGGAAGAACGTATTCAGCACCCGGCCCGTAACTGAAACACCAGTCAGAATGATCAGCGCACTAAGCACCAACCCGCCAAGGATGGCCATCGTTCGCGCAAGTAGCGACACGTAGCGGAGCATAAAGTAATTCCCGTCAGGCACTTAACTCAGGTCGCAGCCGCAGGGAGCCGCGACCCGAGCCATCGCTGACCGATGATATCAGTTGCCGTAAGCGTCCATGAGAGCACGAGCTTCGTCGATCAGCGCCTGACCGTCGATGCCCTTCTCGCTCATCTCCTTGACCCATGTATCATAGATGGGCTCGACGACGGTGCGCCATTCGGCGGCGTCGGCTTCTGAAAGGGTGGTGACGTTGTTACCCAGATCCACCGCCACTTGCCGCGCAGGACCGTCCGCATCCGCCTGGGTGCCGCCCGCGAAGACCGAAAACTCCAGTCCGGAGTTCTTGTCGATCACCGCTTTCAGGTCATCGGGCAGGCTTTCGTACTTGTCCTTGTTCATCGCCAGAACGAAAGTCAGCGTGTAAAGGGCGGGCCCTTCAAACTCGGTATGGTTCTTCACAAGCTCCGGCACCTTGAGCGCGGGCGTCACCTCCCACGGGATCGTCGTACCATCGAGAACCCCATTCGACAGCGCCTCGGAGATCGCCGGAACAGGCATACCCACCGGCGTCGCGCCCGCCAGCTCAAGAAGCTGGTTCACCAGCCGCGAGCCGCCGCGAATCTTCATTCCCTGCAGATCGCTCGGCTTCGTCACCGGCTTGTTGGTGTGAAACATGCCAGGGCCGTGTACCCACGTCCCAAGAATCTTAACGTCGGCGAATTCCGTGTCCTTCATATGCGTCTCGAACATCTGCCAGTAGGCAGAGGATGCAGCGCGTGCATCCGTCACGAAGAACGGCAGTTCAAAGACCTCGGTCGTCGGGAAGCGGCCCGGCGTGTAGCCGACCACGGTCCAGACCACATCCGCGATGCCGTCGATCGCCTGATCAATCAGTTCCGGCGGCGTGCCGCCCAACTGCATGGATGGAAAGCGGTCGACCTTGATCCGACCCTCCGAGTCCTTTTCGACATTATCCGCCCAAACATCGAGAATAAGCTTCGGCACGTTGGCTTGGGCCGGCAGGAACTGGTGCAGCTTGAGCGTCACCTCTTGCGCCATCGCGCCAGTCGCGGTCACCGCCGCGAGCGCGACGCCCCCCATGAAGCCAAGGATCGTTCTGCGAGTCGTCATCTTGTTTCCTCCCTTTGACCGTTGGTAGGCAGGTTGTCCTGCCATAGCGGCTTCTTACGAATTGAATGCTTGCGCCCCATGGCGCCGCCATTCAGTTGTTCAGTTTCGTGCTTGGCCGCCATCCTACTCAGTCGGCCTTGCGACACCTCTCTGGATTGCGAACAATCACTCTTCGACTGTCCCACATAAGAAGCATCATAAATGCGCTCTTGTGTGGAAAATTTGGTTAGCGAGCAAATCATTAGGATGCTTGTCAAATTCCCAGACGCATTTAAGCTCAGGGAATGACCGAACTCTACACGATGCCCGGACACCTGATCCGGCGACTGCAGCAAATATCGATGTCTCTTTTCGCGGAGCAGATGAAGGCCAACGGTCTCGTCATGACGTCGCCGCAGTTTGCAACCTTGTCGGTGCTCTCGGCAAATCCAGGAATCGATCAAGCGACGCTTGCCGGTCTGATTGCGCTTGATCGCCCCACGACCGGCGGTGTCATTGAACGGCTTGAAGCAAGAGGTCTGGTCAGGCGTCGGGTCAGCACCACCGACCGGCGCGCGAAAGTGCTTTGGATCACCCCACAGGGGGAGCGGCTCTTTGAGAAGCTCCACCCCATCGTGGTAAAACTTCAGCCCGACATCCTGCTGGGTTTGACCGAAGACGAGCGCGAAGAGTTCGTCCGTCTCGCGGCAAAGGCAGTCGAGGCGGGCAACAAGCGAAGCAGGGCACCGCTGATCCGGCCGGAAAGCAGCAAGGAAGTAGCTTCCCGGTCAGTGTGACACAATGTCAGCGCGCCACCATGGTTAGCAACTCATACTCGGCGACCGGCTCATCGTTCTGGTTGCGAAGCGTCACGTGCCATCGAACCTCGCCATAATCAGCGTTTCGCGGCGTCTTTTCCTTCACCGTCAGTTCAACCGAGATGCTGTCGCCCGGCACCACCGGCTTCATGAACCGAAGCGCGTCGATGCCCGTATTGGCCAGAACGGGTCCTTCGTTCGGCTCGACGAACAACCCCGCCGCGAAGGACAGAAGCAGGTACCCGTGCGCGACTCGGCCGGGGAAAAACGGATTCCGCTCGGCCGCAGCCTCATTCATATGGGCGTAGAAGGTATCGCCGGTGAAATCCGCAAAGTGCTCGATGTCTGACAGGGTGATCGTGCGAGAAGCCGTTGAGATCGATTCGCCGATCTTCAGGTCGTCGAACCGTCGCGTGAACGGGTGGGCAGCCTCGGTCGACTTGCTCGCGCCGGGCACCCATTTGCTGCCGATCGCGGTCAGGATATCGGGGCTGCCCTGGATGGCCGTCCGCTGCATGAAGTGTTTCACTCCACGGATGCCGCCAAGCTCTTCTCCGCCGCCTGCCCTGCCCGGCCCACCGTGAACCATGTGCGGCATCGGCGCTCCGTGTCCGGTGCTTTCAACCATGCTCTCGCGATTGTTGAAGTAGAGCCGCCCGTGATAGGCGGCGATCCCGTAAGCGATCTCTCGTGCGGCAGCCGGATCGTTCGTAATGACGGACGCGACGAGGCTTCCCTGTCCCTTGTTGGCAAGTTGCACCGCGTGACCCAGGTCGCGGTATCCCATGATGGTCGATACAGGTCCAAAAGCTTCGGTTTCGTGGACATTCACGGCACTGTCGGGATCAGGGCAATGAAACAGGCAGGGCGCGACGAACGCCCCGTTTTCGACGTTTGCGCCGACCGGCGCGAAGCCCTCCTGACCACCGAAAACAAGCTCCGCCTCCTCCGCAATCAGAGCAGACTTGGCCAAGACTTCCGCTTTCTGTTCGCTGGAGACGAGCGCGCCCATACGCACTTCTTCCAGCCGAGGATCGCCGACAATCGTCTTGGCTAAACACTTCGACAACGCCTCTATCAACGGCTGAACCACCCCTTCAGGAGCGATGATGCGGCGAATGGCGGTGCATTTCTGGCCCGCTTTGACCGTCATTTCGCGGGTAACTTCTTTCACGAACAAATCGAACTCCGGAGCACCCGGTCCCGCGTCAGGCCCAAGTATCGATGCGTTCAAACTGTCTTGTTCAGCCGTGAAACGAACGGCATGCCTAATCAAGTTGGGCGTATTCCTAAGCCGCAGCGCAGTCTCTGCGGAGCCGGTGAAAGTCACAGCATCCTGACATCCAAGCAAGTTGAGCGTATCGCCCAGCCCGCCGGACACCAGTTGCACTGCACCGTCAGGCAGTAGGCCACTCTCGATCATCAGGCGGACGCAGGCTTCGGTCACATAACAACTGACCGTCGCTGGCTTGACGATCGAAGGAACGCCGGCCAGCAGACTGGGCGCCAGCTTCTCCAGCATACCCCAAACAGGAAAATTGAAGGCGTTGATGTGAACGGCGACGCCTTGAAGAGGCGTGTAGATATGCTGCCCCATGAATGCGCCGGTCTTTCCCAACCGCTCGATTCCACCGTCAAGCAATACGTGGGCGTCTGGCATTTCCCGCCGCCCTTTCGACGCGTAGACGAACAACGTTCCGATTCCGCCGTCCACGTCGAACAAGTGATCGGATTGGGTTGCGCCGGTCGCGAAGGACACATCGTAAAGAACCTGCTTGTGCGCGTTCAGATGCTGTGCCAACGCCTTCAGCATCTTGGCGCGATCGTGAAAAGTCATCGAGCGCAGGGCCGCCCCACCTTTGGCTTTCGCGAATTCGATCATCGCCGCGCAGTCCAGATTATCGTTGCCTGCTTGTGCGAAAACCTCCCCGGTGACGGCATTCGCAATCCGCCGCGCGCCGCTGCCGGGTCCGATCCATTGCCCGAGGACGAAGCTTTCCACGTTCTGCATTGGTTGGCCTCTCATCTCACTTGGGCAGCTCCAAGCCCATCATATATTGACCGAACGGTTGGTTTATGCAACACGTTTGACGGGTGCACGACCGCTGCTTGAACGGCGCTAAGAACGAAGGGCTGGGCGTTTGGCCAGAACAATCGCGAAAGACCACGATGACAAGCGGCAGGCGATCCTGAAGACCGCCGCCCGGCTCTTTGCCGGCGAAGGTTACGGCCGCGCCTCGATGGCCCAGGTTGCGATCGCTTGCGGCATATCGAAGGCGAACATCTATCACTACTACTCCGGCAAAGACGCATTGCTGTTCGACATTCTTGACAGCCATCTTAGCGACCTGCGCGACCGGGTCTGCGGCCTTCAGTTCTCGACCGATGATCCCGCCGATCAACTGCGCGAAATCGTGAAAGAGCTGCTGTTGGCCTACGAAGGCGCGGATGCTGAACACGAAGTTCAGCTCAACGCCATCGGTGCCTTGCCCGAAGAGCAACAAGAGGTTTTGCGCGGGTATCAAAGGGATCTGGTCCACTTCGTCCGCGAGCGGATCCGCCGCCTCGCGCCCGAGGCGGTTGCAACCGATCTGACGAAGCTAAGAAGCCTGACCATGTCGGTCTTCGCACTCACGAACTGGCACTGCCAATGGGACGACAAGGCGGATGCGCAAGCGCGCATAGCCTATGCCGACCTCGTCTGTGATCTGATCATCGGAGGACTGCCGACGCTGGATTGAGATAGCGCCAATGGCCAACAAGGAATTGGTGAGATTCTTGCGGCGGGCAAGCAGCACTCTGTTACACACCTTGCGCCCCGGCGCATCGGGAGGAACTGAATGGACGCGTTCATCTGTGATGCCGTCAGAACGCCGATCGGCCGATACGGCGGGGCATTGTCGTCGGTTCGCACCGACGATCTGGCCGCCTTGCCCATCGCTGCCCTGATAGAACGCAACGATTTCGTCGATTGGTCCGCACTGGACGACGTCATCCTCGGTGCCGCCAATCAGGCGGGTGAGGACAACCGGAACGTTGCCCGCATGGCGGCGCTTCTCGCGGGGCTTCCTACAAACGTTCCTGGCATCACCGTCAACCGGCTCTGCGCCAGCGGCCTCGACGCCGTCGGCATGGCGTCCCGGGCGATCCGGTCAGGCGACCAGGACCTGTTGATCGCAGGCGGCGTCGAAAGCATGAGCCGCGCGCCATTTGTCATGCCGAAAGCGACAGTGGCGTTCGCGCGCTCCAATGCGGTCTATGACACTACGATCGGCTGGCGGTTCGTAAATCCGAAAATGGAACGCACGTTCGGCACCCACTCAATGCCGGAGACGGCCGAGAACGTTGCCGCGGACTATCAGATCAGCCGCGCCGATCAGGATGCATTTGCGGCGCGCTCTCAAGCCCGCTGGGAGGCGGCGCAGAAGAGCGGCATCTTCGCCGATGAAATCGTGCCGGTTACCATGCCTCGACGGAATGGCGACCCGATCGTATTCGACACCGACGAACACCCACGGCCGGGCACTACGACGGAAAAACTCGCCTCGCTTAAGGGGATCAACGGGCCGGACCTAAGCGTCACGGCAGGCAATGCTTCAGGTGTGAACGACGGTGCTGCGGCCCTTCTGATCGCGAGTGAGGCTGCAGCGACTATGCATGTGTTGAAGCCCATGGCGCGTATCGTCGGAATGGCGTCCGCAGGCGTCGAACCCCGTGTCATGGGAATCGGTCCCGTGCCTGCGACTCGCAAACTGCTCGCGCGCACGGGGCTCACCATCAAGCAGATGGATGTGATAGAATTGAATGAAGCCTTCGCGTCGCAGGCGCTCGCCACCCTTCGCGAACTTGGCGTACCGGATGATGCGGCGCACGTGAACCCGAACGGCGGGGCTATTGCACTCGGTCACCCCCTCGGCATGTCGGGCGCGCGCCTCGCGTTGACTGCGGCGCACCAGCTTCGCCGAACCGGTGGACGCTACGCGCTTTGCACGATGTGCGTCGGCGTGGGCCAGGGTGCAGCACTAATCTTGGAAAGGGTCTGACCATGTATGCGCAGATGGTGAAATCCGAAACGGCTGATGAGAGCCCAGAAGCAATAGCGTTTCAGGCCCGCATCGACGCCGGCGAGAAAATCGAACCCAAGGACTGGATGCCAGAAGGTTACCGCAAGACGCTGATCCGCCAGATTGGGCAGCATGCGCATTCGGAAATCGTGGGCCAGCTTCCCGAGGGTAACTGGATCACCCGCGCGCCCACGCTAGAGCGCAAGGCGATCCTCCTCGCCAAGGTGCAGGACGAGGCCGGACATGGACTTTACCTCTACTGCGCCGCCGAAACGCTCGGCGTCAGCCGTGACGAGCTGACCGAAATGCTGCTCGACGGGCGGATGAAGTACTCGTCGATCTTCAACTACCCAACGCTCACCTGGGCCGATATGGGCGCAGTCGGCTGGCTGGTCGACGGTGCAGCAATCATGAACCAAGTTCCCTTGCAGCGCACATCCTACGGCCCCTACGCCCGGGCGATGGTGCGCATCTGCAAGGAGGAGAGCTTCCACCAGCGGCAGGGCTACGACATCATGATGAAGATGGCGAACGGCACGCCCGCCCAGCGCCACATGGCACAGGATGCGCTGAATCGTTTCTGGTTTCCCGCTCTGATGATGTTTGGCCCCTCGGACAAGGACAGCGTCCATTCAGCCCAGTCGATGGCGTGGAAAATCAAAATGAACACGAATGACGAGCTACGCCAGAAATTCGTCGATGAAACAGTACCGCAGGCCGATTTCCTTGGCCTGACGATCCCCGACCCCAGTGTGAAGTGGAATGAGAAGCGCGGACACTACGACTTTTCCGAACCTGACTGGTCCGAGTTTTATGAGGTCATCAAGGGCAATGGTCCCTGTAACACCGAACGCCTCGCCGCGCGCAACAAGGCGTGGGACGATGGCGCGTGGGTGCGAGAGGGTCTCTTGGCGCACGCCGAAAAGAAGCGGGCCGGAAAGGTGGCTGCCGAATGAGCACTTCGGAGAAAAAGGCAGAGTGGCCCCTGTGGGAGGTTTTCATCCGCGGCCAACACGGGCTGAACCACCGCCACGTCGGCTCACTTCACGCCCCCGACGCGGAAACCGCCATCCGGAACGCCCGTGACGTCTACACCCGCCGAAACGAAGGCGTGTCTATCTGGGTTGTCGAAGCGCACCACATCGCCGCTTCCTCCCCATCTGACAAGGGCCCGATGTTCGAGCCGTCTGAGTCCAAGGTCTATCGGCACCCGACCTTCTACGACATTCCCGATGAAGCAGGGCCGATGTGATGCACCCGTTGTTCGAATTCTGCCTGCGCATGGGCGACAACACCCTGATACTCGGCCACAGAGTCAGCGAATGGTGCGGCGTCGGTCCGGTCCTCGAAGAAGACATCGCGCTGGCTAACACCGCGCTGGACCTGATCGGCCAGACGCAGATGTGGCTCGGGCTCGCGGCCGAGGTCGAAGGCAAGTCGAGGACGGCGGATGATCTGGCGTTCCTGCGCGACACATGGGATTTCCGGAACCTGTTATTGGTTGAACAGCCGAACGGCGATTTCGGCCAGACGATGATGCGGCAGTTCCTCTTTGACGCCTGGCATCTGGAAATGCTGAAAGCGCTTCGATCCTCCTCCGAAGAACGCGTGGCCGAGATCGCCGCGAAGGCGGAGAAAGAGGTAAGCTATCACCTCGAACGCTCCTCCGGCACTGTGATCGGGCTTGGCGATGGCACTGCAGAAAGCCATGAACGCATGCAGTCCGCTCTCGATCTGCTCTACCCCTATGTCAGCGAGATGTTTTCTGGCGACGACATCGACGCCGAACTTGCGAAGGCGGGCATTGCACCGGAACCGGAAGACCTTCGATCGGCCTATGAAGCCACTCTGGCAGAGGTCCTGAACGAATCGACGCTGGCCGTGCCGGAGGGTGGTTTCGCACGCGCCGGTGGCAAGACCGGCTTTCGCCATTCCGAACATCTTGGACATCTGCTGACCGAGATGCAGTGGCTTCAACGCGCCTATCCGGGGGCGACCTGGTAGACATGAAACCGAGCCTCAAAGACGTCTGGTCGTGGCTCGACGCCGTGCCTGATCCTGAGATTCCGGTCATTTCGGTCGTGGATCTCGGCATCGTCCGCGACGTCGCATGGGAAGGCGACACACTGACCGTTACGGTGACGCCGACATATTCCGGGTGCCCAGCGACGAGCGTCATCAGTCTGGAAATCGAGCGGGCGCTTCGTGAAAAAGGCGTCGAAACGTTGTCCCTCAAGCGGCGCATATCTCCCCCATGGACAACCGACTGGCTGTCTGAGAAGGGCCGCAAGCAGCTTGAAGAGTATGGCATCGCGCCACCCGAACCCGCCGGCGGCCCGAAACGCTGCCCCCGCTGCGGCGCCGAAGATCTGGAGCGCATCAGCCAGTTCGGCTCGACGCCGTGCAAGGCACAGTGGCGCTGCAAGTCGTGCCTAGAACCTTTCGACTACTTCAAATGCATCTGAAAGGCCGGACATGGCGCGCTTTCATCCGCTGACCGTTACCGATGTCCGAAAGACCATCCGCGACGCGGTCGTCGTCACGCTAAGACCCAAAGATAGTGCCGATTTCTCGTTCATCCAGGGCCAGTACCTGACCTTTCGGCGCGCATTCGACGGCGAGGAACTGCGCCGTTCCTATTCCATTTGCTCCGGACTCGATGACGGTGCCCTGCAGGTCGGGATTAAACGGGTCGAAGGCGGGGCTTTTTCCACTTGGGCGAACGAGGAACTGAAACCGGGTGACACGCTCGAAGCGATGCCGCCGATGGGCAGCTTCCATACGCCTCTCGCCCCCGGCGCAGCGAAGCACTACCTCGGTTTCGCGGGCGGATCCGGCATCACGCCGGTCCTCTCGATTCTGAAAACCGTACTAACGCGCGAACCCAACTGCCGTTTCACGCTCGTCTACGCGAACAAGGGCGTAAACACGATCATGTTTCGCGAAGAGCTGGAAGACCTGAAGAACACCCACATGGGACGCTTCAATATCATCCACATCCTTGAAAGCGACGCGCAGGAGATCGAGCTTTTTACCGGCCTCGTCACGCGGGAAAAATGCACCGAACTTTTCGCCCGCTGGATCGACATCAAGGGCATCGACACCGCTTTCATCTGTGGTCCCGAACCGATGATGCTGGGGATCGCCGCAGCGCTGCGCGATCACGGGCTTGATGATAGTCAGATCAAGTTCGAACTGTTTGCGTCATCCCAGCCCGGCCGCGCACGCAAACGGGCAGAACCAAGCCACGGCGGTGCAGAATCCGGAGCGGCCACGCTTTCTCTGACGCTCGATGGGGCATCGCGCAGCATCCAGATGGAACCAGGCCAGACCGTCCTCGAAGCGGCGCTGGCGAATGCCATCGACGCGCCCTACGCCTGCAAGGCCGGCGTCTGTTCGACATGTCGCTGCAAGGTTCTGGAAGGTGAAGTCGAGATGAAGACGAACCATGCGCTGGAGGACTACGAGGTCACCCGCGGCTATGTGCTTTCGTGCCAAGCGATGCCCGTCAGCGCAAACGTTGTGGTCGACTACGATCAATAGGGGCGGAAGATGACCGATAAGATGCCGATCGCTGACTACCTCGCTGCCGGGGGCAAGCTGACGGCGCCCGAAAACGTGCCGCCTCGGTATCGCGCGGAACTCATGCGGCTGATGGCGACCTTCGTCGACAGCAGCCTCGCAGGCGCAGCGGGGTTCGCCGACACGATCAACGCCGGACCCGGAATTCCCGAACGCATCGCTGCCGCGAAAATCGTCATGGAGAAGACCCGGCATGCCGGGATTGTGCTGCGTTTGATGGGCGAGTTCGGCGCCGATACGATGCGCTACGTGGGAGAACACCCGTGGGGCGCGCGGCTGGATCGGTCGGCGGACATCGGTGCCACACGGTCTGAACATGATATGCGTCTTGCGGTGTTCAACTATCCATTGGAAGGCTGGGACGACGCCGTCGCGATGAACCTGCTGATGGGACATGCCGTCGTCGTCCAACTCGAAGACTTCAAACGGGCAAGTTATCAGCCGCTCGCCGATGCGTTCCACCAGATCGCTCCGGTCGAGGCGGAACATCGCGACCTTGCAGCTGCAGGGATCGCGCGGCGACTTGATCAGGGCACGAGTTGCGACGTCTTTCAGGCCTCGGTCGACTATTGGTGGCCCAGAGTTAGTCTCTCGTTCGGAGGCGGCAACGAACAGCGGCAAAAATCCCTGCGAGACTCTGGTCTTCGCCACACAAACCCCGCCGACCAGATAACGGAATGGTCCTTAAGAGCGACCGAAGCGCTGGCGAAGTTCGGCCTCTCAGCGCCTGCCGCATAAGCTGGCGGCCGAGGCACATGAACGGCCCTTCGGAAACGTACCTAGCGCGCAGATCCGCCGCTCGACCGGGGCGGCCGGTCAGCATTCAGCAAATTGAACAACCCGCGTGAAAGGTCTATCGATGCTGCGAATCTTGCAAGGAGCGAACCATGCAGAACGCCGCCATTGAGAAACGCCGCCAATCCGCCATGTCGCGCGGCGTCGGCGTCATGACGCAAATCTACGCCGACCGGGCCGAGAACGCCGAAATCTGGGACGCGGAAGGCAACCGCTACATCGACTTCGCCAGCGGGATCGCCGTCCTGAACACCGGCCACCGTCACCCCAAGGTGATCGCTGCCGTGAAGGAACAGATCGACCGCTTCACCCACACCTGTCATCAGGTGGTGCCGTACGAAAACTACGTCCGTCTGGCCGAACGGCTGAACGGAATGGTTCCGGGCGCAGGCGAGAAAAAGTCTGTCTTCGTCACGACAGGTGCCGAAGCCGTAGAGAACGCCATCAAGATCGCCCGCGCGGCAACCGGCCGTCAGGCTGTCGTCGCCTTCACCGGTGCCTTCCACGGCCGCACATTTATGGGCATGGCTCTGACCGGCAAAGTGGTGCCCTATAAGATTGGCTTCGGCGGCATGCCCGCCGACGTGTACCACGCGCCCTTCCCGGTGCCGCTGCACGGCGGAAGCGTTCAGAAGTCGATCGACGCGCTCAACTACCTTTTCAAGGCGGATGTCGACCCCAAGCGAGTCGCGGCCATCATACTCGAACCCGTCCAAGGCGAAGGCGGCTTCTACGAGGCGCCGCGCGAATTCATGACGCAGCTTCGCGCAATCTGCGACGAACACGGCATCCTGCTGATCGCTGACGAAGTTCAGACCGGTTTCGCCCGCACCGGCAAGATGTTCGCAATGGATCATCACGACGTTCAGCCCGATCTTACCACGATGGCGAAGTCGCTTGCAGGTGGCTTCCCTCTCGCCGCCGTCACCGGTCGTGCCGAGATCATGGACGCCCCCGCACCGGGCGGACTGGGCGGCACCTACGGCGGCAGCCCGCTCGGCATCGCGGCAGCGAATGCGGTTCTCGACGTGATCGAGGAAGAGGGCCTCTGCGACCGGGCGAACCAGCTTGGCGCACGGCTGAAGCAACACCTGGCCAGCTTGCAGGACGACGTACCAGAGATTGCGGACATCCGAGGCCCCGGTTTCATGAACGCGGTCGAGTTCAATGTCGGAAACCAGCCCTCGGCCGACTTCGC
>CBDUOT010000040.1:0-28792 GCA_965368915.1 uncultured Rhodobacterales bacterium | reverse complement strand
CCCTGGACAGTTGTTCTGGTGGTGCCGGCGCTTGTCGCGCTTTTCGATCCCGGTCGCTTCGCCGAGGTCGTAGGCTTCGCCCTTCGGGCCTTCGCGGGCACCCTGCCCTACATCGTCTTCGCGGTCGTCCTTATCGCCGCGCTCAAGGCCGCCGGGGCCGAAAGATTGATCGCGGATGCGTTCAAGGGCCGCGAAACACGCATGATCGTTCTCGCCGCGCTTTTCGGCGGCCTCGCCCCCTTCTGTTCGTGCGAGGTCATCCCGTTCATCGCAGGGCTGCTCGCGCTCGGCGCGCCGCTCTCGGCGGTGATGGCGTTCTGGCTGTCGTCCCCGCTGATCGACCCGCCGACGCTGCTGATCACGGCGGCGGCACTCGGCTGGCCTTTCGCGATCGCGAAAGCCGTGTCCGCCGTCGCGCTCGGCCTCTTCGGAGGCTTCATGATGCAGTCGCTTGTCCGGGCTGGTCTGTTTGGCGACGTGCTGCGGCCGCGTTCGCAAGGCGGCTGCGGTTGCGGCACCCCGACGCTGAAGGGGCGGCCGGTGTGGCGGTTCTGGAACGACCCCGAGCGGCGGAGCATCTTCGGTCAGGAATTCGGCTACAACGCCCTCTTCCTCGTCAAGTGGCTCGCGCTGGCCTACGTGCTCGAAGCCATCCTCGTGACCTATGTTCCTGCCGAACTCATCGCACACGCCGTCGGTGGCGACGGTCTCGGCTCGATCATCATCGCCGCGCTTGTGGGTATGCCGGCCTATCTCAACGGATATGTCGCGCCGCCACTGGTGGCGGGCCTCGTGGAACAGGGGATGGGCACGGGTGCCGCACTTGCCTTCATGGTCGCGGGTGCGGTCAGTTCGATCCCGGCAATGGCGGCCGTTGCTTCGCTTGTCCGCAGGCCGGTCTTCGTTGCCTATCTGGGCTTCGGCGTCTTCGGTGCGATCCTGTCAGGCGTCGTCTTCCAGTTGTTCGCCTGACCCTTCGGCGGCACGCTGCCTCAGATGCGCGACAAGCGCCCGCAACGAGGGCTTGCGCGCAATAGCGAGTGGCCAGACCAGAAGATAGTCCCAGGACATCGCCATAGCGCCCTGCGAGAGCCTGACGAGCCGCCTTTCGGCGAGATCGGCGCCCACGATCCGCTCGGGCACGAGCGCGGCACCCAGTCCCGCGCGCGCTGAGGCAACGGCAAGTCCGGTCGTCCCGACCTTCAGCCCCGCGCGCGGGTCGGGCCTGAGCGGCAGGTTTTCCGCCGCGAACCACGCCACCCAAGACGGCTGTGTCGCGTAAGACGCGCCCCAGTCGGTATGGATGAACGCCTCGGCAGGCAGTTGAGCAAGCGTTGGAGCCTTAGCGGCGAATCCTGGTGCGGCGACGGGCACGAGCCGGTCGCGGAACAACGTTTCGGCGTGGTGGTCGGGATAGGCATGTGCGCCGTAGGTAATCCGCAGATCAACGCCGTCGCGCGCGAAAACCACCGGATCTTCCTCGACCCGAATCTCGATCCCGCCAAGCCCGGAAAATCCCGCCAGTGCGGGGGCGAGCCACAGTTCGGCGACCGAGGGTAACACCGACACGACCAGCCGCTTGCGCTCGCGCGCGCTCATCAGTTCGGCCGTCACGGCCGAAAGTTCGCCCAGCGCCGCCTCGATCCTTGGATATATGGCACGCCCGGCATCGGTCAGCGTGATCCGATTGCCCTGCCTGAGGAAGAGCTGCTTGCCCAGATGCGCTTCGAGCGACTTGACCTGCTGGCTCACGGCGGCCGACGTCACGCCGAGTTCAACGCCCGCCTGCACGAAGCTGCCCGCGCGAGCGGCGACCTCGAAGGCGCGGATCGCGTTCAGGGGTGGTGGTGCGGACATGGCTCTCCGAAAGTTTTTCTTATGCTTCGCGAAATTTGAACCCGTTGCAAGCGAAGTCGTACCGCGCCACGCTTATCTGGCCGAAGCAAGGAGAGCACAGGATGCAGGACATTCTCGATCTGGATCGTTATCCCCTCGACCGCCCGGACTCGCCGGAATGGCAGGCGCTCGTCGAACGGGCCCGCGCCGACCTTGCGCGCGACGGCATGTTCAACCTCGAAGGCTTTCTGAAGCCTTCAGCAGGCAACGCCGCCATCGGTGAATTGGCCCCAAGGTTCGCGAGCGAAAGCTTCACGCATGCCCGCCGCCACAACATCTACTTCCGCAAGGACGTGCCCGGTCTTGCCGCCGACCACCCGGCACTTCGCGAATTCGAGACCAGAAACCGCACGCTTTGCGGCGACCAGGTCGGAGAGGTTCTCACCCGGCTCTACGAATGGCCCGAATTCGCGCACTTCCTCGCCGAAGCGATGGGCAAGCCAGCGCTCTACACCATGGACGATCCGCTCGCGCGCGTGAACGCAATGGCCTACGGCGAAGGTGAGGCCCTGAACTGGCACTTCGACCGCTCAGAATTCACGACAACGATGCTTCTACAGGCGCCCGAAGCCGGGGGCGAGTTCGAGTACCGGTCGGATTTACGCACCGAGGACGACCCCAACTACGAAGGCGTCGCACGCCTTCTTGCGGGCGAGGATCCCGCGCGACAGTCAATCGCGCTCGCCCCCGGCACGTTGAACGTGTTCAAGGGCAAGAACACCGCTCATCGCGTAACGCCGGTGAAGGGCGAAAGACCTCGCATCATCGCTGTTTTCTCTTTCTACGAACGTCCGGGCGTGCGTTTCACGAGTGAAGAGCAGATCGGCTTTTACGGTCGCGCAGCCTGAACATAGAAGGCCGGCGCCAATCTGATTGGCCCAGCCTCGGAGCAAGGGTGTGGGTGAACTGAGCCCCGCGGTGGTTTGATGCGCGGATGGACACGGTGAATTTACGTCCGCCCTTTAGGATTGCGGGGATTCAGGTGATATACTCATCGGCGACATGCCGTTACTTGACCAAAGGTCCCACTATTCCCGCGCCGAGCGCATCTCGGACGCCGTGATCCATGCATCGGGCGTTGCCACGGTGCTGATCGCGGTTCCTATCCTGATCACTCTCACCGCATTGGTGCGCGGAGACTTCACCGCGATGTTCGCGACTTCGGTCTATGGCCTGACCCTTGTCGCGATGATCCTCTGCTCGGCGCTTTACAACCTTATCCCTCATCCGGACTGGACGGGGCTCTTGCGGCGCCTCGACCACTCGGCGATCTACGTGAAGATCGCCGGCACTTACACGCCGTTCACGTTAATCTCAGGGCATGGCGGCTGGTTGTTGGCGGGCATATGGGGGGCGGCGCTCGCCGGAATCGGGATCAAGATCGTTTCGCCCGACCGGTTCCGTATTCTGACGCTGGCGCTCTACCTAGGCATGGGATGGGCCGGACTCGTGGCAGGAGGCACGTTCTTCGCGACGCTGTCCACACCCGTCATTGTTCTGATCTTCTTCGGCGGCCTGCTTTATACTGCAGGCGTCGTGTTCTATCTGTTCGAGCGGCTACCGTTCCACTACACGATCTGGCACGTTTTCGTCCTGGCGGCGAGCCTCGTCTTCTACGCCGCCGTCACCGTTCACGTGGTCCAAAGCGCGTAAGGTCGCGGCCTGCTGCCTCAGACCGCCGCCTTCCGGCTCTCCTCGAGGTATATCTCCCGCAACCGTGTCGCGACAGGCCCCGGCGTGCCTGCACCGAGTTTCGCACCGTCGATTTCAACGACCGGCATCACGAAAGCCGAGGCGGAGGTCACGAAGGCTTCGTCCGCCCCTTTCGCCTCGTCGACCGTGAAGGCGCGTTCCTCGACCGCCATCTGCGCCTCCTTGGCAAAGCGCAGCACGGCAGCTCGGGTGATGCCATGCAGAATATCCTCGGACAGATGCCGGGTGATGATCTTGCCGCCCTTCACGATATAGGCGTTGTTCGACGTGCCTTCTGTGACGACGCCGTTCTCTTCGGTGAACCATGCGTCATCGCAGCCCGCCTTCTTGGCCATCATCTTGCCCATCGAAGGATAGAGAAGCTGCACCGTCTTGATGTCACGCCGCCCCCAGCGAATGTCTGGAATGGAGATCACCTTCATCCCAGCCTTCGCGGCCGGATTGTCGGCCAGACCGGGCTTCGACTGGGTGAAAAGCACGATGCCCGGCTTGACCTTCTCGGGATCGGGGAACGCGAAATCCCGGTCGCCCGGATTGCCTCTCGTGACCTGAAGATAGATCAGCCCGTCTTCGATTCCGTTGCGCGCGACCATCTCGCGGTGGATCGCCAGCAGGTCCTCGTGGCTGACCGGGCTGGCCATGTCGAGTTCCGACAGCGACCGTGCCAGCCGCGCTGCATGCCCTTCGAAGTCGATAAGCTTGCCGCCTAGCACACTCGTCACTTCGTAGACCGCGTC
The DNA here is from genome assembly GCA_965368915.1 of uncultured Rhodobacterales bacterium. Classification (GTDB taxonomy): domain Bacteria; phylum Pseudomonadota; class Alphaproteobacteria; order Rhodobacterales; family Rhodobacteraceae; genus Albidovulum. The sequence goes on along the minus strand of CBDUOT010000040.1, from coordinate 24,446 downwards.
CGCCATGAGGAACCCGCGATCGAAGACAGAGATCTTCGCCTCTTCCTCCGGAACATATTCTCCGTTCACATAGACGATGCGGCTCATGATGGTCTCTCCCGATGCGGTCGCGAAGTCATCCTGCGTTGCGCGCACGAGGTCAAGCCCCGCGCCGCGAACCCAGGTTCAGCCCCAGAGCGTCGCTTCGGGCGGGTGGAGCAACGAACCCTCATACCGAAGCGGTGTCGCCCTGTCCTTGGCCAAGAGAAGCGGACCGTCCAGATCTACGGTCTCGGCGCCCTGCGCGACCAGCACAGCGGGCGCCATGGCAAGCGACGAGCCGACCATGCAGCCCACCATCACGCCGTAGCCTTCAGCACGCGCCGCGTCGCGCATGGCCAGCGCCTCGGTCAGCCCACCGGTCTTGTCGAGCTTGATGTTGATGACGTCGTACTTGCCCCTCAGCCCCGCAAGCGAGGCGCGGTCGTGACAGCTTTCATCGGCGCAAACCGGCACCGGGCGCGGGATGTCCCCCAACGCGTCGTCCGCACCCGCAGGTAACGGCTGCTCCACCAGCACGACGCCCAGCGACGCAAGGTGCGGCGCAAGTTCGGCATAGACCTCAGCCGTCCAGCCTTCATTCGCGTCGACGATGATGCGCGACTTTGGCGCGCCCTGCCGCACCGCCTCCAGCCGCGCCATGTCGCCTTCCGACCCGAGCTTGATCTTCAGCATCGGGCGGTGGGCCTGTCGCGCCGCCGCCGCGCGCATGCGTTCAGGGGTATCGAGCGAAAGCGTGAACGCGGTGGTGAGGGGACCCGGCACGGCATGACCGGCAATTTCCCAGACCCGGCGGCCCGCTTTCTTCGCCTCAAGGTCCCAGAGCGCGCAATCAACCGCATTGCGCGCCGCGCCGGCGGGCAGGAGGCTCTGTAAATGCTCGCTCACCACGTCGCTGGGCAAGTCAGTGATCAGTGCGGTCACGCTGTCCATACTTTCGCCGTAACGCGCATACGGCACACATTCGCCGCGCCCTTCGAAGCCATCACGCCGTACGGTTACGGTCAGGACGCGCGCCTCGGTCTTCGAACCGCGCGCTATCGTGAACGTTTCCGCAAGCGGAAATATGTCGGTCGCGACTTCGATTGTCATTGAACGTCTCGCAAACATAGAACCGACCGGCACTCTTCGCGCCTAGGCCACCAGCGCCTCGGCCTTCTTTAGGTCGACGCTGACCAGCTGGCTCACACCCTGTTCGGCCATCGTCACACCGAAAAGGCGGTCCATCCGCGCCATCGTCACCGCATGGTGGGTGATGATCAGGAACCGCGTGTCGGTGCGGCGCGTCATCTCGTCCAAGAGGTCGCAGAAGCGGGTGACGTTTGCGTCGTCCAAAGGCGCATCCACCTCGTCGAGTACGCAGATCGGCGCGGGGTTGGCAAGGAAGACCGCGAAGATCAGCGCGAGCGCGGTCAGCGTCTGCTCGCCGCCGGACAGAAGCGACAGCGTCGACAGCTTCTTGCCCGGCGGCTGGCACATGATCTCAAGGCCAGCCTCCAATGGGTCGTCGCTTTCAACCAGGACAAGGTTCGCTTCGCCGCCGCCGAAGAGGTGGGTGAAAAGCAGCCGGAAATTGCTGTTCACCTGCTCAAAGGCGGTCAGAAGACGTTCGCGGCCCTCGCGGTTCAACCCGGCGATCCCCGAACGCAGCTTCTTGATCGCCTCTTCCAGGTCGGCCTTCTCGGTAACAAGGTTGTCGTGCTCTTCCTGCACTTCCTTGGCGTCCTCCTCGGCGCGCAGGTTCACCGCGCCCAAGGCGTCGCGCTGGCGGCGCAGGCGATGGACGTCGTTGTCGAGCGCTTCGGCGGTCGGCATCTTTTCGGGATCGGCATCAAGGCTTTGCAGAAGCTCGGACGGTTCCTTCTCCGTCTCTTCGCGGATGCGTTCGGCGGCGGCGGTGACGGCTTCCCTTGCGGCGTCCGCGCGCGCCTCGGCGCGGGCGCGGGCCTCGCGCGCCTCGGACGCGGCGCGCTCTGCTTCGCGTTCTGCGTCAGTCGCCTGACGCAAAAGCGTCTCGGCTTCGGCCAGCCGGTCGGCGGCGGCACGGCGGCGCAATTCCGCCTTGTCGATCGCGTCGGAAAGCTCTTCGCGCTTGGCAGCGATCTCGGCGGGCGCAGCGGACGCCACTTTCAGTTCCGCCTCGCTCGCTTCCTTGCGTTCGGCAAGCTCGGCGCTGCGCTTCTCGGCTGTCTCCAGCCGGTGCCGCCAGCCCGAGATTTCCTTGGTGATTTCCTGTTGCCGCTTGGTCCGCGCCTCACCCTCGCGCCGTACCTCGTCATGGGCTGAACGCTTGGCGAGCATCGTCATCCGCGCCGCCTCGACGGTCAGCTTGACGTCTTCGACTTCGGCGCGAGCTGCATCAAGGTCTGGCAGCGCACTGACCGCCGCTTCGGCTTCTTTCAACTGGCTGCGGGCGGAAAGCGCCTCTTCCTCGTGGCGGGCCACAGCAAGCCGCGCGCTTTCCAGCTTGCCCGCGGCGATCGAACGGTCCGCCTCAGCTTTGGACAGCGCGCGGGACGCCTCGGCCATGCGCCGATCGGCCTCGCGGCGCGCCTCACGGGCAGCGCGGTCAGCTTCGGTTGTTTCAGCCAAAAGCCTCGTCAGATGTTCATGTGCCTGCTTCGCGCCCTCGGCACGGGCCTGAACCTGTTCCAGATCGTCTTTCAGTTCGACAAGACGGTTTAGCTGCTGAAGCCGCAGCGCGGCAGCGGTCGGCGCGTCCTCCGCGCCCGCACGGAAGCCGTCCCATCGCCAAAGATCGCCTTCCATGGACACAAGCCGTTGACCGGGCTTCAGAAGGGGCTGCAGCCGAGCGCCGTCAACCTGGTCCACGAGACCGATCTGACCAATCCGCCGGGCGAGAACCTCGGGCACCGTGACATGGTTCGACAGCGCTGAAACCCCATCGGGCAGCGTCTGCCCCTGCGAATAGCCCGGCAATACCGCCCAGCCGGATGCGGCATCGTGCCCGACCTCCGGCGCACGCAGATCGTCGGCCAGGGCCGCGCCCAGCGCCTTTTCGTAGCCCTTCTTGACCTCGACCCGGTCGAGGATCTGGGTGCCTGACGCCGCTTCGCGGTCCACCAGTTTCATGAGAGCAGCCGCCTCAGCCCTCAACGCGCCCGCTTCGCCCTCGGTTTCGGACCGCGCGGCGCGCGCATCGGCTTCGCGGGCCTGAGCGTCGGTCCGCGCCTCGTCAGCGGCGACAAGCGCGGCTTCGGCTTGCTCCGCGTCCTTCTGCGCCGAACTCTGCGCACCCTCAGCGGCAGTCAGGTCGTCCGACGCCTTCTTTAGCGCCGCCGCGGCCTCGGCCGCTGCCGATTTGGCGCGCTCCGCCTCGGCTTCGTTCTTGTCCACCGTGGCGCGGCTGTCGGTGAACAGGCGGTGCGACGACTGGTGGCGGGCCGAAAGCCGTGCCACGTCCTCGGTCAGTTCGGACAGCGCCGTTTCGCGCTCGGACAGGACGCGCGCGGCCTCCTGCGCGGCTTCCATCGCCTCGCCAAGCCGCGCTTCATGGCCCTCTGCCGCCTTCGCGATCTGCGCCTGTTCCCAATCGAGCCGTTCGATCGTCTCGCCCGCGTCGCGGTTCAGCCCCGCTTCGCGCTCCATGTCCCGCGAAAGCTGTTCGATCCGCCCCTGCAGGGTCTCGATCGTTTGCAGAGCGCGGGCTTCCTGGTCGTTCAAGGTGTCGCGCTGGACTTGCAGCCGCTGAAGAACCGCCGCCGCCACGGCCTCTTCCTCGCGCAGGGGCGGCAGGGATTCCTCGCGCTCCACGCGCGCCTTGCCCGCCGACAGCGCGGCGGCCTCGGCTTTCGCCGCGAGCTTCGTCCGTTCCGTCAGGTCCGCCTCGGCCGTGGTACGGGCATGGTCCGCCTCTCGCCAACGGCGGTAAAGCAGCATGCCCTCTGCCCGGCGCAGTTCCTCGCCGATCTCGCGGTAGCGCGCCGCTTGGCGCGCCTGCCGGGCGAGTTGCGACAGCTGGGCTGCGAGCTGCTCGACTACATCTTCGACGCGGGCAAGGTTCTGCTCGGTCCCGTTCAGCTTAAGTTCCGCCTCGTGGCGGCGCTGGTAGAGGCCCGAAATACCCGCCGCTTCTTCGAGGATGCGGCGGCGGTTCTTCGGCTTGGCGTTGATCAGTTCCGAGATCTGGCCCTGCCGAACAAGCGCAGGCGAATGCGAACCAGTCGACGCATCGGCGAACAGCATCTGAACGTCGCGCGCCCGCACGTCCTTGGTATTGGCCTTGTAGGCCGATCCCGCGTCGCGCGTAATCCTGCGGACGATGTCCAGCTGGTCCTGATCGTTGAAACCGGAAGGTGCGAGCCGTTCGCTGTTGTCGATCGTCAGCGACACCTCGGCGAAATTTCTGGCAGGACGGGTGGCGGCGCCGGCGAAGATCACGTCTTCCATACCGCCGCCGCGCATCGCGGTCGGGCGATTTTCGCCCATCACCCAACGCAAGGCCTCAAGAAGGTTCGACTTTCCGCAGCCGTTCGGCCCCACGACGCCGGTCAGGCCGTCATGGATCAGTAGATCCGTGGGGTCCACGAAGCTTTTGAAACCGTTCAGTCTGAGCCGCGTAAAGCGCAATGCCGCGCCCTTCCGATGATTCCTCGGGGTCTTCAATCCTTGGGTGGAAGGGCCCTTGAGTCAATGCTTGAACCCCGCATATCGCGCCCTGCAAAGAGTTTTCCACAAGATATCGGCCTGAATCGGCGCATTCATCGCCCGTATCAAGTGGGAAGTCGGCCACGAACGCACACACAGCGCTTGACCGCCCTGAGACAGCGACGACAAACTGAGCGGGCTTCGGAATTCGGGAGACGTGCTTTGAACGGCGGATCGGGGCGGTGCCTGTGCGGCGCGGTGCGCTACGTGTTTGAGGGGGCGCCGAACTGGCAGGCTCACTGCCATTGTGAAAGCTGCCGCCGCGCGACAGCCTCGCCTTTCACAAGTTTCCTTGGCGTCGCCCATGCCGGGTTTCGCTGGACCGGCTCCTTGCCCGCCCAGTACGAATCTTCGCCCGACGTCCTGCGTTTCTTCTGCCCCGACTGCGGCACACCGATGGCCTATCAAAGCCCGACGCGCACCGACGAGATCGACCTTTACGCCGCGACGCTCGACAATCCGTCGTCCTACACGCCGACGCAGCACGTGCACTGGAACGAACGCCTGCCATGGCTGAAGATCGCCGACGGGCTGCCGGTCCGGCGTGCGCCACGCCGGATGACGGCGACCGACGATCCGGGACCGGTCCTGACCTTGGTCCGCGAGGCGTTCGCTTACATGGACGGCGTGATCGACCCGCCCTCGTCCGTGCACCGCCTGACGGCGGAAACCGTTGCGCGGCAGATCGTTTCCGGGGAGGTCTGGACGCTCGACGAGGCGGGCGACCCTATCGCCTGCGTCTTTCTTACGCCCGAGGATGACCGGCTTTATATCGGCAAGCTGGCCGTGGCCGAGGCTTTTCGCGGTCAGGGGCTGGCGCGCCAGCTCGTCGAACTCGCCGAGCGAAGGGCACGTGAAGCTGGCCTTCCAAAACTCGAATTGCAAAGCCGCGTGGAACTCGGCGCGAACCACCGCGCCTTCGAAGCGATGGGGTTCCGCAAGATCGGCGAACGCGCGCACGAAGGCTATGATCGGCCGACCTCGTTCCTGTTCGCCAAGGATCTTTGACAGGCAGTCCGGCTTAAAGGTTGTCCTCGACCCGAAATCCTAGCGGGATCGCATCGCGCCCCTCCAGCACCAGATCCGCCATCGTAGATGCCACCTTCGGGGCCATACCGAAGCCAATCTTGAACCCGCCGTTGGCGATGTAGTGCCCCGGCCGGCCGGGCCACGCCCCCAGCATGGGCGCCCGGCTTTTGGCGCGGGGCCGGACGCCGGCCCAACGCTCAATCACCGGCGCATCGCGCAGCGCGGGGCAAATGGCGCGGGCCTTTGCGATCAACGGCTCAAGCTGATCGTCTACCGACGTTGCCGACGCGAAGTCACGTTCCGAGGTCGAGCCAATCGCGACGCTCCCATCGCCATGCGGAACGATGTGCAATCCCTCTGCGAAAAGCTGGGGCCGGTCGCGCGCATCGCAATCGAAAAGCGCGGCTTGCCCCTTCACGCCAGTTCCGACCGTCCTCCCCAGATCAATCGACAGATCGCCAAGGCCCTCTATCCCCGTAGCCCAAACCACCGGGCCGGAAGGCGGCGCGGTGCCCCCGATTTCCACTTCGCCCCCTTCTGCACGGACAGCGGCGGCCAGCGCCTCGCCCGCGCGACGGGGATGCAGGCGTGCCGTAAGCGTATCCTCGATCATCCAGCCCGTTGGGCTTTGGGGCGCCCATCCATCATCGGGCGCGGGCATGACCCGCCATTCCGCCCGGCCCTGCCATAGCTCGGCCGCGCCCAAGGCCCGGTCGCGCGCGAGCGGCAGCGCATCGGCATCCGCAACCGGCTGCCACCGGCCCAGGCGGGCATAGCCTGGATCGACCCCCGACGCAGATGCCACTTCGCCCCAGAACGCTTCGGCCATCAGAAGGCTTTCCAGTTGGAACGCCTTCTTCGGGTTCCAGTTCTCGGGCACATGCGGGGCGAGGGCGCCGACGATGCCTCCGGAAGACCCCGCGCCGATCCGGTCACGCTCAACCAGACGTACCGACGCGCCGCGCCGGACGCATTCCCACGCAATCGAAAGGCCGAAGATGCCGCCGCCCATCACCGTCACATCCGCGATTGCCATTCGCCCCGCCCTTCGCCTATCTCGCGTCTCGAAGGGTTAGGCCAGATGAGCGCGAAGAACCAGAGCGAGCGGGTGGCATGGCGGGACGAAGGCGTTCCTGTTTCGACCCTGTTCGACGATCCGTACTTCTCCCTCGCCGATGGGTTGGCAGAGACGCGGCACGTCTTTCTCGCCGGCAATGACCTGCCTGCGCGGTTCCGCGACGGCTTCCGTATTGCTGAACTTGGCTTCGGTACCGGGCTAAACCTTATCGCGACGCTCATGGCCTGGCGAAACTGCGGCGCCGAAGGCCGCCTGCATTACACGAGCTTCGAGGCGTTCCCCATGCCCGTCGATGACATGGCGCGCGCCCTCGCCTCCTTCCCCGACACCGCCGCCGAGGCCGCCCCGCTGGTCGACGCATGGCGTGAAGGCCTACGCTCCTTCGCCCTTGGCCCCATCGAGGTCGAGATCGTCGAGGGCGACGCACGCAACGAACTCGCTGGCTGGCCGGGCGCCGCTGACGCCTGGTTCCTCGACGGTTTTTCACCCGCAAAGAACCCGGAGCTCTGGTCGGAAGACCTGATGGCCGAGGTCGCCCGCCACACCGCACCCAGCGGCACGTTCGCGACTTACACGGCCGCGGGATTCGTGCGGCGGGGCTTGCAGGCGGCTGGGTTTCAGGTAGAGCGGACGAAGGGTTACGGCCACAAGCGCCACATGACCCGCGGCATCCTTGGCGAGACGACATGACCGAACAGAACATCCGCCTTGGCGCGATCCTGATGATCGCCACGAGCTTCGTCTTCGCCATGCAGGACGGCATCTCCCGCCATCTGGCCGGGGAATACAACGTCTACATGGTTGTCATGATCCGCTACTGGTTCTTCGCCGCTTTCGTGATCGCGGTGGCGTCGCGCAGGGCGGGCGGAATCACGAATGCCGCGCGAACGCAATTTCCCATCGTTCAGATCTTTCGCGGCGTCCTGCTTGCCGCCGAGATCTGCGTCATGGTCACGGCCTTCACGATCCTCGGGCTTGTCGAAAGCCATGCCGTGTTCGCGTGCTACCCGCTTCTCGTGGCCGCGCTTTCAGGGCCGGTCCTAGGTGAAAAGGTCGGCTGGCGCCGCTGGACGGCGATCGGGATCGGGTTCGTTGGCGTGTTGGTGATCCTGCAACCCGGCTACGCCGTCTTCTCGCCTGCAGCCCTCATCCCCCTTATCGCGGCCTCGATGTTCGCGCTTTACGGGCTTCTGACGCGTTACGTCGCGCGCAAAGACCGCTCCGCCGTCAGCTTCTTCTGGACCGGCGTCACCGGCGCGGTGGTAATGACCGCCGTCGGCCTGTTCCATTGGGAACCTATGCGGGCCGCGGACTGGGTCTGGATGCTGGTGCTGTGCTGCACGGCGGTGACCGGCCACTGGCTGATGATCCGCGCGCTCGAAGTCGCCGAGGCAAGTGCGATCCAGCCGTTCGCCTACCTTCAGCTCGTCTTCGCGTCCGCGTTGGGCATGACGGTTTTCGGCGAAACGTTGAAGACCAATGTCGTGATCGGCGCCGCGATCGTGGTGGCGTCGGGGCTCTTCACTCTCTGGCGCTCGCGTCAGAAAGAAAGCCTGCCCCGCGCCGCCACGCCGCGGTCCGGTCCGTCCTAGTTCATCAGGCCCGCGTGACGCATCGCGGCGTCGATGCGGGCTTTCGTCTCGGGCAGAAGCGTCGTCAGCGGCATGCGTACCTCTTCGGCGCACATGCCAAGTTGCGACAGCCCATACTTGGCGCCCGCGAGCCCCGGCTCGATGAAGATCGCCTCGTGAAGCGGCATCAGCCGGTCTTGATAGTCCAGTGCCTTGGCGTAGTCGCCAGCCAGCGTCGCCTCCTGAAACTCCGCGCAGAGCCGCGGTGCGACGTTCGCGGTGACGCTGATGCAGCCCACACCGCCATGCGCGTTGAAGCCGAGCGCCGTCGCATCCTCGCCGGACAGCTGGATGAAATCTGCACCGCAGAGGGCGCGCTGCTGGCTGACCCGTTCGATCTTCCCGGTCGCGTCCTTGACGCCGACAATTCGCGGAAGCTTCGCCAGTTCGCCCATCGTTTCAGGCGTCATGTCGACGACGGAACGGCCGGGAATGTTATAAATAATGATCGGCAGATTGCAGGCGTCGTGCATCGCCTTGAAATGCGCGTAAAGGCCGCGCTGAGTCGGCTTGTTGTAGTAGGGCGTCACGACAAGTGCCGCATCCGCGCCAACCTTTTCGGCCTCGCGGATCAGGAAAATTCCTTCCTCGGTCGAGTTCGAACCTGCGCCCGCGATCACCGGCACGCGGCCGGCGGCGGCCTTGACCACCTCTTCGATCACCCGGACATGCTCTTCGTGCGACAGCGTCGGGCTTTCGCCGGTCGTGCCGACGGGCACGAGCCCGTGCGAGCCTTCGGTGATATGCCATTCGACAAGTTTCTTGAGCGTGTCCAGATCCAGCTCGCCGTTCTTGAACGGCGTGACGAGGGCTGGGTAAGACCCTTTGAACATGACACGCTCCTTTGGCTGCCGGGCGGATGCGCCCGTGAGAATCGCGCGGAACCTATAGGCAAGCGCCGCACTTGCCAAGTTTCCCTGTTGCGGGTGCCAGCCACGTCGCTATCCTTAGGCAAAACAATCGAAGCAGTACTGAACAAATGATCCGCGACCTAGCTCTCGCCGCGCCTCTCGCGTTGGCAACGCTTCTCTCGACCGCACCGGCGCGCGCCGACGATCCTGGCGCGCTTCGCGCGGCGATCACGCTTGCGAACGCCAAGGATTGGGGCGGCGCCCAGGCGCGGGCCCAGGCATCCGGACCGGTCGCTGCGGCGATCATTGACTGGCAGCGGCTGCGCGACGGAAAGGGATCCTTCGCCGAGTATCGCGATTTCCTTTCGCGCCACCCCGACTGGCCCGGGCTGCCGTATCTGGCCCAACGGGGTGAGGCCGCCATCGGGTCGGACACCGCCCCCGATGCGGTCATCGCCTATTTCGCCAACCGGAAGCCCCAGACCGGCACCGGAAGCGTTGCCCTGATCGAAGCGTTTCAAGCAACCGGCCAGTCCGCCGCAGCCGCGCAGGAAGCTGCACGCGCCTGGCGCAGCCTTTCGATGAGCGACGCAGAGCATGAGGCGTTCACCGCGAAGCACCTCGAACTGATCGAAGACCATCACGATGGCCGCACCGCCGCGATGCTAAGGGCAGGCAACCTTCGCGACGTGCGCCGGATGCTTCCAATGAACAGCGCCTATACCCGTGCGATCGCGCAGGCACGGGTCGCGCTTCAGGCCAGCGAGCCGGGCGTCGATGGCTTCATCGAAGCCTTGCCGGAAAGCGCGCTCGCTTCGGGCGGACTCGCCTACGACAGGTTCCGCTGGCGCATCCGCAAGGATCTTTACGACAGCGCGAGCGATCTTCTGGTCGAACGTTCGACGAGTGCCGAGGCGCTGGGTGACCCCGAGCAATGGGCCCATTGGCGCCGCCGCCTAGCCCGCCGCGAAATGCGCGTCGGCGACGCAAGCAAAGCCTACCGCATGGCCGCGAACCATTTCCTGAGTGCGGGAAGCGACTTTGCCGATCTCGAATGGCTGTCGGGCTACATTGCGCTCAGGAAGCTCTCTGACGCGGAAACTGCGCTCAAGCACTTCAACCGCTTTGAGAAAGCCGTGGGTGGCCCCATCAGCCTTGCGCGGGCCGGCTATTGGAAGGGCCGCGCCCTTGAGACGCTCGGCCGCGAGGCTGAAGCGCGCGCGGCCTATGCCGAAGGTGCGCGGTATCAGACCGCGTTCTACGGGCTTCTGGCCGCGGAGAAAGTTGGTCTGCCGCTATCCCCCGCAATGAAGGGCGGCGAAGGCTATCCGGACTGGCGAACCGCAAGTTTCGCGAATTCCGAGGTGTTCCGTGCAGCCCAGCTTCTGCAGGCAGCGGGTGACCGGACACTCGCCCTGCGCTTCCTGCTGCACCTCTCGGAAAGCCAGTCGGGGGAAGAGATCGGCGCGCTCGCGGGTATGGCGCTTGAATGGGGGGACGCCAATACGGCCCTTCTTCTGGCCAAGGCGTCGGCCGACAAGGGCGTCATCTGGCCCACGGCCTATTTCCCGACCAACGGGATGGAGGCGCTCAAGCTGCCAGTGGCGCGCGAACTGGCGCTCGCGATTGCAAGGCGCGAAAGCGAATTCAACCCGGCCGCAGTATCCCACGCCGGCGCGCGCGGTCTTATGCAGGTGATGCCGGGGACCGCCAAGATGATGGCAGCAAAGATCGGCGTCAGTTACGACGGCGGCAAGCTGACTTCCGACTGGCAATACAACGCGCATCTCGGCTCCGCCTACCTCGACCAGCTCATCGACGAATTCGGCCCGGTCCCGGTGCTCGTCTCCGCAGGTTATAACGCAGGCCCCGGGCGCCCGCGTACTTGGATCGGGGAACTCGGAGACCCGCGCCGCGACAGCGTCGACGTGGTCGACTGGATCGAGCACATTCCCTTCCAGGAGACGCAGAACTACGTGATGCGCGTCACGGAAAGCATTCCGATCTACCGTGCCCGCCTCGGGCTGCAGACAGGACCGCTGCGCTTCAGCGACGAAATCAGGGGGCGCTAGCGTTCAGCAGCCCCCATGAGCCGCCGGTACATGTGCCACGTCGCGTGCCCCAATACCGGCAGCACGATGAACAACCCCAGGAACATCGGCAGCATCGCCGCGAACAGCAGCCCCGCGATCACTGCGCCCCAAATCGCCATCGGGATCGGATTGGCCAAAACCGAACGCACCGAATGGATCATGGCGGTCACGAAATCCACTTCGCGTTCCAGAAGAAGCGGCAGCCCCGCGACCGTGATCGAGAACAACACGCCGGCAAAGGCTGCGCCGACGGCACCGCCGACCAGAAGCATCAGGGGACCGTTTCCGCTTAGAAAAAGGCTCACCAGATCGGTGCCGGACGTGAACGCCCTAAGCCCCATGAAAAGCGCAAACAGCGCGTGCGCCACGAAAACCCAAAAGAGGAAGATCACGATGATCACCGCCGCCATCGCGGGGATCTGTCGGTCTTTCTGCGCGAAGACGACACCGATCACATCGCGCCAGCCAAGCGGCTGACCGGCCTCTATCCGGCGGCTGACTTCGTAGAACCCGACGGCTGCGAAAGGCGCGAGCAGCGGAAAGCCGACCGCGACCGGCGCGATCCACCACTGCTGCCCTGCGGCTGCGTAGACCTGATAAAGAATGAGGCCGCCAAGGACATAGACTGCGCTGAAAAACACCCCGAACAGCGGCGCGCGCAGGAAATCCCTGAACCCGAGCCGCAGCACCGCTCCGATATCCGTAGTTTCGACGCGACGGATTTCCGGTAGCGGATCGGGACCCCGATCCGATACTTCCATAAGTCCTCCTCCCTCGCGCGCAAGGGAAAGGCTAGGCGATCTGTCGATGGTCTGACAAGGGGCGTGAAGCGCGCGGCTTATTCGTCGCCCTGCGCTTCGGCGCGGCTTTTGCCGGCCACATCCATGGCCAGCGTCGCCGCCATGAACGCATCGAGATCACCGTCGAGCACGCCCTGCGTGTCCGAGGTCTCGTGCGAGGTGCGAAGGTCTTTCACCATCTGGTAGGGCTGAAGGACATAGGACCGGATCTGGTTGCCCCATCCGGCATCGCCCTTCGCGTCATGTTGGGCGTTGATCTCGGCGTTCCGCCTGTCGAGTTCAAGCTGATAGAGCCGCGATTTCAGGGCCGCCATGGCATTCGCGCGGTTCTGGTGCTGCGACTTCTCCGACGACGTCACCACGATCCCGCTGGGGATGTGCGTGATCCGGACCGCCGAGTCGGTCGTGTTGACGTGCTGCCCGCCCGCGCCCGAGGACCGGTAGGTGTCGATACGGATCTCGTTGTCGGGGATCGTGATCTCGATGTTTTCGTCGACGACCGGATAGACCCAGACCGACGAAAAGGACGTATGCCGACGCGCGGCCGAGTCGTATGGCGAAATGCGGACCAGCCGGTGAACGCCCGATTCCGATTTCAGCCAGCCGTAGGCGTTGTGACCGGAAATCTTGTAGGCGGCCGACCGGATGCCCGCCTCTTCGCCCGGGCTTTCACTTATAAGCTCGACTTTGTAACCCTTCTTCTCGGCCCAGCGGACGTACATCCGGGCCAGCATCGACGCCCAGTCGCAGCTTTCAGTGCCGCCGGCGCCTGCGTTGATTTCGAGGAAGGTGTCGTTCGCGTCCGCCTCGCCATCCAGAAGCGCCTCAAGCTCTTTCGCGGCGGCCACCTCTTTCAACGCTTTCAGGCTCGCTTCTGCCTCGGCCACGATGTCTTTATCGTCCTCGGCCTCGCCCAGTTCGATCAGCTCTACATTGTCCTTCAGTTCCCGCTCGATCCGCTGGTAGGTCTCCACCGCGTCCATCAGCGCCTGCCGCTCGCGCATCAGCTTCTGCGCGCGTTCGGGATCGGACCAAAGATCGCTGTCCTCGATCATCGCGTTGAATTCTTCAAGCCGGTGTGGCGCCGTTTCCCAGTCCATACGCTGGCCGAGAAGCTTCAGCGACTTCTCAACCGCTTCGACCACGTTTTCCATCTCGGCGCGCATCTTCGCAGTATCCCAAATTAGAACAGAGCACCTGTTATCAATCGCGTATCCCTTGAGCAAGGCTTCACACCCGTGACCCGGGCGCCGCTTGGCTTGAGAGCGGGCCGGAACACGTCGAGAGCCGGGCTTCCGGGGGCGATTGCGCGTTCCCGCACGAAAGCGCACCCATGCATCTTCCGGATCGAGCGATGCACAAATTGCCAATGCCGAATACGCGGTGGCGCGCCTCAGTAAAGCCCGCCCGAACTCAGCGTGCCGAAGTTCGCCTTCTTGGGGATCGTCTTCTTCTTCCCGGTCGACGTCGTGATCGACGTGCCACCCTCGTCGCCCCCCGATTCACCAAAGGCGAATAGCGGCAGGTTCTGACCCATGGCAAAGCCGCCATCGACCATCGCGCCGACACCGAAGATCGGGACTTCGCCATCGCGGAAGTATTCCGACTGCACGTAGTCGCCCGTTGCGTCGTCAGGCAGGCGTTCGCCAGTGAACCGGTTGATCTTGATGAAGTGACCACCAGGCGGCACGCGGAAGTCCGAGCCGCCGTATTTCTTCACCGCCTCGCGCATGAAAGCGTTGAAGACAGGCACACATAGCGTGCCGCCATAGGCGTTCTTGCCAAGCGATCTGGGCTGATCGTAACCCATGAAGCAACCCGCGACGATGTTCGAGGTGAAGCCGATGAACCACACGTCCTTGGCGTCGTTGGTCGTGCCGGTCTTGCCCGCGACAGGCACCGAAACCTTCACGCCTTTGCCCGAACCGCGCTGAACCACGCCGCGCAGCATGGATGTCAGCTGGTAGGCCGTCACCGGGTCCATCACACGCTCGCGGTCGGAGGTGATCTGGGGCGACTGGCCGGGATCGATGCTCGCGACCTTGCAGTCCACGCAATCACGCTGGTCGTGGCGATAGATCGTGCGCCCCCAGCGGTCCTGCACCCGGTCGACAAGCGTCGGCTCAACCCGTTCTCCGCCGTTAGCGAACATCGCGTAGGCCGCGACCATCTTGAAAAGCGTCGTTTCCTGCGCGCCGAGCGCGTTCGCCAGATAGGGCGACAACCGGTCGTAGACACCGAAGCGCTCAGCATAGTTTGCGACGGTCTGCATCCCGATTTCCTGCGCGACCCGGATGGTCATGAGGTTCCGCGACTGTTCGATCCCGGTCCGCAACGGCGTGGGTCCATAAAACTTGTTGGACGCGTTCTTGGGCCGCCAGAGCCCCTGGGGCGTGTCCACCTCGATCGGTGCGTCGACAACGATCGTCGCGGGCGAAAAACCCGAATCCAGAGCGGACGCATAGACGAATGGCTTGAAGGACGAACCCGGTTGCCGCTCTGCCTGCGTCGCGCGGTTAAAAACCGAGGACTGATACGAAAAGCCGCCCTGCATGGCGATCACGCGGCCCGTATTGACGTCCATCGCCATGAATCCGCCCTGCACTTCCGGCACCTGCCGCAGCGACCAGCGCTTGAACGTTTCATCGTCATTGGCCAGCGCGACGACGAGAACGACATCGCCCACCGAGACGAGGTCACCCGCGACCTTCGCCCGCTTGCCCAGCTTCCCGTCGGCTTGACGCTTGCGCGCCCAGGTCACGTCTTCGGCGGGGATCCAGTGACCATCCTCGTCATCTGCGACACCTTCGATACCGATCCGTGCAGAGTTCTCGCCGACCTGGAGAACGACAGCAGGCAACCAGCCATCGACATCGCGCGGCACATCGACTTCGGAAAGCGCCGTTCGCCAAGCCTCCTCGGACTCGAGCAAGGCGGTATCGATCGTCTTCCGAGTCCCACGCCAGATGCCGATGCTGCGGTCGTAGCTTTCCAGCGCTTCTTGCAGCGCTGCCGCCGCTTCGTGCTGCATTTCGGGATCCACGGTCGCGCGGATCGTAAGACCTCCGCCGAAGAACTCCGCTTCGCCGAAGCTGCGCGACAGCTGGCGACGGATCTCATCGGTGAAATAGTCGCGTGGCGGCAGCGAGCCCTTGAACGACGGGAAATCGCCATTCTGAACAGTCCGCAACGGCGCGGCCCGCGCGGCCTCCATCGTCTCGCGGTCGATATATCCATTCTGGAACATCTCGCGCAGCACATAGTTGCGGCGCGAGACGGCCGCTTCCTTGTTGCGCACCGGGTGATAGCTGTAAGGCGCCTTGGGAAGGGCGGCGAGATAGGCGGCCTCTTCGGGCGCAAGCTGGACAAGCGTCTTGTTGAAATAGGTCTGCGCGGCCGAAGCCACGCCGAACGACAGGAAGCCGAGGTCGATCTCGTTCAGATAAAGCTCAAGGATCTTGTCCTTTGGCAGCGTCTCGACCAGCCGTGTGGACAGGATCAACTCCTTGATCTTGCGCTCGGCCGTTCGGTCGCCCCCCAGAAGGAAGTTCTTCGCCACCTGCTGCGGGATCGTCGACGCGCCGCGCAGCGTCTTGCCGCGCGTGCGGATCGCATCCCAAAGCGCGCCGACCATGCCCCGGGCGTCAAAGCCGCTGTGGGCGTAGAAGTTCTTGTCCTCGGCCGAGATGAAGGCCCATTTGACGACGTCCGGTATCTCTTCGATCGGCGCATAGATGCGCCGCTCGGTCGCGAACTCGTCCATGAGACGCCCTTCGCCCGAATAGATCCTGCTGATCGTCTTGGGAGTGTAGCGCGCGAGGTACTCGTGATCAGGCAGATCGCGGCTGTAGATCCAGAAGATACCGCCGATCGTCAGCGCAGCAAAAAGCGCGCCGGTGACAATCCAGCTGAAAATTCCACCGAAGAACGAAAAGATGAACCGGATCACGAGATACTCCTGGGCGCGACGCGCCGTCTATATAGTGCAGCAAACCCCGGGTCAAAATATCCGCTGCGTCCTTATCAGGATCGGCGAAGCCTCGCCCGAAGTCCGCACACACTCATCATAACGCGATTCTCGTCGGCGTTCGAGACACGCCTGCATGTGACAGTTTCCCGCGCGGGCCTCGAATTTTAGTTGCTTGAACACGTCGGCATCGCAGGTGAGTCGCGCGGCGCCGCGTCCGGCGTTCAGATCAAGCTTCCGCCCGCCCGAAAAACCTTAAGAAGCCGCTCGTCGCGCCATTTGCGTCGAATGCGGCGGCGCCTTGCAAGTGTTCGAGAGGATCGGCGGCCACCGTCGATCAACTCTCGTCGCGCCAGCGATTCACGATCGGATAGCGCCGGTCAAGCCAGAACGACTTGAGCGTCAGCCGCGTGCCCGGCGCCGACTGGAAGCGTTTGTATTCGCTGATGTAGAGAAGATGCTCCACACGTTTCACGGTTGCCCGGTCGTAGCCATGCGCCACGACTTCCGCGACCGACATATCCCAATCGACAAGCCGTTCGAGGATCCCGTCGAGGACCTCATAGGGTGGCAGGCTGTCAGAGTCCTTCTGATCTTCCTTCAGCTCCGCAGAGGGCGGCTTGGAGATCACGCGTTCGGGAATCACTTCGCCCGAAGGCGCCATCATCCAGTCCCGATGGTTGGCGTTCCGCCAGCGGCAGGTTTCGAAAACCCGCATCTTGTACAGATCTTTCAACGGGTTGTAGCCCCCGGCCATGTCGCCGTAGATCGTTGCATAGCCGACAGCGATCTCCGATTTGTTGCCCGTTGTCAGCAGCATCTCCCCGAACTTGTTCGAAAGCGCCATGAGCATCAGCCCGCGAAGGCGGGACTGTATGTTCTCCTCCGCGACGCCGGGCTTCGTCCCCTCGAATAGCGGTTCAAGCGCTTCACTCACCGCCGCACGCGCGCCAGAAATCGGAACGGTGTCGAGCCTGCAGCCCAGCGCATTGGCGACCCCGGCCGCATCTTCAAGCGAATGGGCCGATGTATATTCGGACGGAAGCATGACACAGCGCACGTTTTCCGGCCCGATCGCGTCGGCCGCGATGACCGCCACAAGGGCGGAATCGACCCCACCCGAGAGGCCGAGCAGTACCTTGCCGAAGCCGGTCTTGCCGAGATAATCGCGCAAGGACTGCACCATCGCCCGGTAATCCTGTTCCCAAGCGTCGGGAAGCGCGTCGCGTTCAGCACGCTTGGCCTGCCAACCCTTTGGCCCGCTTTCGAAATCGATATGGCGGATGCACTCGTCAAAGACCGGAAACTGGGCGGCAAGCGCGCCGCCGGGATTGAGCACGAAGCTGCCCCCGTCGAAGACCTGATCGTCCTGTCCGCCCACCATGTTCAGGTAGATAAGCGGCAGGCCCGTCTCGACCACGCGGCCGACCATGACCGCGATGCGCTCATCGTACTTGTCGCGATAGTAGGGCGATCCATTCGGCACGAGCAGGATCTCGGCCCCGGTCTCGGCCAGTGTTTCGGTCACGTCGTCGAACCAGGCGTCCTCACAGATAGGGGTTCCGATCCGCACCGGCCCAATCCGGTAGGGACCGCTGACGGGGGCGGAAACGAAAAGCCTTTCCTCGTCAAAGACGGTCACGTTCGGCAAATGGTGCTTCAGCACGTGCGCCACGACCTTACCGCCTTCGAGCACCCAATAGGCGTTATAAAGCCCGCTTTCGTCCCGGTAGGGCCCGCCGATGCCGAGCGCCGGCCCGTCTGCGCAGTCGCGCGCAAGTGCCTCGATCGCTGCCATCGCCGCATCCGTGAAAGCGGGTTTCAGGACAAGATCCTGCGTCTGATATCCGGTTACGAACATCTCGGTCAGCGCGACCATGTGCGCGCCTGCGGCCTTCCCGGCTTCCCACGCCTCGCGCGCCTTTCGGGAATTGGCGTCCAGATCGCCTACTGTCGGGTTGAGCTGCGCCAGTGTTAGGCGAAATGTCTCGGCCATGCGTGTTTCCCGTCTTGCTTGCCTCGTCATATCGGGACTGGGGACGAAGGAAAAGCCGTTCCCGGCCAGCGGCGGCGCGGCGCCGTCGCCGGTCCGAACACCTTGTCACGTGGCATTGGCGGATTTAGGGTTCTGCCGGGTGATCGCCGTAGGGGGCGGACGGCCGCGGTCCGGGGCGCGTGAAGCGTTCCGCCGGCAACGGGACAAGAGTGAGAGGCGTTGGAATCATGACGGTGCGTGTCGGTGCTGGAATGCGGGTGGTCTTGATGACCGCGCTGCTGTTTGGGGGCGGAGCTTTCGCCCAGGAAGTCATCACGAAGGAATACGACGACGGTGGCATCTACGAGGGCACGTTCAAGGACGGCAAGCAACACGGTCAGGGAACCTACCGGCTGCCCAACGGCTACGAATATTCGGGTGACTGGGTAGAGGGCGAAATTCTCGGCCAGGGCACCGCGCGCTACCCCAATGGCTCGGTCTATGAAGGTGCCTTCGTGAAAGGCAAGCCGCATGGCAAGGGCAAGATCACCTTCGCCGATGGCGGGACGTATGAGGGCGACTGGCTCGACGGTGAGATCGAGGGCGAGGGCGTGGCCAACTACGCCAACGGCGTCGTCTATGCCGGCGGCTTCCGCAAGGCGCTTCACCACGGCATGGGCAACATGGAAAGCCCCGGCGGCTACACTTACGAGGGCGACTGGGTCGACGGCGTCAAGGAAGGCAAGGGCAAGATCACCTATCCCGACGGCGCGGTCTACGAAGGCGACATGCTGCGCGGCCAGCGCGCTGGTCTGGGAATGCTGACCCTTGCCGATGGACTGATCTACGAAGGCGCCTGGGCGGACGGACAGATGAACGGCCGGGGTAAGCTGACCCAGCCCAACGGCGACATCTACGAAGGCGATCTGGTGAACGGCAAGCGCCAGGGGCAAGGCAAGGTGACCTATGCCAACGGCGACGTCTACGAGGGTGGCTTCGTCGCCGACCAACGCCACGGCGTCGGCACATTCAGCGGCTCGGACGGCTATCTCTACGAGGGCAACTGGGTCGAGGGCCGGATCGAAGGCACCGGCAAGGTGACCTATCCCGACAAGTCGGTCTACGAGGGCGAATTCCGCAACGACCTTGCCAATGGTCAGGGCAAAATCACCTATCCCGACGGCGCGACCTACGAAGGCGCCTGGAAAGACGGCGTGATCGAGGGCGCGGGTATCGCGCGCTATGCCAACGGCCTTGTCTACGAAGGCAGCTTCAAGGGCGGGAAAAACCACGGGCAAGGCAAGATGACCTATCCCGACGGCTATTCCTATGTTGGTGAGTGGACGGACGGACAGCGCGAAGGCGAGGGCGTGGCGACTTATGCCGACGGCACGGTCTATACCGGCCAGTTCGTTGCAGGCCAGCGCGAGGGCCAAGGCGAAATCGTGATGCCTGATGGTTTCCGCTACGTCGGCGGCTGGAAGGCAGGCGAAATCGACGGTGAAGGCGTGGCGACCTATCCGAACGGCGATGTTTATGAAGGCAGCTTCTCGGAAGGCAAGCGTCAGGGCGAAGGCGTCATGCGCTACGCATCAGGTGAAACCGCCGCCGGTACATGGACCGAAGGCGCGCTGACCGAGCCGGCACCGGCCGAGGAGGCGACAGCGACCGAAGGCGAAACCGCCGCGGGCGAAGCAGAACCCGCCGCTGGGGAAACGGCGAACTAGCGGCGACGCTGCGCCAACTTGGCCCTCAGAGCGCCTCGCCTGCGTCAAGCCGCTGCAGGAACGCCTCGGCATCGGCCAGCACCTGAGTCTTGTGGGCAGCGTCCATCCGGTCCCAGTTGCGGTAGATCACCTTCATCCGCGGGTTCGTCTCGAACCTGTCCCGGTGCCGGTCGATGAAGTGCCAGTAGAGCAGGTTGAAGGGACAGGCATCAGGCCCCGTGCGATCCTTCACCTTGTAGGTGCAGCCTGCGCAGTAGTCCGACATGCGGTCGATGTACGCGCCGGAAGAGACATAGGGCTTGGACGCGACAAGGCCGCCGTCGGCGAACTGGCTCATCCCGATCGTGTTCGGGGCCTCGACCCACTCGAACGCGTCGATATAGACCTCCAGATACCAGCGATGAACCTCCGCCGGATCCACGCCCGCGAGAAGCGCGAAATTGCCCGTCACCATCAGACGCTGAATGTGATGCGCATAGGCGAGGTCCCTCGTCTGCCCGACCGCCGCTGAAAGGCAGGCCATCCGTGTCGACTCACCCCAGTAAAGCGCAGGCAGCTTCCGCTTGTGACCCAGATGGTTCCGCGACACGTAATCCGGCCCTTGAAGGAAGTAGATCCCGCGTACGAATTCGCGCCAGCCCAGGATCTGGCGGATGAAGCCCTCGGCTGAATTGATCGGAACATGGCCGTCCTTCCACGCCTGCTCGGCCGCTTCGCAGACTTCTCGGGGCGAAAGCAGCCCAACGTTGAGATAGGGCGATAGGATCGCATGCGAGAGATAGGGATCGTCCCGAAGCATTGCATCCTGATACGTCCCGAAACGGGCAAGCCGATGTTTCACGAAGTGATCCAGCGCTTTCAGCGCCCCGGCGCGGTCCGTCGCGTATCGAAACGGAGCGAGGGTGCCGAAATGGTTGCCGAATCGGGCCGAGACCAGCCCCAGCACCTCTTCAGTGACCGGATCGGGCGCGAATTCCGGCGGAGTTTCGCTGAAAAGGTCCGGCTCCGCCGGTTTGCGGTTCTCGGTGTCGTAGTTCCACCGGCCACCGGCCGGCTCGTCCCCATCCATCAGAAGCCCGGTCTTTCGGCGCATCTCGCGATAGAACCACTCCATCCGCAACTCCTTGCGGCCCTTGGCCCAGTCGGCGAAGTCCTTGCCGGAACAGAAAAAGCGGTCGTCAGGCAGCACCCCAACTTCAAGCGGCAGGTCCGACAGATCCGACGCGACTCGCCATTCGCCGGGCTCGGTCGCGATGACCTCGGACGCCCCGTATTCCTCGGCGCGGTCCAGTAGTTCGCCCGAGATCGAGCCTCGGTTGTCGTCGTCGTCAAGACGCCGGTAGGCAACGCGCCAGCCGGTCTTCTCCAGATGCGCTGCGAACCTTCGCATGGCGGCGAAGATGAACGCGATCTTCTGGGGGTGATGGCGCACGTAGGTCGCTTCGGCCATGACTTCGGCCATGACGATCACGTCACGGGCACGATCGGCTTCGCGCAAGGCCGAAACGTCCTCGGAAAGCTGATCGCCAAGCACCAGAACAAGCCGAGGCTTCACCACGGGATACTCTCCCCGGCATAGTCGAAGAAGCCGCCAGACTGCGGATGGCCGAGACCGTCGACCACGCCGAGCAGGCCGCGCGCGGCCTCTGAGGGCGTCGACTTGCCGTTTCCGGGATAATCGGACGTGAAGCGTGTCGCCACCGTTCCGGGATGCAAAAGCGCCAGAATGGCTTTCGGATGCGTGCGCGCAATCTCGACGCTCGCGCCGTGCAAAAGTTGGTTCAGCGCGGCCTTTGACGCCCGGTACGAATACCAGCCCCCTAGCCGGTTGTCGCCGATGGACCCGACACGCGCGGACAGCGCGGCAAAGACCGACCTACGGTCGCGCGGCAGCAGGCGCACCGAATGCTTGAGGACCAGCGCGGGGCCAACCGCATTCAGGGCGAACTGTGCAGCTAGCTCATCTTTCCCCAGCGCTCGTAGTGACTTTTCGGGGGTTCCAAGCGCCCCGGTCGCCACGAAGACCAGGTCGAAGGCGCCCTCCAGCCCACCAAGCGCGTCGGCGACAGAGGCTTCCTCCGTCACGTCCAGCCCGTCCGCCGAACGCGAAAGGGCAACCACCTCTCCGCGCATCGTCAGTTCGTCAACCAAGGCCGAGCCGATGCCGCCCGACGCCCCGATGACCAGTGATCGCATCCGTTCCTGCATGTAGGACTTACGATACCAGCGGCTTTGCGGATCAATTCGGCCCCGGCTGAAAAAGCACTTTTCCTCCGCCGATTTCTGCCTATAGTCGCGTCCCATGACACGGATCTTGCATATTCATGCTGCCACGGGTGCTTCGCGCGCCCTGCCGCTCCGTGCCCTTCTCCTCCTTAGCCGCCTCTGAGCGTGCCATTCGGCGCGACCGCTCAGAGGTGACCAGCGCCAGGCAAAGCTAAGGACCACAAAGCGAGATCAGGACAATGACCGACAAGACCAAGCAAGACCGCGTGGTGATCTTCGACACGACACTGCGTGACGGCGAACAGTCGCCCGGCGCGACGATGACGCATGACGAAAAGCTCGAAATCGCCGAAATGCTCGACGAAATGGGCGTCGACATCATCGAGGCGGGCTTCCCGATCGCATCGGAGGGGGACTTCGAAGCGGTCTCCGATATCGCCAAGCAGGCGAAGGAAGCGGTGATCTGCGGCCTCGCGCGCGCTCAGTTCAAGGATATCGACCGCTGCTGGGAGGCAGTGAAACACGCCAGGCGCCCCCGCATCCATACCTTCATCGGCACCTCGCCGCTGCATCGCGCCATTCCGAACCTCGACATGGACCAGATGGCCGAGCGTATCCACGACACCGTCACCCATGCGCGCAATCTTTGCGACAACGTGCAGTGGTCGCCGATGGACGCGACGCGGACGGAGCATGATTACCTCTGCCGCGTCGTCGAAATCGCGATCAAGGCGGGCGCCACGACGATCAACATCCCTGACACCGTCGGCTACACCGCGCCGCGCGAATCCGCCGACCTGATCCGCATGCTGATCGAAAAGGTGCCGGGCGCGGACGAGATCATCTTCGCAACTCACTGCCACAACGACCTTGGCATGGCCACGGCGAACAGCCTGGCCGCGGTCGAGGCCGGCGCGCGCCAGATTGAGTGCACGATCAACGGGCTGGGCGAACGCGCGGGCAACACCGCGCTTGAAGAAGTCGTGATGGCCCTTAAGGTCCGCAACGACATCCTGCCCTACCGCACCGGTATCGACACGACGAAGATCATGAACATCTCGCGCCGCGTCGCCGCCGTCTCGGGCTTCCCGGTGCAGTTCAACAAGGCGATCGTCGGCAAGAACGCCTTCGCGCATGAAAGCGGCATCCATCAGGACGGCATGCTCAAGAACGCCGAGACGTTCGAGATCATGCGGCCCGAGGATATCGGGCTGGCCGCCACGAACCTTGTCATGGGCAAACATTCGGGTCGTGCGGCGCTGCGCGCCAAGCTGAAGGACCTGGGCTACGATCTGGCCGACAACCAGCTGAACGACGTCTTCGTCCGGTTCAAAGCGCTCGCCGACCGCAAGAAGGAAGTCTATGACGACGACCTGATCGCGC
Source organism: uncultured Rhodobacterales bacterium (assembly GCA_965368915.1). Classification (GTDB taxonomy): domain Bacteria; phylum Pseudomonadota; class Alphaproteobacteria; order Rhodobacterales; family Rhodobacteraceae; genus Albidovulum. The sequence goes on along the minus strand of CBDUOT010000040.1, from coordinate 979 downwards.
TGATGACCGACAGCGCGTCCGAAGCGGCCGGGGACCATCTGCAGGTGAAGTTCCTCCGCGTGATCTGTGGCACCCAGGCGCCGCAATCGGCCGATCTGATCCTCACCATCGACGGCGAGGATCGGCAGGTAACGGCGCAGGGCGACGGCCCGGTCGACGCGACCTTCAATGCGGTCAAGAAACTCTTCCCGCACGACGCTCGGCTCGCACTCTACCAGGTCCACGCCGTGACCGAAGGAACCGATGCGCAGGCCACTGTTTCGGTTCGTCTGGAAGAAGACGGAAAGATCGTGACGGGCCAATCTTCGGACACCGATACCGTCGTGGCGAGCGCGAAAGCCTATGTGAGCGCGCTCAACAATCTCATCTGGCGACGCGCCAAGACGAAGCCGGAAGACGAGCTTAAATCGGTTTCTTGAAAATCTTGCCGACCCAGTCAGAGGTTGGGTCGGCAAAATGTTCGATTTTGTAAAGTCAGCAGAAAGCTGCCCGTGCCCTCAGCGATAGCCCTTTCGCCGCTGGGCCTAGGGGCATATAAGAACAGCCGGCCTGCGACGAGCGAGTCGCGGGCCGGAATTCGTTGGGTAACGGGATTACGACATGGCAAGCTGGGGTGGGCTTTTTTCGTCCGATATGGCGATCGACCTAGGGACGGCGAACACGCTCGTCTACGTGAAAGGCAAGGGCATCATCCTGAATGAGCCTTCGGTCGTGGCCTATCACGTCAAGGACGGGAAGAAGCAGGTGCTCGCCGTCGGCGAGGACGCGAAGCTGATGCTCGGGCGGACCCCAGGTTCGATCGAGGCAATTCGGCCCATGCGCGAAGGCGTGATCGCCGACTTCGATGTTGCGGAAGAGATGATCAAGCACTTCATCCGCAAGGTCCACAAGCGCACCACCTTCTCCAAGCCGAAGATCATCGTCTGCGTTCCGCACGGCGCAACGCCGGTCGAAAAGCGCGCGATCCGTCAGTCGGTCC
>CBDUOT010000039.1:0-30554 GCA_965368915.1 uncultured Rhodobacterales bacterium | reverse complement strand
TCCCTGTCGGTGAGACCGAAACTGGGCGGGCCCTCGTGGCCCGCCTTTTTCTTTTTTTGGCACCCGTACCCCGCAACAGAGTGCAAAGCGTCGCGAACCGTGCCTGTTCCCTTGTCGCCCGATGCTCTGGACAGCGGCCGGCTATCCCGCTAGCCAACCGCAAACGGAGTTCGGACGATGACTTTCCTGATGCGCTGGCTTGCCGCCTTTGGCCTGATCACGGCCACCTACAACCCTACGGGCTGGAGCTTCGCCCATTGGGCGCGTGCGGGGTTTTCCGAACAGCTGCCCATGGTCGTGCTTGCCGGGCTTCTCCTGTTCATCGGCTACGTTGTCTACATGCGCGCGACGCTGCGGTCGATCGGCGGCTTTGGCATGATGCTTGTCGCGGCGGTTGTGGCGGCGCTTGGCTGGGTGCTTGTCGACAGGGGGCTTCTCCGGCTCGACAACCCGTCCCTTAACGCCTGGCTCGGCATTCTGGCGCTTTCGGTCGTCCTCGGGATCGGGCTGAGCTGGAGTCATGTGCGCCGCCGGTTGTCGGGTCAGTCCGACATGGATGATGTCGGCGACTGAGGGGTTGCGGCCCGTGCCCCTTGCGCCTAGATAGGCGCGTCAGCGACACGAAGAAAGCCACGATGGAAAACGTACTCCTTACCGTTCTTCTGATCCTCGCCCTTCTCCTGATCGGCGTGGTGCTACTCCAACGGTCGGAAGGGGGCGGGCTCCTGTCGGGTGGCGGGGCGTTCAGCGCTCGCGGCGCTGGCAACGCACTCACCAAGTTCACGTGGATCCTCGGGGCGGCGTTCATGGCGACCTCTCTGGCTTTGACCATTGTGGCGGCTCAGAAATCCGGGACGACTTCGATCCTGGACGCGCCGGGCACGGACCTCACGGCACCCGCATCCGAGCCGGTTGTGCCGGCTGCGCCTGCGGGCGACCTCCTGCCGCCGACGACTGGCGACGCACCTGTTGCACCGCCTCCTGCGGACTAGGATCTGACCACAACGAATTGACCCGGCTGCGATAGCGGCCACAACACCTTGCGGTGCTGTTGCGGGCAGGCTGCGAATCTGTTAGTTCTTGAATCCCGTGATGTAGCGCACCGGAGGTGCGCCGCTGACCTAGACGAGTTGAGGAAATCACGGGGGTATCCAGACCATGGCGCGTTACGTTTTCATCACCGGCGGTGTGGTCTCTTCGCTTGGCAAGGGACTGGCCTCTGCGGCCTTGGGCGCGCTCTTGCAGGCTCGCGGCTTTTCGGTGCGACTCAGGAAGCTCGACCCCTATCTGAACGTCGACCCCGGCACGATGTCGCCGTTCGAGCACGGCGAGGTCTTCGTGACCGACGACGGTGCGGAAACCGATCTCGACCTTGGCCATTACGAACGCTTCACCGGGGTGCATGCCCGCAAGACCGACTCGATCTCGTCCGGACGCATTTATTCGAACGTGCTGGAGAGGGAACGACGCGGCGACTACCTCGGCAAGACGATCCAGGTGATTCCGCACGTCACCAACGAGATCAAGCACTTCATCGAGATCGGCGACGACGAGGTCGATTTCATGCTGTGCGAAATCGGCGGTACGGTCGGCGATATCGAAGGCCTGCCGTTCTTCGAGGCGATCCGCCAGTTCGCGCAGGAACGCCCGCGCGGTCAGTGCATCTTCATGCACCTTACGCTTCTGCCGTATCTCGCGGCATCTGGCGAACTCAAGACGAAGCCCACGCAGCACTCGGTCAAGGAACTCCGGTCGATCGGCCTCCAGCCCGACGTGCTCGTCTGCCGGTCCGAGCATGATATTCCGGAAAAGGAACGCGCCAAGATCGCGCTGTTCTGTAACGTGCGCCCCGAAGCGGTGATCCCGGCATACGACCTGAAGTCGATCTACGAAGCGCCGATGGCTTACCACCGCGTGGGTCTCGATCAGGCCGTGCTGGACGCGTTCGGAATTTCGCCCGCGCCGAAGCCCAATCTCGAACGCTGGGAAGACGTGATGGACCGGCTCGAGCATGCCGAAGGCGAGGTCCGCGTCGCCATCGTCGGCAAGTACACGCAGCTTGAAGACGCCTATAAGTCGATCGCCGAGGCGCTGACCCATGGCGGTATGGCGAACCGCGTGCGCGTGAAGTCGGAATGGATCGACGCCGAGATCTTCGAGCGTGAGGACCCGGCGCCCTATCTCGAGGCCTTCCACGCCATCCTCGTCCCCGGCGGCTTCGGCGAGCGCGGGACCGAAGGCAAGATCAAGGCGGCGAAGTTCGCCCGGGAAAAACAGATCCCCTATCTCGGCATTTGCCTCGGCATGCAGATGGCGGTGATCGAGGCTGCCCGCAACAAGGCGGGCCTGACGAAGGCCGGGTCGGAGGAGTTCGACCACGAGAAGGGCGAAAAGCGTTTCGAGCCTGTGGTCTATCACCTCAAGGAATGGGTTCAGGGCAACCACACGGTCGCGCGCAAGGTCGATGACGACAAGGGCGGCACGATGCGGCTTGGCGCCTACACCGCGCATCTCAAGGATGGGTCGCGGGTTGCCGAAATCTACGGCGATACGGTGATCGAGGAACGCCACCGCCACCGCTACGAGGTGGACGTTAAGTACCGTGAGCAGCTGGAGAAGTGCGGGCTGATCTTTTCGGGCATGAGCCCGGACGGCCGCCTTCCCGAGATCGTGGAATGGCAGGACCACCCGTGGTTCATCGGGGTTCAGTTCCACCCGGAGCTGAAGTCCAAGCCGTTCGCGCCGCATCCGCTGTTTGCCGATTTCGTGCGGGCAGCGAAAGAAGTTGAGCGGCTGGTGTAAGCGCGGCGTTCGTCGCGGCGGACGCCCCGAAGCTGCAAGCGCCCTTGCGACTGCGCCCGGGGTGAAGCCGGGGCAGGGGGCGCGGCCGCAGGCTGATCAGTCACAATCCGGGCAACGGACGATATTGGACAAGGCGCTTAACCGGTGCTGTCGTTTCGTGATATCGTGTTGGCGGATTTCCCTCGTTTAAGCGGTTTTGGCTTTTGAAGGGCGACTGCCGTGCCGAAAGGAAACCTCGGCCAAGCATTCATCTTCTACGCCATCGCCTTGGCGCTGGCAGTCAGCGTCAGTGTCTTTGCCCAGCCTATGGGGGAGGGCGCGCTGGCGCTGACCATGTTCACGCCCGCCGTCGCGGTCTTGGCGATGATGGTCGTCACCGTCCCTCCCGGCGCGCGAAAAGCGTTCGCCAAAGACCTCGGGATCGTTTGGCCGGGCCGCCGCGGCATGGGTTTGGCTTTGGGCGCGCCCGCGCTGATCTTTGCCGCCAGCTTCATCGTCCTGATCGCACTGGGGGCGACCGCGATGAAATCCGACCTGTCCGGGTCGATCCCCCGCATCATCGTGAGTTCGGCAATCGGTTTCGTGATCACCCTCGTTCTGGCCTTCAGTGAAGAGATCGGATGGCGTGGCTACATGCTGCCCAGACTTCTGCCCAGCGGGGCGGTCCGGGCGATGCTGATCGTCGGCTTCCTGCACGGCGTGTGGCACCTGCCGCTGATCCTGCTGACCGACCTTTATCATCCCGATGGAAACCGCTTTCTGGTCGTGCCCCTGTTCCTCGTGACGCTCACTCTCGCGGGTGTGTTCTACGGGTACTTGCGGGTTTGGAGTGGCAGCATCTGGCCAGTCGCACTCGCCCATGCCGCTGTGAACATGTTCTGGAGTCTTACGGTTAACTTGTCGCAGACAAAGTCCGCCGTCGTCGAAGAATACATCGGCGGCGAAAGTGGTCTTATGATGATCGCCGGGCTTCTTCTGCTCGACCTCTTCCTGCTGCGCCGCGTGCGCCAAATGCAGCTGGCATAGGCCGACGCGGAGGGCCGAGATGCTCACTCGGCATTCATCGGTTGGTGCAACAGGGCAGGGCACGCTTTCCCTTGTCACGAGGCCGTCATCCACACATGCTTCAAACCTGCGACGGATTTAAGCCCGGCCCCATGGAGCCCTGAATGAGCACCCCCGACGACCAGACCTCCTTCGACTGGCTTGAGGCCGAACTGGCCGACACTCTGGACGAGGATTACGAGCTTGAACTCGAAGACGCCGTGCTGTCGATGGAGATCAAGAAGATCTATCGCACGCACCATCCCGAGGCGATTGATCGGCACAGTTATTTCAACGCGCTGATCCGGATTCAGGCCGAGCTGATCAAGCTTCAGGACTGGGTGCAGCACACCAAGGAAAAGGTGGTCGTCGTTTTCGAGGGGCGCGACTCGGCGGGCAAGGGTGGTGTGATCAAGCGGATCACCCAACGGCTTAACCCGCGTGTTGTGCGCGTCGTAGCGCTGCCCGCGCCGTCTGACCGCGAAAAGAGCCAATGGTATTTTCAGCGCTACGTCCCGCATCTGCCAGCAGGCGGAGAAATCGTGCTGTTCGACCGGTCATGGTACAACCGCGCGGGCGTCGAGCGGGTCATGGGCTTCGCTACCGAAGACCAGGTCGAGCAGTTCTTCGATGACGTACCGGAATTCGAACGCATGCTCGTCCGTTCAGGCATTAGGCTTGTGAAATACTGGTTCTCGATCACCGACGAGGAACAGCAGATGCGGTTCCTCATGCGTATCCACGATCCCTTGAAGCAGTGGAAGCTGTCGCCCATGGACCTGCAAAGCCGGGTCCGTTGGGAGGATTATACCAAGGCCAAGGAAGAGATGTTTCACCGCACCAACATCCCCGAGGCGCCGTGGTACATTGTCGAGGGCAACGACAAGAAGCGGGCTCGATTGAACTGCATCGACCACCTGCTGAGCCTCTTCCCCTATACCGAGATTCCGCACGAAGACATCTCGCTGCCCGACCGGGTATTCAATCCCGATTACGAACGCGCCGTTCTGCCGCCTGAACTCTATGTCCCCAGCAAGTATTGATGCAGGCCGGTGGGCTCAGAGCGTCCACGGAATCGTCCAACTGACGCCTCTTTTGATGGCGATGTTTCCTTAACGGAAACCGCCGGAGATAGGCTCATGAAGTATATGCAGGCTTGCTGTTCGCTCGCCCTGTTCGGCTGGGCGTCATTCGCGATTCTGACCGACAAGGTCCCTGCCGGAGACAATGGATCGTCGAAGACGCGCTCGGTCGCGTCCGTGATGAACTGGGCGACCGAAGAGTTCGGAACCCTTCAGGCGGGCGTGGGATTCGCTGCGTTCGGAGTACTTCTCGCGCTGTTCTTCGTGATGCGCCGCGACGCCTGAAACGCGCCTGAACGACGTCTAGGGGCGACGGCCGGTTGGGTAGATGCGGTTTCTGTCTGGTATCTGCCCGATCGATGCCACTGACGCTTTGCACCCGGCGCCGAATGCGCCTATATCGCCCTCATGTTTGGCCGACTTCTTTCCTCCCTCATGGCGCAAGAACCCGAGCGCCTTCCCGATCCGGATGCGCGCGTCGCCCTTGCGGCGCTGCTGGTGCGCCTGGCAAGAGCCGACGAGCACTACACCGACCCCGAGCGCACACGCATCGACCGCGTGCTGGAAAAGCGCTACGGACTGTCGTCCTTCGAGGCGGCGAAGATCCGCGGCGACGCGGAAGTCCTCGAGGCTGAAGCGCCCGACACGGTCCGCTTCACCCGTGCGCTGAAGGACGCCGTCCCGCACGAGGACCGGATGAGCCTGATGGAGGCGATGTGGTCGGTTGCCCTGTCCGACGACGACCGCGATCCGCGCGAAGACGCGATGATCCGTGTCACGGCAGATTTGCTGGGCATAAGCGACCGGGACCGTGCCATCGCCCGCCAAACCATCGAGAACAACAAGAAATGATCGCCAGCCTCGCGATGTATGACTGGCCGCAGAACGCGGCTGAAACCGACCGGCTGTGGACGCGCATGCGCAAGGCCCTCGCTGACGAAGGCATCGACGCGCCCGAGGCGTTGACCCGGAATGGCAGCCTCTGGGAGATCTGGGAAAGCCCCGCGCTCGTTCTGGCCCAGACCTGCGGAATGCCCTACCGGACGCGGCTTCATGGCCAGGTCCAGCTTGTGGCGACGCCTGACTACGGACTGCCCGATGCGCCTGCGGGTTACTACTATTCGGTATTCGTGACCCGGACGGACGAACCGGGCGAGGTGATCGATTTCATCGACCGGACGCTGGCGTTCAACGGGCAGGACAGCCAGTCGGGCTGGGCGGCGGCGCAGAACCATGTCGCCCCGATGGGCGTCAAGTTTTCCCACACCCGACACACCGGCGCCCATCGCGACAGTGCGCGCGCCGTGGCCGAGAACCGCGCCGATATCGCGGCCATCGACGCGGTCACGTGGCGGCTGATCACGCGGTACCTGCCCGATCTTGCGGCGAAGCTCCGAGTGATCGATCACACAGAACCGACGCCTGGCCTGCCATTCGTCACCGCGACGTCGCGGGATGCCAGGGCCATCGCCCGTGCTGCCGAGGCGGCCATCCAGGCCTCGGATGCAGCTGACCTTGCGGCAACCGGGATGCGCGGTCTCGTTTCGATCCCGGCGGAGGCGTATCTCGCTGTGCCTACTCCCGCGCCACCCTCGCAAGATGTGCCGGTCAATTGAGCGGATCGCCGTTTTTTTCGCGCCAATCCGGTCAAAAAGTGCATTGTAAACCGGCAAAATATCCGCCCTACTCTGGCCCGCGGGGAGAAAACTACGTGTCAGATAACGAAATACCGGTCATAGAAATCCGTGACCTGCACAAGGCATATGGCCAGCTCGAGGTTATCAAAGGGGTGTCGCTTGCTGCGCATCGCGGCGAGGTGATCTCGTTGATCGGGTCTTCGGGTTCGGGCAAGTCCACGATCCTGCGGTGCTGCAATCTGCTTGAGGACAGCCAGCAGGGCGACGTCATCTTCGAGGGCGAAAGCGTTCACTGGAAGGGCGAGGGCATCGCCAGGCATCCGTCGGACCGCGCACAGGTGATCCGGATCCGGACGAACCTGTCGATGGTGTTCCAGCAGTTCAACCTTTGGTCCCACATGACGATCCTGCAGAACGTCATGGAGGCGCCGCTGACGGTCCTGCGCCGCGACCGGGACGAGGTTGAGGCATCGGCGCGAAAGTATCTCGACAAGGTTGGCATCGGCGACAAGTGCGATGCCTATCCCGCCCAGCTTTCCGGCGGCCAGCAGCAGCGCGCCGCGATCGCGCGCGCGCTTTGCATGGAACCCCGTGCGCTTCTCTTCGACGAACCGACCTCTGCGCTCGACCCCGAGCTTGAACAGGAGGTCGTCAAGGTCATCAAGGCGCTTGCCGACGAAGGGCGCACGATGCTTCTCGTGACGCACGACATGCGGCTCGCGGCCGATGTGTCGGACCATGTTATCTTTCTGCATCTGGGCAAGATCGAGGAGGAAGGCCCCCCCGATCGATTGTTCGGACAGCCGAAAACCGAACGCCTGCAACAGTTTCTGAGCGCGACTGTTGCGGCTTGAAAATCCAAGCTGCTCAAAGACAACCGGGAGTAATGATATGAAGTATGTGATCCTTTCCGCCGCCGCGTTGGCGCTGAGCGCCGGACTCGCCGCTGCGCAGACTGTCCGCATGGGAACTGAGGGCGCTTACCCTCCGTACAACTTCATCAACGACAATGGCGAAGTGGACGGGTTCGAGCGGGAACTGGGCGACGAGCTTTGCAAGCGCGCCGAACTGACCTGCGAATGGGTGACGAACGAGTGGGATTCGATCATCCCGAACCTCGTCTCGGGCAACTACGATACCATCATCGCGGGCATGTCGATCACCGACGAACGCGACGAGGTGATCGACTTTACCCAGAACTATATCCCGCCGGCGGCTTCGGCTTACGTGGCGCTGTCCGAGGATGCGGACCTGTCGGCCGGCGTGATCGCCGCGCAGACCGCGACGATCCAGGCCGGGCACGTCGCTGAATCCGGCGCGACCCTTCTGGAATACCCGACGCCGGACGAGACGATCGCGGCTGTCCGCAACGGCGAGGCCGACGCGGTCTTCGCCGACAAGGACTTCCTCGTTCCGATCGTCGCGGAATCGAACGGTGAGCTGATCTTCGTCGGCGACGACGTGCAACTCGGCGGCGGCGTGGGCATGGGCGTTCGCGAGAGCGACAACGAACTTCGCGACAAGTTCGATGCGGCGATCCAGTCGATGAAGGATGATGGCACGCTGAATCCCTTGATCCAGAAGTGGTTCGGCGACGAAGCCACCATCTACTGATGACATAAGGGCGGGGCCGCAGGGCCCCGCCCGCTTTACACCCTGATGTTTTCCTTCTGCGCCGACCCCAAGTCGATCGAGGGCCTGTCTTGGCTCCTGTGCTACCTGACAACAGGCAAGCACATGCTGTTCTATTCGTCGTTCGGCGTGGTTCTGTTGCTGATGGCGATCACGGCGCCCGCCGCGCTTGCCTTCGGGTTCGGCGGCGCGATGGCGGCGCGGTCAAACTTCCTGCCGCTCAGATGGCTGGGCAAGACCTACACAGCGATGGTGCGCGGCGTGCCCGACATCATCTTCTTCCTGTTCGTGCCCATCGCGCTCGATCAGGCATTCGAATGGATGCGCCACAAGGTGAAGTGCCCCGACTGGGACAAGCCGGTCTGGCAGGGCAACGACTTCGTGGTCTGCACCGAGGCCAAGCTGCCCCTTTCGGCAAGCCCGCAATGGGTGCACGAGGCCTATGGCTTTTCCCTCGCCGTTCTCGCCTTTTCGATCGTCTTCGGAGCGTTCGCGGCGAACGTGATCTACGGCGCAATGCAGGCGGTGCCGCGCGCGCAGATGGAGACGGCAGAGGCCTACGGCATGAGCCAAAGGCAGACCTTCTGGCGCGTTCTCGTTCCGCAGATGTGGATCTACGCGCTGCCGGGGCTGTCGAACCTGTGGATGATCCTCATCAAGGCGACGCCGCTTCTGTTCCTTCTGGGCGTCGAGGATATCGTCTACTGGGCGCGCGAGCTTGGCGGGTCCAAGACCTCACAATACGACTATCCGCATCCCGACTGGCGGGTCTGGTACTTCGTCGCGCTGCTGGTCTGCTACCTCACCATGACTCGGCTGTCCGAAAGCGTGCTCGGCCGGCTCACCGCGCGTCTCAGTCACGGACAGGCGACACTCGCGGGTGAGATGCAGCGAAAGGCCGCGCAATGAGCTGCTGGGAGACCTTCACAGGCTATGCGTTGCGCTCCATCGGGCTGGGCGAGCGGCTTCTGCCGCGGTCGGATTTCACGCTGTGCGATCATTTCGTCCTGATCGGGTCCGGGCTGCTCTGGAACATCTACTTCGGCATCTTCGCACTAGGCCTCGGCTTTGTTTTCGCCAATGCGCTTGCCGTGGCGAAGGCCAGCGCGAACCCGTGGTACCGCAAACCGGCCGAGTGGTTCATCTTCATCTTCCGGGGATCGCCGCTCTTCATCCAGTTTTTCCTCGCTTATGAAGCGTTCGTACTGCTGCCGCGCGCGGGCATCGATATTCCGCTTGGCTTCACGACAATCACCGTGGCGACGTCGTGGCTGTCGAAGGCCTGGGCGGGCGCGCTGATCGTGCTGTTCCTCAACACGGCGGCCTATTCGGGCGAGATCTTCTACGGCGCGCTGCGCTCTGTGCCGAAGGGCGATATCGAAGCCGCGGACGCCTATGGCATGTCTGGCTGGTCACGATTCCGCCGGGTGATCTGGCCCACCATGATGCGCCTGGCTTGGCCTGCCTACACGAACGAGGCGATCTTCCTCTTCCATGCCACGACGCTGGTCTACTTCTCCGGCTTTCCGGCGTTTCAGCAGAAGGGGGATGCGCTTTACTACGCGACCTATTTCTCTGCGAAAACCTTCAATCCCTTTATCGCCTACCCGGTCGTCGCGAGCTATTTCATCCTGCTCACGCTGGTGATCATCTGGGTTTTCGGAATGGCGAACAAAAGGCTCAACCGGCATCTGCCGCAGGCCAGCCGCAGCAGAATTCGCTTGCGTCCGCAGATCATCCGGTAGTATTCATTTTTTGATCAAATTGTGACTCTACGCTCTTTGACCTAACTATCGATGCTTGGTCGGTCGGGGTCCCGCTGCGGGCGGATTTGATCATAAACAGCTAAGGCCCAAGGGCATGGGCCGATGCTGCCGGACGGACCTTATGGTCCGGGCCTTTGGCGGCTTCGGATCGCGGCCCCGGATATCCAGGTGCGACGATGAAGAACTGGCTAAGAAAACACCCCGAGGTGCGCACGATTCGTGTGGCTGCCGCCGATCTCAACGGCCAGGCGCGCGGCAAGCGCGTGCCTGTGCGCTTTGCCGACAAGGTCGTGGAAAACGGCACACGCTTTCCCTTGTCTGTGCTGAACCTTGATATCTGGGGCGAGGATATCGAAGACAGTCCGCTTGTCTTCGAAAGCGGCGATCAGGACGGCATCCTTAAACCGACCGAGCGTGGGTTCATGCCGATGCCGTGGCTCGACTCGGCGACGGCGCTTATGCCCATCTGGATGTTCCGAGAGAACGGCAAACCTTATGAGGGCGACCCGCGTCACGCACTCGCCCGCGTCGTGGCCCGCTACAAGGCGCTGGGCCTGACGCCGGTCTGCGCGATGGAGCTTGAGTTCTTCCTGATCGACGACAGCGGCAAGACGCTGCAGGTCCCGACCAGCCCGCGGTCCAACAAGCGCCGCAAGGCGGCCGAGATCATGTCGATCCGCGCGCTCGACGCTTTCGACACGTTCTTCACCGATCTCTATGACGCGTGCGAGGCGATGGACATTCCCGCCGATACCGCGATTTCGGAAGCGGGGCTCGGGCAGTTCGAAATCAACCTGATGCACTCCGACGACGCGCTCCGCGCCGCCGACGACGCATGGTTGTTCAAGATGCTTCTCAAGGGGCTCGCCCGTCGCCACGGCTTCGCGGCAAGCTTCATGGCAAAGCCTTACCCCGAATATTCCGGCAACGGGTTGCATACCCATTTCTCGGTCCTCGACGAAGAGGGTAGAAACATCTTTTCGAATGACGGGCCCGAAGGCTCCGAACTGCTGATGCACGCGGTCGCGGGCTGTGTTGCAGCGATGCAGGATTCCACGCTTCTCTTCGCGCCCCATGCCAACAGCTACGACCGGTTGGTGCCCGAGGCGCATGCGCCGAACTGCGTCTGCTGGGCCTATGAAAACCGTACCGCCGCGATCCGCATCCCGTCGGGCGACCCGAACGCACGCCGGGTCGAACACCGCGTCGCGGGTGGTGACGTGAACCCGTATCTCATGCTGGCCGGCATTCTCGGCGCGGCGCTGATCGGTATCGAGGACAAGATGACGCCACCGCCACCGATCACGGGGAACGCCTACGCGCTCGACCTGCCGATGCTGCCGGACAACTGGCGCGAAGCGATCGATACGTTCGAGAAAAGCGAGACGATCCGGCGCATCTTCCCCGAGGGGCTGATCCGCAACCTCGTGATGACCAAGCGCCAGGAGATGCGCTACATGGAAGACTTGTCGCCCGAGGAGAAGACCGAGATTTATCTCGACACGGTCTGACCGCAGCCGCTTGTCGAAAGGGGCGTCGGAGCGCTACGTTCTAAGAAACTGAATACGGGCACGTTCATGAAAATCGGCATCCTCCAAACCGGGCAATCGCCCGACATCCTTCGGGAGGAGATGGGTGACTATCCCGACATGTTCACGCGGCTTCTGGCGGGTCGCGGGTTCGAGTTCCGCACCTACCATGTCGAGGGGATGGAATTTCCCGAAAGCGTGCGCGAATGCGACGGCTGGCTTATCACCGGGTCGCGTCACGGCGCCTACGAGGATCATCCATTCATCGCGCCGCTCGAGGATTTCGTCCGCAAGGCATATGCCGAAGAAGTGCCGCTTGTCGGGATCTGCTTCGGGCACCAGATCATTGCCCAGGCGCTTGGCGGCAAGGTCGAGCGTTTCAAGGACGGCTGGTCCGTCGGGCCGACCGAGTATGATTTCGGCGGCGAGACGCTCACGATGAACGCCTGGCACCGCGATCAGGTGACCAAGCTTCCGGAAGGGGCCGAGGTCGTCGCCCGGAACCATTTCTGCGAGAACGCCGCCCTCGTTTATGGTGACCGCGCCTTCACCGTGCAGGCCCATCCGGAATTCGAGGACGCCTTCATCGACGGCCTGATCCGCACGCGCGGCAAGGGCCTCGTTCCCGACGACGTCATGGCAAGCGCGAGCGCGAAGCTCGGCCGTCCGAATTCTTCTGCCGCGATCGCCGACCGGATCGCGGAATTCTTCGATAAGCACCGCAACTGACAACAGTGTGATTCATGTCCGACTGGACCCAGAAGCTACCCGAAGCCGCCCAGGACTACATCGCGGACCGGCGCCTTGACGAAGTCGAATGCCTCGTCTCCGACCTCGCGGGGGTGGCCAAGGGCAAGGCGATGCCGGCCTTCAAATTCGCCAAGCAGAAGTTCTTCCACCTGCCGAACTCGATCTTTGCCCAGACGATCACGGGTGATTACGCAGAAATGCCCGCAGGCGACGAGTTCACCGAACCGGACATGGTGCTCGTTCCCGATTTCTCGACCGCAAAAGCGGTGCCGTGGACGGCGGACTGGACCCTGCAAGTCATCCACGACGTGTTGGACCAGAAGGGCGATCCGGTCCCGCTCGCGCCGCGAAACGTGCTGAAGCGGGTGGTCGGGCTTTACAAGGAACAGGGCTGGAAGCCGATCGTCGCGCCCGAGATGGAGTTCTACATCGTCGCCCGCAACATCGACCCCAACCAGCCGGTCATTCCGCCGATTGGACGGTCGGGGCGCCGGGTGATGGCCAATCAGGCCTACTCGATGTCGGCCATCGATGAATACGGCAAGGTCATTGATGACATTTACGACTTCGCCGAGGCGCAGGGCCTCGAAATCGACGGCATCGTGCAGGAAGGCGGCGCGGGGCAGGTGGAGCTGAACCTCAGCCACGGCGATCCGATCGTGCTGGCCGACGAGGTCTTCTTCTTCAAGCGCCTTATCCGCGAAGCCGCGCTGCGTCACGACTGCTTCGCCACCTTTATGGCCAAGCCGATTGAGGGCGAACCGGGAAGTGCGATGCACATCCACCAGTCGGTCGTGGACCTGAAGACGGGCAGCAACCTCTTCTCTGATGCGAATGGCGCGGAGACAGAGGAATTCATGCATTTCATCGCGGGCATGCAGCACTACCTGCCCGCCGTTGTCGCCCTTTTGGCGCCCTACGTGAACTCCTACCGCCGCTACGTGCCGGACTTTGCCGCACCCATCAATCTTGAATGGGGGCGGGACAACCGCACCACCGGTCTGCGGGTGCCGATTTCGGAACCCGAGGCGCGGCGGTTGGAGAACCGGCTGCCGGGGATGGACTGCAACCCGTATCTCGGGATCGTGGCCACCATGGTCTGCGGCTATCTGGGGCTGATGGAAAAGAAGATGCCGCGGCCCGAGATCAAGGGGAACGCCTATATCAACGCCGACGAGATACCGACGAATCTCGGCGACGCGCTCGATCTCTTTTCGGAAAGCGCACCGGTGCGCGCGGCCCTGGGGGAGGAGTTCTGCGACCTTTACGAGGCGGTGAAGCGGAACGAGTACAAGGAGTTCCTGCAGGTCATCAGCCCTTGGGAACGCGAGCATCTGCTGCTCAACGTCTAAGCGGACTTCTTCGGCGGTTTTTCGCGTCACGTGCCCTTTGGCAGGTGGTGTTTTTGGTGACCATGGGGTAAGGAAATCTGAAATCCGGGATTTCAAAATGGTGAAACATGTCCCTCGACACCCTGGCACCTTCTTCCGCAAAAACCCCTGACACCTATCAAGCAGAACCGATCCCCGAAGCCGCGAAGGCAGAAATCGAACGGTTGCTCGCCTCGGGCGACCTTTTCCGCTACACAGCACCTTCGGACGCGCCGGTGGCGCTTCTCGAAAAGGAATTCGCCGAACATATCGGCGCGCGGTATGCGCTGGCCGTGTCGTCCTGCTCCGCCGCGCTGTTCCTCGCGTTGAAGGCACTTGATCTGCCGCGTGACGCGCGCGTCCTGATCCCCGCCTTCACCTTCGCGGCCGTGCCCTCGGCGGTCGTTCATGCGGACTGCGTGCCGGTGCTGGTCGAGGTGGGAAGCAACTTCCGCATCGACCTTGACGACTTCCGCGCCAAGCTTGACGGTGCCGATGCCATCCTCATCAGCCACATGCGCGGTCACACATCAGACATGGACGCGATCATGGCGGAGGCAGAGGCGCGTGGCCTGCCCGTGGTCGAGGATGCCGCGCATTCGCTCGGAACCGTCTGGAACGGCCGCAAGATAGGCACGCTCGGCAAGATCGGCTGCTTCTCGTTCCAGTCCTACAAACTCGTGAACGCGGGCGAGGGGGGCATGTTCGTCACCGACGACCCCGAGATCGCCGCGCGCGCGGTCATAATGTCGGGCGCTTACGAGCATAACTGGAAGAAGCATCCGGGGCTGCAGAACAGCTTTCATCACTGGCAGAACAAGCTGCCGCTTTACAACATGCGGATGCAGAACCTTTCCGCTGCGGTGATCCGCCCTCAAATCCCGATGATCGATGGTCGTGTCACGGCCGGACGGTCCAACCACGACTACGTTGCAGGGCGCTTGTCCGCGAGCATGTGGATGGATGTGCCCCCGGCGCTTCCGCAGGAAACGCGCGCGCCGGATTCGCTGCAATTCAACCTCGTTGGTTTCGACGAGGATGACGAGGCGCGTGAATTTCAGGACGCGGCCGCGCGGCGGGGCGTTTCGGTACAGGTGTTCGGATTGTCGAAGGATAACGCCCGGGCCTTCTGGAACTGGCAGTTCCTTCGCGATGTGCCCGATCTGCCAAAGACGCGCGAAATGCTGATGCGCGCCTGCGATCTGCGTCTGCCGGCGCGCCTGACTCGGGCAGAACTGGACGTGATCGCCGACGCCCTTCTGGACGCGGCCGAAGAGGTGAAGGGCGCCTGAGGCGCCCTAACCCCGATCAGAGCTTCGAGAGTTTCTTCTGCAGTTCGCCAAGCTGCTTCTTGATCGATTCCAGGTCGTCCTCATCCTTGCCCTTGGTCTTTGCGCGGGGCTTTTCATCGGTTGAGTCGTCCTCTTCCGGCGCGGGCCCGGATGAGCCGGGAAAACCCGACATGATCGACTTCAGGAACGCCTGCTGCTGATGCTGAAGCGCCTCGAACCCGGGCATGGACGCCATCGGGTTCGGAAAGGTCGTGAGGTTTTCCATCATCTTCGATTGGCCTTCGCGCAGCATCTCAAAGCTCGCGGCCAGGAATTGCGGCACGACGCTTTGTGCGTTCGTGGTGTAGCTGCGCACCAGATCGGTCAGGACGTCGATCGGCAGCACGCTTTCGCCGCGGCTTTCATGCTCGGCGATGATCTGAAGAAGGTATTGCCGCGTCAGGTCGTCGCCCGACTTCAGATCCACGATCTGAACTTCGCGTCCGTCGCGGATGAACGTGGCGATATCCTCAAGCGTGACGTAGTCGCTCGTCTCGGTGTTGTAGAGTCGCCGGCTGGCGTATCGCTTGATCAGCAGCGGCTTAGCACCCTCGGCCATTGGCCATACTCCCCGGTCGTTCTTTTTTGGCATTGCAGCGAGATTAAGCCGCGCAGCAGAAAACACAACAAAAAGAAGGGCGACGCAGGGTCGCGCCCACAACGCGGTGGCAGAAAAGAACTTCCTGCGCTTTCTGCTCGCCCGAACCTGCGGGCGCTGTCAGGCAAACCGCGCGCTTCGGGGTCCGGATTGGACGCGCTCGCGTATAAACCGTTGTCTTTCAGCATGTAACGGGCGGTTTTGAATGTCGATCTGGCGGAGACGCTGGCAACCGGTCGACCGATCTTCACTCCGCCCGAGGAACGAGCCAGACTGAGTAGCCGGAATCCCGATGAATTTCTTGCCCCCTCTCGCTTTTCAGAAGCCATGGCCCCAGTGCTTCGTGGCGGCCCGACGCCACCAGCAAAACGAGCGGCCGCCCAAGCGATCCGATCCCCCGAAGTGCTGCGGCCCGGCTTGCGTCATCGGGGCCGTCGAACAGGGCGTTCAGTTCGGCCCGGCGCGACTCTACGATCTCCGGATCGTAGCCTTTCACATTCTTCAGCAGAAAATCGTTGCGAAAGCCCATGCCCGAATGAACCCGGTCCGGGTCATAGGGGACGTATTGCGCCCGTAGCGTCAGGACGGACATTGCCAGCCGTGTGTCGTCGGCCAGCAGAATGGCGTCCGGGGGCGTGTCGTTCCTAATGGAGTCGATTGCGGCGGCCGCCGGATCGGAAGGTTCGACGGACTGAAAGAGGCCAGCAAAGCGTAGCGCTGGCACGTCTCGGTCCCCCATCCCTCGACGCATGACCGAGTCGATTGCAGCGAACAGGCAAAGCGCCGCCAGCACCGCGGTCGCCGCGACAGCCGCACCGCGCCGCCGGATCCCGAAGGCCGCATCGACCGCAATAACCAGGAAGGGCATCAGTGCGAGGCCTGCGGGCAAGACGAACTTGTACTCGTTCTCCTTGTTCGGAATGTGGGTGAAAATCGCGAGCAGCCCACAACCGACGGCGGCGAGAAGAAGGGTCACGTCGCTGTCGCGCCAGTCCCTGTGACGCGTCAGAGCCCACGTCGCGGCAATCGCAGGCAGAGAGCAGGCGAAGGCCAGCATGACGGCATGGCGCCAGATATATCCCGGGCCCGCCGGTCCAATGCCGACCTCGGCAACTCGAGGTCCCAGCGGCAGAAGAACGCACCAGGCACCGACACCCGCGAAAAGCAGGGCAAGGCCACCGGTGAAAGCGGCCGAGGTCGGCGCGATCGTCCGCATCAGCAGGTCGCTGCCCACACGCGCCATGACGAACACGACCGCCACCGGCATGTAGAGCGGGTAAAGAAGCGTCACGAAGAGCACCATCAGGGCGAGCAGTGCGGCATCGCGGCGCCCCTCGCGGCCGGGCCGGGATGAGTGGACGATCAGGAAAAGCAGGCCTGCAAGCAGCGTGATGCCAATCTGGTTGAGGTTCAGCCTTAAGTGCTTGATGAGCATGAAGTCGTAACGCGGATCGCCCGCGAGATAGGCCCATCTTTCATAGCTTCGGCCTAAAGTGGCCGCCGCTTTGGCGGCAATCACTCCCACCGGGTTGAGCGCGAAGGAGAACAGGAACGGTGCGGCAAACTGCCCGATCGCGCCGACACCCACAGCCCGGACCGTTGCGACCGCGAAGCCGCCAAAAGCTGCCGCCAGAACGAGGTTAATGGCCGTGAAGGCTTGCAGTGGCGACTGGCCGAGCGCCGTCGACTGGATGAGCAGGAACAGATGGCCGAACCATGGATAGGTTGCGGCCAGACCGGCTAGCTGACGTTCCTCTGGCGCGAAGGCGTTTTCACGCAACGCATAGATCAGATCGGTATGAAGCCAGATATGTCCCCAGAACGTCTTTTCCTCGTGAGTTGCGAATACGATGGCGAGAAAGAGTACGGGAAGGGCGATCGCGGCGATGGTTCTGAAAATCGCAGCTGGGGCAGGGCGCGAAAACCCCTGCCGCGCCCGCCATATCAGCACCAGAACCGGCAGGTTGAGAAGCGGCAGAAGCGCCACAGCGGTGTCGGATGCAATCCCGGCAGCGCGCAGCAGTTCATACTCGGCGCTGGCCACCGGGATGGAAAGAATGACTGCGAAAAGAAGCCGGGTCCAACCGTCGAACCGCGCGAGCAAAAGCGAAAAGGCCAACCATGACCCCGGCAGAATGAAATTTGCCGCAAAACCCGCGGCAGAAACAAAAGTCATGACCGGTGCCACCTCGATGGCTGTCGGGTGAATGAGCTAATCTATGCGCCGAGTATAGTCAGAAGCGCATACGAATCGTCAATC
Source organism: uncultured Rhodobacterales bacterium (assembly GCA_965368915.1). Lineage (GTDB taxonomy): Bacteria > Pseudomonadota > Alphaproteobacteria > Rhodobacterales > Rhodobacteraceae > Albidovulum. The sequence continues at coordinate 12,753 of CBDUOT010000039.1, read as the reverse complement.
ATTCGACGGGTCTTGTCGCCTGAACAGGCGTCCCGCCACCCTGCGGAGCGGTAGTTTGCCCGGTTATTCGGCGAGCGGACGGCCCCGACGGGCGCCGTCACTCGCGCTGGTCGCGCCGCCTCGTTGCGTCAACTCAAGTCCGTCCTTGAGCGCCTTCCCCGGAATCGATGAAGGAAAAGGGCCCGCGATCAGCCGAGATCGTCGAGAAGTTCCTGCGCGGTCAGGTGGTGGCGCGCCGACCAGGTGCAGGCTTCGACCGTGGGATGCGCGCAAACGACGGGCTTGCCGTCGATCCGTACCCGCCATGTTCCGTCGGAAAGCGCTTCGAGCGGATAGGTTTGACTATTGATCGTCACGCTGCCGGCCGGTTCGGGCGCGGGGGCCGTGACGCAAGCGGAGAGGGGCAGGGCGAGCAGGATGAGGAAAGCGCGGGACATGGCACCGATTGTGTTTGGGTCGGGCGTCAGTTCACCGCAAATTCCCCGTCGCCGCAAGGTCTGTCCCAATGCCGTGCGCCGCGCGTCGTGGACGCCAGTTGGGGCGGCAGAATCCGATCGAGCGGCAGCAGCGTCGGCTCGGCGATCAGTGCGCGGTAAAGCGGGAAGAGGCCGGGGCGCAGATAAGACGACCAGTGGCACACGGGCCGACTTCGAGCAGCAATCGGAAAGCCGATCCGACCGAGATGGTCGAGAGTCCGGCGGCAGTCGAGAGGCAGGTCGACCCAGCCTGGAACGTCGTCCCCCAGGCCTCGTCCGGTAGGTCGCCGGAGACCGCCGGAGGCCAGCAGCGCGACGATCAGGTCGAAAATCCGGTTCTCGCGGCTCGTGACGTTGATCATCTCGCAAATGCGCCCAGCTTCGGTCGCGAGTGCCGCCTCAATTTCGGTTCTCAGAAGCGCCGGGTAGAGCATCACGATACGCGAAAGGTCCCCCGCACTGGTCGCAGGCAGCGCCGACATGGCAACACGAGCGCCGAGGCTGTGGGCGAGAACCGTCACGCGCCTGCCGGGTGACAAGGCGCGTATGCGCGTGATCAGCGCGGCGAGGGCGAGCCCGGCGCGGGCAGCCTCGGCCCGCGCTTGCCAGAAGCTGCCACCCGCCTGCCAGCCGAACGAGATCGCGAACCTCCCGTCGATGTCCGAGACGCCAAGCTGCTGCGGCCATGAGATGTCGCCTCTTGGCAGGGCGTTCGGGGAAGCGGACAGGATCAGGTCGTGGGGATCGCGCCCGGGCGTTCCCGGCGCGTATCTGAAACCGTGTATCAGGATCGGCACCGGCACCCCGGGCGGCAGCGACTCCAGCGCATCTTCAAGCCGGACTGATCCGAAATCCCGTGTCGTCCAAAGGCATCCGATCGCGTTGATTCTTAGAAGCGGCATGCGGTCCGTCCACCAGATGTTGCGGTTTCCGTTTAGCGTCGACATACGACAGCCGGATGAAGGAAACGCAACGGCTGCGCGACGCGGTTGACCCGCATGGCGCATAGGAGTATCGAAAGGGCCGTGGTGATTTGTGCCGGATTGCGGGCCACGTAAAACATTCCGCTAAAGAGGTAGGAGGCCAAAATGCCCCCACCTGTCCGGTGGGGGTTTTTTTATTGCCGGAGGCACGGTGATGACGGATTGGAAGACACGCACGAAGCTGGTTCATACAGGCGCTCGCCGCAGCCAGTACGGAGAGATGTCCGAGGCAATCTTCCTCACGCAGGGTTTCGTCTACGACAGCGCCGAACAGGCGGAGGCGCGGTTCATCGAATCCGGCCCAGACGAGTTCATCTATGCCCGCTACGGCAACCCGACCGTGCGCATGTTCGAGGAACGCATCGCCGCGATCGAGGGGACGGAGGACGCCTTCGCCACCGCGTCGGGCATGGCGGCGGTCAACGCCGCGCTGACATCCATGCTGAAGGCGGGCGATCATGTCGTCGCAGCGCGGGCTCTGTTCGGGTCCTGCCTCTACGTGCTGGAAATCCTTGGCCGTTTCGGTGTCGAGGTGACGCTTGTCGACGGGACCGATCTGGACCAGTGGCGCGGCGCGGTCAGGGACAGCACGAAGGCTGTATTCCTTGAATCGGTGTCGAATCCGACGCTCGAAGTCATCGATGTGCGCTCGGTCGCCGAGATCGCGCATGCAAAGGGCGCGACCGTCATCGTCGACAACGTCTTCGCCACGCCCACCTTTTCGAAGGCGGTGGAACTTGGTGCCGACGTCGTCGTCTATTCGGCGACGAAGCACATCGACGGGTCGGGCCGCTGTCTGGGCGGCGTGGTCTGCGGCACGCGCGACTACATTCGCAAGGTTTTGGAACCCTACCTGAAGCATACGGGCGGTGCGATGAGCCCGTTCAACGCCTGGGTAATGCTGAAGGGGATGGAGACGCTGGACCTTCGCGTCCGGCAGCAGGCGGCCAATGCGCTGGCAATCGCCGAAAGCCTCGACGGCCACGGCAATCTGTCGAGAGTTATCTATCCGGGCCTTCCCGGCCACCCGCAGCACGACATCGCCATGGATCAGATGGGCGCCGGCGGGACGGTCATCTCGCTCGAGGTGAAGGACGGGCAGGCGGGGGCTTTCCGCTTCCTGAACGCGCTGGGGATCGTGATGATCTCCAACAATCTCGGCGATGCGAAGTCGATCGTCACCCATCCCGCCACGACCACTCACCAGCGGCTGCCCGACGACCAGAAGGCGCGGCTGGGAATCACGCCGGGTCTTGTGCGCCTTTCGGTCGGGATCGAGGACATCGAGGACCTTCTGGCCGACATCCGCGGCGCTCTGGACGCGGTCTGAAGTCGCGATTGCGGCGCCGATGACCGCGTATCATTGGACATCAGGCGGCGCGATCCCACATAATGGAGCAACCCGGAGCCTGTCCGGGGCATCGAGGAGACGGCGATGAACTTCGTGGGCGAGATCGGCCGGGAACCGGACCGGCGCGACGCCGAGCAGGCGCTCGACCTTCTCAGGCGCTGGGCGGAGTCGGCCGATCCTGCGGAAATCGCGCGGCTTGATCCGGCAATCGCGCGCCTGATCCCGGGGCGAGAAGTCGGCAATTACCCCGATCTTACAAGAACATATCCGGCGGACTTCGCGCCGGACGCGAGCTATCGCGCCTCCATGCCGGACCTGCAGAACGGCCCCTCGAGCCTCATCGTGGGGGCGCAGGCGCCGATCCAGCATGTCGGTATCTCGAACTTCCGACTGCCCATCCGTTTCCACACCCGCGATGGCAGCGACATCACGCTCGAAACCTCGGTGACGGGCACGGTGAGTCTGATCGGCGAGAAGAAGGGCATCAACATGAGCCGCATCATGCGGTCCTTCTACGCCCATGCCGAGCGGACATTCTCGTTCTCGGTGCTCGAAGCCGTGCTCGAGGATTACAAGAAGGATCACGACAGCGTCGACGCCCGGCTGATGATGCGGTTCTCGTTCCCGGCACGGGTGGAATCGCTCCGCTCTGGCCTTGTGGGCTGGCAGTACTACGACATCGCACTGGAACTGATGGAACGGGAGGGGCACCAGAAGCGCATCACCCATCTCGACTACGTCTACTCCTCGACCTGCCCCTGTTCGCTTGAGCTATCCGAACATGCCCGCCAGTCTCGCGGCCAGCTTGCCACGCCGCATTCGCAGCGCTCCGTCGCGCGGATATCCGTGGTGGAAGAGGGCGGAAAGATCCTGTGGTACGAGGATCTTATCGACCTCGCCCGCGCCGCGGTGCCAACGGAAACGCAGGTCATGGTCAAGCGCGAGGATGAACAGGCCTTCGCCGAACTCAACGCCGCGAACCCGATCTTCGTCGAAGACGCGGCGCGGAGCTTTGCCGAGTTCCTGCTGGCGGAACCGCGCGTCGGCGATTTCCGCATCGTGGCGAGCCATCAGGAAAGCCTTCACAGTCACGACGCTGTGTCGATCCTGACCGAAGGGCCGACATTTACGGCCGAAAGCATCGACCCGAAGCTGTTCTCTACCCTGCATCGTCCGGGCTGAGGCTCACCAGGAGCTTCTTCATCAGCGTGCCGAGCTGGTCCTGCTCTTCAGGGCTCAGGGCCGAAAGAATGCGCGTCTCGTTCGCCGCATGGGCGCGCAGGGCGCGTTCGATGAGGGTGCGGCCCGCGTCCGTCAAGCCCACGAGCGTGCCGCGCCGATCATCCGGATTCGGGCGGCGTTCGACGAGTCCCGCCTTTTCCAGCCGGTCTAGCCGCGCGGTCATGCCGCCCGACGACATCATCGTGACCTCGTAAAGCTGGGTTGGCGTCAGCTCATAGGGCGCGCCCGAGCGGCGCAGGGCAGCGATGACGTCGAATTCCCCGCCCTGAAGGCCGAACTCGGCCATCACGGGCGCCAGATGATCGCGGTCGATCACCAGCCACAGCTCCGACATCCGCCCGATGATCTCCATCGCCTTCGTGTCGAGGTCGGGCATTTCGCGCGCCCATTGTGAAACCGCGAAGGCGGCCCGATCCATTTGTCTTGACATCAAGATACTTTTTGCTAAGTTAGTTTCCGTAAAGATACTAACCCCAATCTGGAGTCTGGTCCAATGGCGGATGCCGTTAATTGCGCGGGCGCACTGCCCTGCGCCAAGGGGCCCGGTCTGGCCGCGCCCATACTTCTCGTCTCGGTCGGTTCGCTTATCGCGATCGCTGTCATGCTGTCGAAACTCGCGGCTGCCGAGGGCGCACCGATGCTTGGCTATCTCGGTGCGGTCTGGTTCGGCGCGGCGGCGCTTCTGTTCCTGCCGCTCCTGTTCGGGCGTGGCCAGTTCGGGATATCCGGGGTGACCGGCTATGCCATCGGCGCCGGTTTCCTGATGATCGTGCCAAGCGCGATGGGATATCTCGCCGTATCTCATGTCGGGGCGGGATACATCTCTCTGACATTCGCGTTTCCGGTGCTGCTGACATGGCTCATCGCAAAGGTTCTGCGCATGGATGGGTCGCGTCGGGGGCAGGGGGCGGGCGTTGCCGCGGGCCTCGCCGGCGGCATCCTTCTGGCCTCTGCCAAGCTTTCCGGGGCCGGTGGTCCGGGTGGGAACGTCTTCTGGGTTCTGCTCGCCACCTCCATTCCGGTGACGCTCGCACTTGGGAACATCTACCGCACGCGGTACTGGCCCGCGGGTGCCCGGCCGCTTCCACTGGCCGCGTTCTCGGTTCTTTTCGGCGCCGCTATGGTGCTGCCTTTCGCGATCCTGACCGAGGGCGCGCGCCTTCCGCTGCTTTGGCAGGTTCCTGAAATCGCGGCGCTGACTGTCGCCGGGGCTTTCGTCGTGGCCACGCAATACGTGCTGCAGTTCCGCCTGCAGGCGCTGGCCGGCCCGGTCTACATGAGCCAGATCGGCGGGGTCGCCGCCATGACGGGTGCCGTCATCGCCGTCCTCGCGCTGGGTGAAGCCTTTCCGCCCGTATTCTGGCCCGCGGCGCTTCTGATCGCGGTGGGAACGATCCTGTTTCACCGCGCGGCAATGACACACAAGGCCTGAGCCGCCTTGACTCCGGCGGGGTGCAGTATCATCGCTTGCGCCTACAATGGTCGATCTGCGCCCCGTCGGTTTTGTAATCGGTCTGATAGTCGCCGTGCTCGGCTCGACGATGATGATCCCGTTTGCGGTCGACCTTGCCTATGGCGACGGCAACGCGGACGCCTTTGGCGAGGCGGCACTGATATCGGTCCTGAGCGGCGCGGCGCTTTCGCTATCCTGTCAGAACCGGGCGGGACGCAGCCTGTCGGTCCGCCAGGCCTTCCTTCTGACGGTGGGGATCTGGTTCGTCGTGCCTTGGTTCGGGGCACTTCCGTTCGTCATCGGCAAACCGGACGTGCCCTTCATCGACGCCTACTTCGAAGCGGTTTCCGGGATCACCACGACGGGTGCTTCGGTGTTCGTCGCAATCGACGACCTGCCGGCGGGTGTGTCGGTTTGGCGGGCAATGCTGAACTGGTTCGGTGGCCTTGGCATCGCGTTCATCGCCATGATCTTCCTGCCGGTCCTCAGGGTCGGCGGGATGCAGTTCTTCCGGACCGAGGGGTTCGACACGTTCGGAAAGGTGCTTCCACGCGCCACCGACATCGCGCGCCAGCTTTTTTACGTCTACGCGGGCTTGTCGATATTGTGCTTCGTGACGTACGCGCTTCTTGGCATGCCGGTGTTCGAGGCCGCCACGCACGCGCTCGCGACCATCGCCACGGGCGGCTTTTCGCCCCGGGCCGCATCTTTCGAGGGGTATTCCAGCGCGCTCGAATACGCGGCGGCGCTGTTCATGGTGCTCGGCAGCCTTCCCTACATACGGTATGTCCAGCTGGTTTGGGACAGTTCCAGGCCTTTGCGGACCGACCCGCAGGTCAGGGCCTATCTCTCGTGGGTTGGCGCTTCGGTACTGACCGTGGCGATGTGGCGCGTCGCCACAAGTGATCAGGAAATCGAGCCCGCATTCCGCGAAACGCTTTTCAACCTCATCTCGATCATGTCGTCGACCGGCTTCGGGACCGGAGACTTCGCCAGTTGGGGGGCGTTCGCCTTGATCGTCGGAATGTGGCTCGGCGTGATCGGCGCCTGTTCGGGGTCGAGCGCGGCGGGGCTGTCGGTCTTTCGCGTGCAGATCATGCTCGGCGCGCTCGGCTCGGCGATCCGCCGCATCCACGCGCCGAACCGCGTCGCGCCCGTGCGCTATGCGGGGCGGACGGTGGACAACGACACGATGGACGCGATCGTCCTTTACCTTGGCGCCTACATCCTGTGCTTTGGCTTCTTCGTCATCGGAATCGACCTGAGCGGCGTGGACTTCGTCTCGTCGATCTTCGCCGCGTGGACCACGATCGGGAACATAGGCTATAGCTACGGCCCGATGGTGACGCGGACAGGAACGTTCGTCGATTTCCCGGATACGGCGAAGCTGATGATGATCGTGGCGATGATCATGGGCCGGCTGTCGCTTCTCTCGGTTCTCGTTCTCGTGCTGCCGCAGTTCTGGAGACCGTGAAACCGTGTTCTTGACAGGCACCCTCGCTCAAGCCATGGCTTGCCCATGATCGACCTGCGTCCTGTCGGATACGTTATCGGACTACTGTCTGCGGTGCTCGGGGCGACGATGTTCGTGCCCCTTGTGATCGATCTGATCTACGCCAACGGTCACTGGCCCGCCTTCCTGCAATCCGCGATCCTGACCTGCCTGTCCGGCGGATGCATGGCGCTGGCCTGCGCGAATGGCGTCGGCGACAGGATGACGGTCCAGCACAGCTTCCTTCTTGCCACGGTTGTCTGGACGGCGCTGCCGGTATTCGGCGCGCTGCCCTTCCTTTTCGGCGCGACCGAAGCGCGGGTCGTCGACGCGGTGTTCGAGGCGATGTCGGGCTTTTCGACGACGGGGGCGACCGTCTTCACAGGCCTTGATGACCTGCCCGAAGGGCTTCTTCTATGGCGCTCCATGCTGCAATGGTTCGGCGGCATCGGCATCATCATCGTAGCCATGATCTTCCTGCCCGAACTCAAGGTCGGCGGAATGCAGATCTTCCGCACCGAGGCCTTCGATACGGGCGGCAAGGTTCTGCCGCGCGCGGCCGAAATCGCGGCCCAGACCACGGGCATCTATATCGGCCTGTCGATCATTTGCGGGCTTTGCTACCTCGCCGTCGGAATGACCGGGTTCGAAGCGGCCAACCACGCGATGACGACACTCGCGACGGGCGGATTTTCCACCTCTGACGCCTCGTTCGGGCTGTTTCAGGGCATTCCGGAATACGTCTCGGCCGTCTTCATGCTGTTGGCGAGCCTGCCGTTCGTCCGCTATGTCCAGATGATTGGCGGCAGCACCATGCCGCTTCTGCGCGACCGCCAGGTGCGCGGCTTTTTCTGGACGGTCGCTATTCTCGTCTGCGTTCTTACCGCTTATCGCGTGGGCGTCCGCGGCGATGGCTTCGAACATGCCTTTCGCGAGGCGACCTTCAACGTAAGCTCGATCATCACCGGGACCGGCTATGCCAGCACCGACTACCAGCTTTGGGGCCCTTTTCCGATCGTGCTGTTCTTCTTCATCGGGCTTATCGGCGGCTGCGCCGGTTCGACCTGCTGTTCGGTCAAGATCTTCCGCTACCAGCTGCTGATCGCTTCCGTGTCCGCCCAGATCCGGAAAATCCACTCGCCGAACGGCGTGTTCACGCCGCGCTATGACGGGCAGCCGGTCAGCGAGGATGTCCTGTCCTCGGTCATGGCCTTCCTTGGCCTCTTCGTCGTGAGCCTGGGGGTCATCGCGGTCGCGCTCGGTCTGACCGGGCTCGACTTCATCACGTCGATTTCCGGTGCCGCCACCGCGATCGCGAATATCGGGCCGGGGCTTGGTGAGATCATCGGGCCGGCAGGAAACTTCGCCATGCTCAACGACACGGCGAAGTGGATTTTGACCTTCGCGATGCTTCTCGGGCGGCTCGAGCTTCTTGTCGTGCTCGTGCTTTTCCTTCCGCGGTTCTGGCGGGCCTGACGGTCCTCAGTTCCAGCAGGAAACGAGAACGGCCAGATCGCGTCCCAGCCCGACGAGATCCTCGGGCGCCATCGGCGCAGGCGTATCGCTCAGCCCTGCCGGTTCGGGCGAAGCAAGCCCGCCATCCGCCAGTGCCGCGCTGATTGCGCCCGCGTCAAGCGCAAGAGCCACATCGTCGGGCAGGATGCGCCCGCCGTCGGCATTGCGCGGCATGAGCATACCGATCACCTGCCCGGACGCGTCAAGGACCGCGCCGCCCGCATCGCCCGGAAGGGTGGTCACGCTCAGCCGGTTCAGGTTTTCTTCGCCGCCCAGACCGCGCGTGTCGGCAAGGCTGCCAAAGCTTAGCGCCGCCGCATCCAGCGCATCCTCGTAGGGGAAGCCTGCCACCGCGATTTCAGAACCGATCCGGGGCGTGCGTTCCGCCAGTCGCGCGTGGATTCTCGGCGCAACGGGCGCGAGCGGTTTCAGGATCGCCAGGCCGCGCTCGGCGTCGCGGAAGGCCACTTCCGCATCGGTGCCGCCGTCCAGCGTGATCCGGCCGCACTCCCCCAGAACCTCGTCGGTCGTCGCGACAAGCCCAGTCCGGTCCAGCCAGAAACCCGAACGCGAGCGTTCCGGCCGCCGCACCTCAAGCCCCGAGAGAAGGCCCGCGTGATCTTCGGCGAGCGGCTGGCCAAGGCTGTCGTCCAGAACGCCATCATCAAGCGGACGGAACCCCGCGCGCATCGCCTCGAGCACCTTGGTCGCGCGCTTGCCGTCCTCCGGCCTCCACGCCAGCGTGAAGCCCTTGATCGCGCCGCCCTTCAGCATCACCTCGGTGTGCGACTGGATCTTGTCGCTTTTCCCGGTCAGCACGAAGGAGGTGCGATTCAATCCGCGTTCGCCCTCAAGAGGAACGATCTCAAGCGTCTGCATCACGTCGTAAAGCCCCGACAGCGTCGCCTGATCGCCCTTCTGAGAGATCAGCAGCACGCTAAAGCCCGATTCCCCCTTTTCGCGGTAGTGCACGAAGGGGGGCTGGTACCGATCGAACTCGACCAGCGCGAGCGGCAGAGGAATCTCGATCCGCGCTTCCGTCTCCGTCACGGTTTCAAGGCCAAGCTCGGCGCGTTCGGTCTCGTATCCCTCGATCAGGTCAGAGCGCTGGGCGGTGGTCAGGATGCCCGTCGGCTCATGGCCGCGCGACGTTTGCCAGGCCGCCATGGATGCGCGCGTGCCACGCCCGAAAGCGCCATCGATCGCGCCTGCATAAAAGTCGTGCCATTTCAGGGCTTCCTGAAGCCGCTCCCGTTCCTCCCGCGTCAGAAGCGCTTCGGACCGGCGCGCCTCGGCCGGCGTCTCGTCTGGCAGGATGCTCGTCAGAGGTTCGGTCGCCTCGGGTAATACGCCCGTCGTCACGGTTTCACCCGTTTGTGGCTGCGGCGCGCCGAGCCGCGCCCCAACGGGCCAGAACTGGCTTTGGAACCGGTCACCCAGCGCGACATAGCTGTCCCGAGGGATCAGGCGCTCGCCCTTCAACAGCCGAAGCTGGCGCTCTGCCTCCTCTGCGGGGAAGGGGCCAAGCGCGATGGCATACCAGCCCGTCGACATGACAAAACCGTTCACGTTCGGGAAAACGCCGGAATAAGCGCGCGCGCGCTCCTCACCCTCGCGGAGCGTGGGCTGCGCCTCGATCTGCACCCAGGCTTGCTGCGCAAACGCCAACGCAGGCGCGAGCGACATCACGAGACCGATCACAAGAGCCGCCAGACGCATTCCAATTCCTCTTTCAAGTAGCACAAAACTCGAATCCGGTGTCGAACCTAGCAGGATCACGCGCCGCGTCACGCGACAATCGCCCGAGCCGCAATTGACCACCCCGCGCCTGTTGCCTATTGAGAACGCGTTTCCGCCAAGGACGCCTGTCATGACATCCGCCCATCCCCGATCGTTTCAAGAGATCATCCTGCGCCTTCAGACCTACTGGGCCACGAAGGGCTGCGCGGTCCTTCAACCCTATGACATGGAGGTTGGGGCAGGCACCTTCCACCCCGCGACGACACTGCGCGCGCTGGGCTCGAAGCCTTGGGCTGCCGCCTATGTCCAGCCTTCGCGCCGCCCGACCGACGGGCGCTACGGCGAGAATCCGAACCGGCTGCAGCACTACTACCAGTACCAGGTCATCATCAAACCCTCGCCGCCCGATCTTCAGGCGCTTTATCTCGGCTCGCTTCAGGCGATCGGGATCGACCTGTCGCTTCACGACGTCCGTTTCGTCGAGGATGACTGGGAAAGCCCGACGCTCGGCGCTTGGGGGCTGGGATGGGAGGTCTGGTGCGACGGCATGGAAGTCAGCCAGTTCACCTACTTCCAGCAGGTCGGCGGGCACGACTGCCACCCGGTCTCGGGCGAACTGACCTACGGGCTTGAGCGGCTGGCGATGTACGTCCTCGGCATCGACCACGTGATGGACATGCCCTTCAACGATCCCGACGCGCCGATCCCGCTGACCTACGGCGACGTGTTTCTTCAGACGGAGCAGGAATATTCGCGCTGGAACTTCGATCAGGCCGACACGGAGACGCTGTTCCAGCACTTCAAGGATGCCGAGGCCGAATGCGAACGCATCCTCGCCGCCGATGAGGCGGACGGGGCAGGGCGGCGCATCGTCATGGCGCACCCGGCCTATGACCAGTGCATCAAGGCGTCTCACATCTTCAACCTGCTCGATGCGCGCGGCGTCATCTCGGTCACCGAGCGGCAGGCCTATATCGGCCGCGTCCGGGCCCTCGCCAAGAAATGCGCCGACGCTTTCGTCACGACGGCGGCGGGCGGCGGGGCGTCTCAGGAAGGTGCGGCGGCGTGAATGGCAAGCTTGTCGCGGGTTTCCTCGTGCTGACGGCGCTCATCGCCGGCGGGGCGGTCTGGTACACTCAGGAACGTGCCTATTACCACGCCGTGGTGCCCGCCTCCGCCGAGGCGGCGATCCGGCTGACCGCGCTGTCCGGCTCGCCCGAACCGATGCTGACATCGACCTTCGAGGGGATCGACTCCGAAAGCTCTCCGCTCAGGTTCCGGGCCTGCTTCTCGACGCCCATGTCGCTCGCCCTGCTGACCGAGACGTTCGAGAGCTATCCGAACCCCGAACCCCGGATCGCGCCCCGCCAGTTTCCCTGCTTCGACGCGGGCCAGATCGGCGCCGACCTTGAAAGCGGCGCAGCGCTGGCCTTCCTGTCCGAAAAAGACATCCAGCCCGGCTTCGACCGCGTCGTCGCGGTCTATCCCGATGGCCGGGCCTATGCCTGGCACCAACCGAACGAAAGCGCGGAACAGTAGATGCCCGATCTTCTCATCGAACTCTTCTCCGAGGAAATTCCCGCGCGGATGCAGGCCAAGGCCCGCGCCGATCTGAAGAAACTCGTGACCGACGGTCTGGTCGAGGCCGGCCTGACTTATGCGGGGGCCGAGGCGCTGTCGACGCCGCGCCGCCTGTCGCTGGCGGTCGAAGGGCTGACGGGCGAAAGCAAGGCTGTGCGCGAGGAACGCAAAGGCCCCGCGACCACCGCGCCCGAAAAGGCGGTGGAGGGGTTCCTGCGCTCCACCGGGCTGACCATGGACCAGCTTGAGATTCGCGACGCGGGCAAGGGGCAGGCCTATTTCGCCGTCATCGAGAAACCGGGCCGCAAGGCCGCCGAGATCGTGGCCGAAGTGCTGGAAGCGACCATCCGCGACTTCCCCTGGCCGAAGTCGATGCGCTGGGGCGCGGGCACACTCCGCTGGGTGCGGCCACTGCACTCGATCCTCTGCATCCTGACAGACGAGTCCGGCGCAGAAGTCGTGCCGCTCGACGTGGATGGCATCGCCTCGGGCAACACGACGCACGGCCACCGATTCCTTTCGCCTGACGCATTTTCTGTAACGTCTTTCGAGGATTACGCGGCCAAGCTGAAGCGCGCCAAGGTCATGCTCGACCCCGCGGAACGGGCCGAACACATCTGGCACGACGCCACCAACGCCGCCTTCGCCGCCGGGCTTGAGGTGGTCGAGGACAAGGGCCTTCTGACCGAGGTCGCGGGCCTTGTCGAATGGCCCGTCGTGCTGATGGGCAAGATCGGCGAGGATTTCCTCGACCTGCCGCCAGAGGTGCTTCAGACCTCGATGAAGGAACATCAGAAGTTCTTCTCGTGCCGCAACCCCAAGACGGGGCGGATCGAAGGCTTCATCACGGTCGCGAACACCGAAACGGCCGACCACGGCGCCACGATCCTGAAGGGTAACCAGAAGGTTCTGTCCGCCCG
>CBDUOT010000038.1:0-30888 GCA_965368915.1 uncultured Rhodobacterales bacterium | reverse complement strand
GAATTCGGTTGCGCCGCGATCAACAAGGGGACGAACGAACCGAACAAGTTCCTCGACCCCAAGTCTTCGGAATCAGTTTTGCCGAACTACTCGGACGGGCGGCGCGATGACTTGATCCAGATGCAATACCTGCGCGCGATGATCGACTTTTGGCGTGATCCTGCGAATAACCCGCTTTCGTCTGAATACAACGCGCCGATGGTCGACATGGATCGGGCCCATGTTTGGGCCTGGGACGCGCGGCCTTTCCCGCAGTTTCCGGCGACCATGGAGGTCTGGGCTGACGGGGACAACTACGCGCGCGGCCACTGGATCACGGGGCGCGTATCTTCGCAACCGTTGTCGAGTGTCGTCGCCGAAATCTGCGCCCGGTCGGATGTGCCCTCGATCGATGTGAACGGTCTTTATGGTCTGGTTCGTGGCTTCAGCGTCGCCGATGTCTCGACCGGCCGCGCCGCGATCCAGTCGCTGATGTTGGCCTATGGTTTCGATGCGGTCGAGCGGGACGGCGTTCTGCGTTTTTCGATGCGCGATGGGCTGGCCGATGCAACATTAGGGAATGATGACTTTGCGGTTGGAGAGGAGTTCGATGGCTGGGTTGAAACGCAACGCATTACCGAAGCCGAGATCGCGGGTCGCGTTCGGTTCAACTACGTCGAAGCAGAGGGCGATTACGAGGCTCGGGCCGTTGAAGCGATTTTCCCTGATGAAGAGACGCATGGCGTAGCCCAGTCGGAACTTGCGCTCGCACTCACGCGGTCGGAGGGGCAACAGATCGTCGAGCGCTGGCTGGCAGAGTCCAGGGTTGCGCGCGATGGCGCTCGCTTTGCGTTGCCGCCGTCAAGGGGCCACCTGGGTGCGGGCGACGTGGTGGACCTTGGCGATCGTGGGCGATACCGAATTGATCAAGTTGAACGGGCAGGTGCGATCGCAATCGAAGCGGTGAGGGTCGAGCCATCGGTCTATGAGCCCTCTGACGAGGCGGAAGAGCGTGTCACGCCGCGCAGTTTCATCGCGCCCGTGCCTGTGTATCCGCTATTCATGGACCTGCCACTCATGAGCGGGGAGGAGGTTGCGCACCAACCGCATCTGGCCGTCACCGCGTCACCCTGGCCGGGATCCGCGGCTGTCTATGCCTCGGAAAGCGATGCCGGGTACGAGTTGAACAGCCTGATCGCCGCCCGTTCGGTGATAGGTCGAACGCAGACCGCGCTGGGCGCCGCTGCTCCCGGCGTCTGGGACAGAGGGGCGCCCCTGCGCGTTAAGGTGGCTGGCGGCGCGCTGAGTTCGGTCACTCAGGAGCGGCTCTTTAACGGGGCCAATCTGATGGCGATCGGAGATGGCTCTTCCGACCGGTGGGAGCTTTTTCAGTTCGCAACCGCCAATCTTGTCGCGCCGGGCATTTATGACCTGACGCTTCGATTGCGGGGGCAGGCTGGTACGGAGAAAGCTGGGCCGACGGGTTGGCCTGCGGGCAGTTTTGTCGTGCTGATGAACGGGGCGCCAAAGCAGATCGATCTTTCACTGTCGGCGAGGGATCTGGCGCGGCACTACCGTATCGGTCCTTCTAGGCGCGGTTACGACGACCCGTCATATACTCACATCGTGCAGGCTTTTGCAGGGATTGGCTTGAGGCCGCTGTCACCCGTTCACCTGAGGGCGCGAAGGGACGCCGCAGGCGATCTAGGTGTGACTTGGCTTCGCCGCACACGGATCGACGGGGACACGTGGTCCGGCCTCGACGTTCCCTTGGGTGAAGCGAACGAGGCCTACGTCTTGCGTGTGGTCCAAGGTGGCACGGTGGTGCGTGAGAACACGCTGGGTCAAACGGACTGGACGTATCCGGTCGGCATGCAAGCAGCGGATGGCGTGACCGCACCGTATGAAATTCACGTGGCACAGGTGTCCGAAGCATTCGGACCTGGTCCCTTCGAAAGGATTGCGATCAATGTCTAACACCAACCAACTTGGTCTGCCGCTGCTGCAACCGGCGCAGTCGCAGAAACACGTGACCGTCAATGAGGCGATGGCGCGGCTCGACGGGCTTGCGATGCTTACGCTGGCTTCGCGCAGTATGACACTTCCTCCTGCGGCTGTAGTCGACGGCACGTGTTACGGAGTGCCCGCTGGCGCAGTGAACGAGTGGTCGGGGTACGACGGGCAGGTTGCCATCGGCACGAACGGGGGCTGGGACTTCGCAGAGCCTAGGCGCGGTTGGCGCGCCATGATCCTGGACGAGGGCGTTCAGGCGCTTCATGACGGAAGCGATTGGCGCGCCGGGATGGCCACGTTGTCGCCCAAGAACGCGGGTCTATCGTTTGACATCGCAGAGATCGACCATGTGCTTTCGGCTGGTCCTGTCTCGGTTACGTCTGCAGTCATACCGGCGAACTCGGTGGTCATCGGCGTGACGGCGCGCGTTGTCACCCCGATTGGCGGCACGCTTTCAAGCTGGTCGCTGGGGAATCCGGGCGCCGTTGGGCGCTACGGCACCGGGCTGGGGCTGGGCGTGGGGGCTTATGCCCGGGGACTTCTTTCGCAACCTACGACGTTCTATTCGCCTGAGGCTATGCAACTGAACGCCGTGGGTGGTGATTTTGCGGGCGGCACGGTTCGGGTGGCTGTCCACTACATGCAAATCGCACTTCCGGACCTGTGATCGATGCGTCCTGTGACACATGGCGACGTTGTCGCGGCGGCCTGTGCGACCCGTCACCTTCCAAGCGAGTCTCGTCGAGCGGAAGTCCTTCGTTTGCTGGATCGCGCGCATGCGGCAGACCTGTTTCGGAAACGTACCGGGCGCGCGCATCCGGTTTTGGGAGACGGCAGTTTGCTGGGTGCGGTATTGAAGGTTGGCTCAGGCCGTTCAGAGCCGTTCCTTTCTGACAATGACCACCTTTCGGCACTCGCTTCAGTCATCGATACGGTTCTCGCATGGCGGCTGCGCAATTGAATGTGAACCGAGGCCTTCCGTCTTTGCTCCCTCACCCTATCTGGTATATCGTCACCTGAAACGGGGAGTATGCGCGATGGCTCAACGCAAACCTAAAGTCACCCAGGTCGATCCTGTCTGGTCGCATATCTGCGAGGAAGCCAAGGCGGCCGTTCGGGACGAACCGCTTCTGGGTGGTTTTATTCACTCGGGATTGCTGCATCACGCGACGTTCGAGCGCGCGCTGGCCTACAGGTTCTCATTGAAGCTCGCGTCGGGCGAAATGAGCGAACAGATTCTACGCGAAATTGCCGACGAGGCTTACGCCGATGATCCCGAACTGGGGCAGGCGGCTCGGGCCGATGCTGTTGCGGTCTATGACCGCGACCCGGCGTGTCACCGGTTTCTGCAGCCTGTGCTCTTTTTCAAGGGCTATCAGGCAGTTCAGGCCTATCGTATCGGCCATTGGCTCTGGAATAACGACCGGCGCGACCTTGCCTATTTTGTTCAGATGCGGGTGAGCGAGGTGTTTGGCGTTGATATCCATCCAGGCGCGCGCCTCGGGAGGGGGATAATGATCGACCATGCGCATTCCATCGTTATTGGTGAGACTGCGGTGGTCGGTGACAACGTTTCGATGCTTCATTCGGTGACCCTCGGTGGGACAGGCAAAGAGGATGGTGATCGTCATCCGAAGATCGGCAACGGTGTTCTAATTGGCGCTGGCGCAAAGGTGCTTGGCAACATCAGCGTCGGCGACTGCTCTCGTATCGCAGCGGGCTCTGTCGTGCTGAATGACGTGCCAAAGTGCATGACAGTCGCGGGCGTTCCAGCCCGTGTCGTGGGTGATGCGGGCTGTGATCAGCCTTCTGTCCTGATGGATCAAACGTTGGATATCGATTGACGCTTGGGCGGATGACGCCGGTGTCAGCACTTCGTCAGGGTGGTGTCGATGACTTGGCTCGCCATGAACGCCAGCGAAACAGAATACCGCCCAGTGACATCACGATGTAGAAGCTCTGAATTAGCGCCGCGCTGAGGTTGAAATCCTCGGTGAGGGAAATGAGTACGCAGGTCGACGCGGTAAAGATCAAGAGGAAGTATGGTGGCGTGGCGCTTGTCAGCTTCCCGGTGCAAAGTGCAAAGAAGCCGCCGACATAGAGGCAAACCCCCAGGAGGCCGATGCTTCGCGGGAGTAACCCGGAGTCCAAGGAAATTGCAGCGTCAAATACGGCCATGAAGCGTCCGCGAAAGAGTTCAGGCGTCGAAGCACCAATGAAAAACATAGTTAAATATGTTGAGAATTTTGCACTTCAGGGAGAACGAGGCCAAGTCGGGAAAACCTGACTCTCCCTGTGCGCCGCGGCCTCATGATGGCATAGCTGAACGCTCAAGAAGAAGGCCCCGGCTGATTAGCCGGGGCCTTTTAGGTTTTCTTTATCTGATCCGACGCTAAGCCAGCATCGACATTGGACTTTCCAGGTATCCAACGATTGCCTTCAGCAGTTCAGCCCCGAGAGCCCCGTCAATGACGCGGTGATCAACCGAGAGCGTCATCGACATGACGGTGGCGACGCCAAGTTCGCCATCCGGCTTCACGACCGGTTTCTTCACACCCGCTCCGACCGCAAGGATAGCGCCATGCGGTGGATTGATGACCGCGTCAAAATTATCGATGCCGAACATTCCAAGGTTCGAGATCGCGAAACTGCCGCCTTGGTATTCGTGCGGCGCGAGTTTCCGGTTACGCGCCCGGGTGGCAAGGTCTTTCATCTCTGAAGATAGCGCCGAAATCGATTTCTGATGCGAGTCCTTCAGAACCGGCGTGAAAAGACCGCCGTCGATCGCAACTGCCACCGCGACATCGGACGGCTTGAGCTTCAGAATTCTATCGCCGGCCCATACAGCATTTGCGTCGGGCACGTCCTGCAGCGCCAGCGCGCAGGCCTTGATGATGAAGTCGTTGACGGACAGCTTCACGCCGCGTGCCTCCAGTTGGGCATTCAACTCACCACGGAACTTGAGCAGCGCGTCTAGTTGCACCTCGCGGCGCAAATAGAAATGCGGGATCGTTTGCTTGGCCTCGGTAAGGCGAGCGGCAATGGTCTTGCGCATCCCATCGAGCGTGATTTCTTCGTATTCGCGCCCCTCATACATTCGGGCGACCATGTCCGCCGAAGGCCCGGCGGGAATCGAAGCCACCGCCGCCGCCGTCGCGGCCGCCGGTGCGGATGCAGCAGCCTTGGGCGCACCTGACGCCGCTTCGACGTCGGCCTTCACGATCCTACCATGCGGTCCCGATCCGCTGAGAGTCGCGATATCCAGCCCCTTTTCCTTAGCGAGTCGGCGCGCGAGCGGAGACGCGAGGACCCGGCTTCCGCCTGCCTTTGGCGCTGCCAGTGAGGGGGCTGCCGCCGCAGCGGGTGAGGGCGACGACGCGGGGGGCGGCGGCACTGCTGTCTTCGGTGCCTCGGCTTTTGCTGCGGGCACTGCATCCGCGCTTTCGCCTTCTTCGACCAGAACCGCAATCGGCGTGTTGACTTTCACGCCCGCTGTACCTTCGGCTACGAGGATCTTGCCGACGATCCCTTCATCGACCGCCTCGAACTCCATCGTTGCCTTGTCGGTCTCGATCTCGGCCATGATGTCACCGGAGGACACGGTGTCGCCCTCCTTGACCAGCCATTTCGCGAGTGTGCCTTCCTCCATCGTCGGGGATAGAGCAGGCATCAGAATTTCGGTTGCCATGTCAGTTCTCCCTCAGCGATAGGTGACTTGCTTAACGGCTGCGACGACCTCATCCGAGGTCACGAGCGCAAGCTTTTCGAGGTTTGCCGCATAGGGCATCGGTACGTCCTTGCCCGTGCAGTTGATGACAGGTGCGTCAAGGTAATCAAACGCCTCTTGCATCAGAACCGCCGAGATATGGTTTCCGATAGAGCAAACTGGCCATCCCTCTTCGACCGTGACGCAGCGGTTCGTCTTCATGACCGACTTGATCACAGTCGCGGTGTCGATCGGACGAAGCGTACGAAGGTCTATGACCTCGGCACTGATCCCTTCCGCCGAAAGCTTTTCGGCTGCCTCCAGCGCGAAGCTCATCCCTATGCCGAACGACACGAGCGTGACGTCCGAACCTTCGCGGCAGACCTTTGCCTTGCCAAAGGGGATCGTGAAGTCATCCATGTCCGGCACTTCGAAGGAGCGGCCATAGAGTATCTCGTTCTCGAGGAAGATCACCGGGTTCGGATCGCGGATCGCGCTCTTCAGAAGTCCCTTTGCATCGGCGGCCGAATAAGGCTGCACGACTTTCAGACCGGGGATCTGCGCATACCAAGCTGCGTAGTCCTGACTGTGCTGCGCGCCCACACGAGCCGCCGCGCCGTTCGGGCCGCGGAACACAATGGGGCAGCCCATCTGACCGCCAGACATGTACAGCGTCTTGGCGGCCGAATTGATGATATGGTCGATCGCCTGCATAGCGAAGTTGAAAGTCATGAACTCCACGATGGGGCGAAGCCCGCCAAAGGCCGAACCGACTGCGATGCCCGCGAAGCCGTGTTCGGTAATTGGCGTGTCAATGACGCGCTTGCCTCCGAACTGGTCCAACAGTCCCTGACTGATCTTGTAGGCGCCTTGATACTCTCCGACTTCTTCACCCATGAGATAGACGTCTTCGTCGCGCGTCATTTCCTCGGTCATCGCCTCGCGCAATGCCTCGCGCACGGTCATGGACTTCATTGCCGTGCCTTCGGGCCAATCTGGTGAGCTATCGACCTGCGGTGCCGTTTGCGCCGCCACCTCAGGCGCTTTGGCTTCTGCCGGGGCAGCGGTCGGCTGCGCGGCGCTGTCTGTCGCGGGCGCGGACACCTTGATGTCGTCCGCACTCTCGCCCTCTTCGATGAGAATGGCGATCGGAGTGTTGACCGCAACGCCTGCCGCGCCCTCTTCAACCAGGATTTTGCCGACGGTTCCTTCGTCGACCGCCTCGAACTCCATCGTCGCCTTGTCGGTCTCGATCTCGGCGATGATCTGTCCAGACGAAACCGTGTCGCCTTCCTTCACGAGCCATTTTGCAAGCGTGCCCTCTTCCATCGTGGGCGAGAGCGCGGGCATGAGAATTTCGGTTGCCATTTCGTGATCTCCCCTCAGGCGCTCTGCGGCACTGCTTCAGCGTAGATGTCCGTCCAGAGCTCATCGAGCGCCGGTTCGGGGCTTTCCTTGGAAAACTCGGCCGCTTCGTTGACGATGGCCTTGATTTCCTTGTCGATCGCCTTGAGATCGTCATCGCTTGCGTGTTTGCCCTGAACCAGCAATTCGCGGACATGCTCGATGGGATCGCGCTCTTCGCGCATCTTCTGAACCTCCTCGCGGGTTCGATACTTTGCCGGGTCTGACATGGAGTGGCCGCGATAGCGGTAAGTCATGACCTCTAGGATGTACGCGCCTTTGCCTGACCGGCAATGCGCGACTGCCTTCTCCCCGGCCGCTTTCACTGCCAGAACGTCCATCCCGTCGACAGTCTCTCCGGGGATACCGAAGGCCTTGCCGCGCGTGTGCAGTTCGGGCGTCGAAGTAGACCGCTTCTGCGCGGTGCCCATGGCATACTGGTTATTCTCGATGACGAACACGACCGGAAGCTGCCAGAGCGCGGCCATGTTGAACGTCTCGTAGACTTGGCCCTGGTTCGCCGCGCCGTCGCCGAAATAGGTGAACGTGACGCGCCCGTTTTCCTTGTACTTGTCGGCAAAGGCGAGGCCCGCACCGAGCGGAACTTGCGCGCCGACGATGCCGTGGCCGCCGTAGAAGTGCTTCTCGCGGCTGAACATGTGCATCGAGCCGCCCTTGCCTTTGGAATATCCGCCTTCGCGGCCGGTCAACTCAGCCATCACGCCCTTGGGATCCATACCAGCAGCAAGCATGTGCCCGTGGTCACGGTAGGATGTAATTCGTTTGTCACCTTCTTCGGCGGCAGCTTCGAGGCCGACAACGACCGCCTCTTGTCCAATGTAGAGGTGGCAAAAGCCGCCGATGAGGCCCATTCCGTAAAGCTGGCCAGCTTTCTCTTCGAATCGCCGGATCAGCAACATCTCACGGTAAAACTTAAGCAAATCATCCTTGGATGTGTTTGTTTTTACGGCGCTTTTGCGTGCAGCCATACCGAGAACCTCCCATCGGCGATAAAGTAGTTCAACGTTAAACTACTTTATAACGCAAAACTCACTGAATCGCGAGTGAAAATTCCTGACTGCGAACGAAGCTTGCGTTCGCTGACAAGTTTGGACGCCCGGAACGATAATGTCACCGTTCAAGACGCCATTCGCCCAGCATTATGCAATTTCGTGGAAAGCCGCCGACGGTTGATACAGGAAATGTGCGCAAAGGCCCCTGCGGAAGCGACGTCAGTGAATGACGACTTCGTCGGCGCGAATAAGGCCCAGCACATCACGCGCACGCTCGTCGAGCAGGTCGAGATCAAGGTAGTCATCCGACAGGCGATGCGTCAGGTTTTTCATCCGTGCAACCTCTAAAACCAACCGATCACGGTCGGCGGTCAATGCCTGCTTTTCCGCAACCGCCTGCACGCGGCGGAACACGCCGTATTCACCCTGCACAGCTGCGAAGGTGAAGTAAAAGCCCAGGCAAAATGCCAGCGCGAAGTAAACGACGACGCCAAGAGTGGGACGTTTGCGCGATAATGTCATCAACTGCCTCTACCGACCGCCTCTTTTGGGCGTGTACTGCGAATCATGTCACATCCGATTCGCCAAGGGAATCCCCCGTGAAGCCTTTTTCCTAAGAAATCGCGCAACTTGTGGAATGACCTGATCGCGCTCCTGTTCGCTAAGGGAAAAAGGATGCGACCGATGGCTTGCAATACGCTCGCGCCCCGTCTCTCCAAAGTTCGGTCAGGCGGAAATCGCGTTCGCGGTCCGCCAGCCTATGCGTCTAAAGGACTTGCTCGCCAACCACCCAGTCCACTCCGTCAGGGGCGCGGGGCGGCGATACTATGCGGCGCTGTCAGAAGCGCCCGTGTATTGGCTCGTTCTATTGGATGCAGCTAAGGTTTTCTGGCTCGCCGGAACCATAGCCAAGCTGATTGCAGCCTCGGTACTGATCCGACATGCTCCCGCCGCTGGTGGACGGCTGTATAGCCAGCAGGTTCTGCGGCAACGCGGCCATATGCCGGGTGCAGACTCCACAGATCCGCAGTTTCAGAATGGCTGGCGATGGAGGCAGGGACATGAACGATCGTGAAAGCAACAAGAAGACCGTCATGGCCTTCTACGACCTGATGTTCAATCAGTGCCGCCCGCGCCAAGCCATAGAGCGCTACGTGGGCGATGAATACATCCAGCACAATCCGCACGTCGCCGATGGCAAAGAGGCGTTCATCGAGTATTTCGAGCGGATGGCGCGCGAGTATCCCGGCAAGAGCGTGCGTTTCGTCCGCGCAATTGCCAACGGCGACCTCGTCGTCCTGCACTGTCACCAGAAATGGCCGGGTGGCAATGACTATGCCGGGATCGATATCTTTCGGCTCGATGCGGCTGGCAAGGTCGTGGAGCACTGGGACGTACTCCAGACTGTGCCTGCACAAAGTGCCAATTCAAACGGGATGTTCTGACGCCGTCCGCCTGAATCAGCCTGCGACTGAGGCGTCATAGATGCTTTGGATCGTCGTATCCAACGTTGCGTTGAAACCCTCGTCGTTTTGATCGGCCGACAAACCCTCGGTCAGGGCACGCGAGAAACTGGCGATCATGCCAGTGTTCTGTGCAAGCAGCCTGTTCGCCTCGTCGCGGCTGTAACCGCCGGAAAGCGCCACGACCCGCATCACACGCGGATGGTCGATAAGCGGCTTGTAGAGGTTCGCCTTCGTGGGAAGCGTCAACTTCAGCATGACGTCCTGACCGGCAGGCAAGGCGTCGAGGTTTTTCTTGATCTCTGACAGCAGGATGTCTTCGGCTTGGGCCTTGTCGGAGATGGAGATCGTGACTTCCGGCTCGATGATTGGCACGAGACCCTTGGCAAGCACCTTCTTGGCCAGATCGAACTGCTGCGCGACATTCGCTGCGATGCCCGTCGGGGAAGCGGCGTCGATCACCGACCGTTCCTTGGTGCCGAAGATCCCGGCTTTGACGGCGCGATCAAGAAGCGAATCCAGATCCGGGATCGGTTTCATCAGCCGTGCTCCATCGGCCTGATCCTCGAGCCCCTTGTCGATCTTGAGGAACGGCACGACGCCGCGATCTTCCCAAAGAAACTGCGCCGCGGGCTTTCCTCCGATAGTGCCGTCCATCGTCTTTTCGAATAGAATAGCGCCTATGACGCGCGCTCCTGTAAAGGCGGGGGAGGTTGCGATGCGCGACCGCATCTCGTGGATCAGCGAAAACATCTCGTCATCATTCGACCAGGCATCGTCGCTGACGCCGTAAAGCTTCAATGCCTTGGGGGTCGAGCCGCCGCTCTGGTCGAGTGCGGCGATGAAGCCCTTGCCGGAACGCATCTGTTCTGCCTGTTTTTGCCGTGACATGTCTCTCTCCGACCGGAAGCGTGAAACCTATGGCCGCTGGAATGCGCAGCCTTTGCCGGTTCTAGGCGAGAGCCGAGAGTGTTGCAAACGTGGTGGCGCTAACGCCTGTGTGTATGGCGCGGATTTCGAAACAATCAGGCAAAAGGCGGGGCAGGGTACACCGACCCAAGATGGCTCTGGCGTTCTCAACCCCGGTTTTCGAGGCCAATTTCGGGATGTTCTCTTTGACGCGGCCGTCCCGGTGTCGGAACGGTGCCGAACGGACCGGCCGCGCTTACATCCGGCTCAGTCCTCCAGCGCCGCGACACCGGGCAAGGTCTTGCCTTCCATCCATTCGAGGAATGCGCCACCCGCGGTGGAAATGTAGGTGAAACGATCCGCCACGCCCGCCTTGTTGAGCGCGGCCACCGTGTCGCCGCCGCCCGCGACGGAAACCAGACTCTGATCTTCGGTCAGTTCTGCGACCTTGCGCGCCGCCGCGTTCGTTGCGGCATCAAACGGCTCGATCTCGAATGCGCCGAGAGGCCCGTTCCAGATCAGAGTCCGACACATGGAGAAGACCTCGGAAAGCTCTTTTACCGTCTCTGGCCCTGCGTCGAGGATCATCGCATCGGCGGGGCAAGCATCGGCGGCCACGACTTCGTTCTCGGCACCCGCGCGGAATTCACGCGCGACGACAACGTCTTTTGGCAGGTGAACGGCGCAGCCGGTCCCCTTGGCCTTTTCCAGAATGGCGCGCGCAGTCTCGGCCATTTCGTGTTCGCACAGCGACTTGCCGACGTCGATGCCCTGCGCGGCGAGGAACGTGTTCGCCATTCCGCCGCCGATCACGAGGTGGTCGACTTTCTCCACGAGGTTGCCGAGCAAGTCCAACTTGGTGGACACTTTCGCTCCGCCAACAACGGCCGCTACGGGCCGAATGGGGTTGCTGAGAGCTGCACTCAGTGCCTTCAGTTCAGCTTCCATCAGGCGTCCGGCACAAGAAACCTTTAAATGGGCGATCCCCTCGGTCGAGGCATGCGCGCGGTGCGCGGCGGAGAAGGCGTCGTTCACATATATCTGACCAAGGGCGGCTAGGGCTGCGGCCATTGCGGGATCGTTCTTCTCTTCGCCCTCATGAAAGCGCGTGTTTTCCAGCAAGAGCACGTCGCCCGGCTCCATCGCGGCGACCGCCTTTTTGGCGGGTGCGCCGATGCAGTCCTCGGCGAACGACACCTTCTGGCCGAGAGCCGCCTCAAGTGCGGGAATCGTCACCGACAAGCTCATCTCGGGAACGACCTGACCCTTGGGGCGCCCGAAATGCGCAAGTAGAACTGGCTTGCCGCCTTTCGCCTGGATATCTTTGATCGTCGGCACGATCTTTTCGATGCGGGTCGCATCGGTGACTCGCCCCGCTTCGACCGGAACGTTGATGTCCACCCGAACGAGCACTGTCTTGCCCGCCATGTCGATATCGTCGAGGGTCTTCCAGCTCATTTCAGAAATCCTTGTGCACGGGCGAGGGCGCCGGTTTATCGCCAAATCACCCGAGTCCTCGGCGAAGGTCAACCGATCACGGAGCTTTGCCCTTTTCTCCGGGCGGTTGTCGCACTAGGGTCGCGCCCGATATCGAAGGAGGCATCGATGCCAGAGATCAAGGACCCCGAAAATACCATTATCATGACGCTGAAGAACGGCGACGTGGTAATTGAGCTTATGCCAGACGTGGCGCCCAAGCACAGCGAGCGGATGAAAGAACTCGCCCGCGCCGGCAAGTACGACAACGTGGCGTTCCACCGTGTGATTGATGGCTTCATGGCTCAGACGGGTGACGTCCAGCACGCGAATATGGAAAACAACTACAATCCGGGCCGCAGCGGTACCGGCGGTTCGGACCTGCCCGACCTCCCGGCTGAGTTCTCCAAGTTGCCACACGACCGTGGCACGCTGGGTGCAGCGCGGTCGGCCAATCCGAATTCCGCCAACAGCCAGTTCTTCATCAACTTCAAAGACAACCATTTCCTCAACGGGCAATACACGGTCTATGGCCGCGTGATCTCGGGGATGGAGCATGTGGACAGCATTGCGCGCGGCGAGCCCCCGGCATCGCCTGATCGCATGATCTCGGTAAAGGTGGCCGCAGATGACGTCTGACTCCAGAGTATTCATAGGCGCGATCGTTGCCGCGATCGCTTCGATCGCGGCGGCTCTCTTCATATACATGAAGTCGACCAACAGCGCCCTGGCGAGCGAGGATGGTCCCGGTCCTAACCTGGTGATCGAGGTTGCGGGCGAGACGGAAATGGGCACGGTCGTAATTGATCTTCTCCCGGATGTCGCGCCGAAGCATGTTGCCCAGATCGTCGAACTGGCGCGAACCGGCGCCTATGACGGGATCGTGTTCCACCGCGTACTCGACGGCTTCATGGCCCAGACGGGTGATGTGCAGCACGGCAAATACGGGTCCGACCTGTCGCTTGCCGGGACGGGCAAGTCCGGCCTGCCCAACATCCCGGCCGAGTTCTCCGACATCTCTTTCATGCGGGGTGTCGTCGGAATGGCGCGATCAAACAGGCCTGACAGCGCGAATTCGCAGTTCTTCATCATGTTCGCACCGGGTGAGTTCCTGAACGGCAAGTACACCGTCGTGGGGCACGTTATCTCGGGGATGGAGGTTGTCGATGCTCTCAAGAAAGGCGACCCGGACATGAACGGCGCGGTTGAAAACCCTGACCGGATGCAGCGCGTTACGGTCGAAGAATAAGGCTCAATGCCCGCGCCATCTGGGCGCGGGCATACACATTCTTTCACCTTCGGGTGAAACGCGGTGCCCATCACTGGCCAAGCGCCCCCGTCCGCGCGAGACTTTTCGACAGGGGGGCGCCATGATCCAGATACGCTTTGCAACCATCTTCGCTGTCGCGATCCTTGCGGCTGCCGCGACGTATGCATCGCCAGATGAATGGCGCGCCGAATGGCCCAGAACGGATTTCAGCCGAAGCTCCGTTGATTTTGCGGAAATCCTCTCGGGCGGGCCACCCAAGGACGGCATTCCGGCGATCGACGATCCCAAGATGATCCCGGTCTCCTCCGAGACGCGGCTGTCTAACAACGAACCCGTCCTTGTTCTCGAACTCCAAGGTCAGACCGCCCGCGCCTGGCCGATCCGTTATCTTACATGGCATGAGATCGTGAACGACGACGTGGGCGGAGTGCCCGTCGCCGTAACCTTCTGTCCCCTCTGCAATGCTGCGATGATCTTCGACCGTCGGCTCGGTGGACAGGTCTTAAGCTTCGGCGTTTCGGGAAAGCTCAGACACTCCGACCTGATCATGTACGACCGTCAAACCGAAAGCTGGTGGCAGCAGGCGTTGGGCGAAGGCGTCGTCGGCAATATGACCGGCAAGACGCTGACACAGCTTCCCGGCTGGATGGAAAGCTGGGGCGCGTTCAGGGCGCGGAATCCCGACGGTTTGGTGATGGATCAACCCAATTGGCCTAGAAGCTATGGCCGCAATCCCTACGTCGGATACGATAGCACCGCGCAGCCCTTTCTTTATCGCGGCGAGAACCCTCCGCACGGGATCGAGCCGCTGTCCCGTGTGGTTCGCGTTGGCCAACGCGCCTGGCCTCTTGAGCGTGTCGCCGGCGCTGGAACGCTGACCGAGGCTGGCGTGACGCTCAGCTGGTCGAAAGGGCAGGCGTCAGCATTGGATTCCGGACAGATCGCGCAAGGAAGGGATGTCGGAAACATCCGCGTCCGCGACACGGAAACCGGTCGCGATCTCGTCCATGACGTGATCTTTGCGTTCGCTTTTCAGGCCTTCCACCCGAAGGGAAAGTGGATGATCGGGAACTGACCTGTCGTGACGCGCAGCAAAACGCGTGAATGCCTACTGCTCCTGTCCGACCACCGCCGCAACCACCAATGGCCCCTCCGCCACACCCGTCGGCGATCCACCCGCGCGTTCCAACGTGATGGCAAGGGTTGTGCCTTCTGGCAGGCTGTCGAGCGGAATTCGCAGCGTGTCCTGGCGAAGCACTCCGAGCGAGATGGCCGTCTCGCCGTCGGGAATGACCCAAAGTTCGTAGTCCTGACCTTCGCCGGCCGCCGGACCTGACGTCTGGCTCACGATCAGCTCTTGCTGGGCGGGGTCGTAGTTCGCCGCCACGACAATTTCCTGTCCCTCCCCGGTTAGGGTGGCAGTGACGGTGTCGGGTGGCGTTTGGGGTGGAACGAATACGAAGAAGGCAGCCACGGCAATCGCAGCGCCTGCGACAAGCCCCCAGATCCAGCCACCCCTGCGCGTGGGCTGCTCTTTAGGGAAGAGCCGCGCCTCGATTTTCTTGTCGAGCCCTTGCGGCGGCGCAATCTCTGCGTAGTCGTCGTCCAACGGGGCCAGTCGCTCTTGCCACGCTTCGACCAGTTGGGCGAAATTGACATCGCTTTCGATCAACGCTTCGGCCGTCAGCCGCTCGGCAAGCGATAGCGTGCCGAGTACATACTCAGCCGCCAGCGCTTCCCGTTCGGGCATATGGCCGTCGGTTTCCTTCATGCCTCAAGGCACTCCTTCAGTTTTTGCAGTCCTCGCCGCAGCCAAGACCGCATCGTGTTGAGCGGCACCTCGTAGCGCGTCGCAAGATCGTCGTAGCTCAAACCGTCAAGGTAGGCGCCGCGAACCGCTTCGGCCCGTGCAGGTTCCAGCAGGTCGAAGCATGCGGAGATACGCCGCGCTTCGCCCTTTGCGACGCTCTGGGCCTCGGGTCCGGGTGCGGGATCGGGCAGGGCGGCCACCGCCGCTTCGTCGCCGTCCGCCGTAGGCCGGGCACGAAGGCGGTCGATAGCATGATTGCGCGCGATGGCGATAAGCCAAGTCATGCCGCGCCCCTTCGCCGCGTCATAGCGGCGGGCGTTCAGCCAGACCCTTGTGAAAACCTCCTGCACAGCATCCTCGGCTTCGCTTCTGTCCTTGAGCATACGAAGACAGACGCCAAAGAGTTTCGCCGAAGCCACAGAATAAAGTTCGCGGAACGCAGCCCGGTCCGCGCTGGCACAGCCGGCGATCAGACCTGATATGGGATCGGGTTCCGCCATGAACCTATCCGCGCCGCCTGCGCCGGCCGCCGTCCGCACCACCGGAGCCTGCGTTGAAGTTGACCTGCGGCAGCGTCACGATGGCCGAAAGCTCGGGGAATGTTGCCGTCGCATGCGGGATCGCATTGGCGGCGACGAAATGTTCTTGAAAGCGCGGCTCGATCGCGGTTTCCACCTTGTGGATGCGGTGCACTTCGTCCTCGATCGCGGCGCGGGAGGCGATGTTGCACAGCGCGATCCGCGCGCCGGTTCCGGCGGCGTTGCCGGCAGAGGTCACCTTATCGAGCGCGCAGTCCGGTATCATGCCGAGGACCATAGCATGTTTCGGTGAAATGTGAGCACCGAAGGCACCTGCGAGGACGACCCGGTCGACCTTGTCGATCTGCAGTTCGTCCATGAGCAATCGCGCTCCCGCATAAAGCGCTGATTTCGCAAGCTGAATGGCCCGGATGTCGCCCTGTGTGACAGTGATGAGCGGCCCGCCATCGGCGGTGCCGTCGTGCAGCAGATAGGCGTTCGTCCGTCCTGTTGCCACGCAGCGCGGTGTACCGACCTGTTCCGCCGAACCGACCAGACCGTTCGGGTCGAGAATGCCTGCCATCCGCATCTCAGCAACCACCTCGATGATGCCCGAACCGCAGATGCCGCTGATCCCGGTTTGCGCTGTGGCTTCGGCGAAGCCTTCCTCGTCCGACCAGAGATCGCAGCCAATGACGCGGAAGCGGGGCTCTTTCGTCACCGGGTCGATCTCCACCCGTTCGATTGCCCCCGGCGCGGCGCGCTGGCCCGCCGAGATCTGCGCGCCCTCGAAGGCGGGGCCGGTCGGCGACGAGCAGGCAAGAACGCGATCCTTGTTGCCGAGGAGGATTTCAGCGTTCGTGCCCACGTCGACGATCAGCACCATGTCGTCGGACTTGTTCGGCTCTTCCGATAGTGCAACGGCGGCGCAGTCCGCACCGACATGTCCGGCGATGCAGGGTAGAAGATAGACCCGCGCATTGGAGTGGATCGACGAAAGCTCGAGATCGCGCGCCGCAAGCGACAGGCTGTCGGAAGTCGCCAGGGCAAAGGGTGCCTGGCCAAGTTCCACAGGGTCGATACCCAGCAGCAAATGGTGCATCACCGGATTGCACACAAAGACCGTTTCGACGATCTGCTTGGGGTCGATCTCCGCCTCTTTCGCGATCTCTTCGGCAAGACCGTTGATGGCCTGCCGGACCGCGTTCGTCATTTCCTTGTCGCCGCCGGGGTTCATCATCGCGTAACTCACCCGGCTCATCAGGTCTTCGCCGAAGCGGATCTGAGGGTTCATGAGACCGGACGAGGCAAGGACCGTTCCGTTCCTGAGGTCACACAGGTGGGCTGCAATCGTCGTCGATCCGAGGTCGATGGCCAGTCCATAAAGCCGTCCTTCGTAGAAACCCGGCCAGATATCGATGATCTTCGGCTTGTCGCGATGATCCCGGTGGATCGCGACCGTAACTTTCCATTCGCCCTTGCGAAGAACGGGCTGAAGGCGGCCAAGAAGGCTCACTTCCGCCTCAAGACCTTCGATCTGCCATTGCTCGCGCAGCGCGTCGCAGAGCCGCTGGAAGTCACCCGAAGGCTCATGCATGTCGGGTTCGGCGACCTCGACGTAGTAGGCGTGCGTCGCGGGATCCATGACGATTGTGCGGGCCGTCGCGGACTTGCGGATGACCTGGCGGTGAACCTGGCTTTCCGGCGGCACATCGATGACCACGTCGCCCATGACCTTCGCCTGACACCCCAGCCGCCGACCCTCGGCGAGGCCCCGTATGCGATTGTAGCGGTCTTCGACGGAATTCCATTCCGACAGCGCGCCTTCGCTTACCGTAAGGCCGTGCTTTGGAAATTCGCCATAACCCGGTGTGATCTGGCATTTCGAACAGATGCCACGACCGCCGCAAACCGAGTCGAGGTCGACGCCAAGCTGGCGCGCGGCGGTCAGGACCGGGGTTCCCAGGGCGAAGCGCCCCCGTTTTCCGGAGGGTGTGAAGATTACAAGCGCATCATCGGCCATCGACAGCTCTTTCACTTTGTTCGCAAGACTATCTACGCCCTTTCGCGGCAAGGGCAATGCGCCGCAAGCGGCATGGCGCGGTCAGGCTGCGTCAGGTCGACGGCGCGGATGCGTGCAAACCGCCGCGCCGATCCGCGCGGTGCAGCTAAACTTCTTGACGCGCAGGCATCTTCGGCGCGAGCCTCGCATAACCCCATCGAGAGTTGCGCAATGAACAAACCGCTGTCGCCCGCCGCCGAACTCCATGCCAACGTTTCCGTCCCGTTCGAGCGGGCGAGGGCGATGCCGAAGTCGGTCTACACTTCCCCCGAGTTCCTGATGCAGGAGCAGGAGCATATCTTCGCCAAGGAATGGCTTTGCGCGGGCCGGGCAGAGGCGTTGCCCAATCCCGGCGATTACCTGACCATGACCATCGCCGGGGAACCCGTGATCGTGCTCCGCGACCGCGATGGTGAAATCCGTGCGATGTCGAACGTCTGCCGCCACCGGATGTCGGTCCTGCTCGAGGGGCGAGGAAACACCAAGCTTATTACTTGTCCCTATCACGCATGGACCTACAACCTCGACGGCAGCTTGCGCGGCGCACCTGCGATGACTCTGAACGAGGGTTTCTGCCGCGACAAGATTGCTCTGCCGAATGTCCGGTGCGAGGTCTGGCTTGGCTGGATCATGGTGACACTCGATCCCGACGCGCCGCTGCCGTCAGAGCGTTTGGCTGGCGTGCAAGACCTGGTCGGTAAGTACCACATGGAAAACTACCGCGAGGATTTTCGCGAAAGCTTTCGCTGGGCGACGAACTGGAAGGTTTTGGCCGAGAACTTCATGGAAAGCTATCATCTACCGATGTGCCATGAGGGCACGATAGGTGGGCATGTGGACCTCATGAAGATGACCTGCCCGGAAGGTCAGCCTGCATTCAACTACCATTTCATCCTGAAGAACGACGCGCTGGATCTCACGCTTGCTCATCCGACGAACACGATCCTGGAAGGCGATGAGCGGCGCACGACGTGGCTGATTTCGATCTACCCGTCGCTTCTCATCACGCTGACGCCCGGCTATTTCTGGTACCTGTCACTGACGCCGGATGGGCCGGGGCACGTCAATGTCCTCTATGGCGGCGGGCTCGCCCCGGAATTCGTCACCGATCCGAAATCACGCGAGCACTTCGAACGTCTGAAGACGCTCCTCGACGAGGTGAACATGGAGGACAAGGGCTGCACTGAGCGCGTCTATCAAGGGATCAGCGCGGGCCTTTCTGAACCCGGCCCCCTTAGCCATCTGGAGCGGCCGAACTTCGAGTTCGCCCGCTACATCGCTTCGCGTATTCCGGTCTGATCAGCCGCGTTCGTCGGCGACCAGTTCGCGCATCGTCTCGAGCGGTGCGTATCCGCGCAGCATCTGGTCACCCATCACGAAGGTAGGCGTTCCCGAAATCTGCAGCCGCTGGGCAAGAAGGTGGTTCTCTTCGATCACTTTGGTGACTTCCGGCGCGTCCATCTGCCCGATGATCGCTTCTGCATCGAGATCAAGTTCGTTCGCGAAGGCGGTCAACGTGTCGACCGAGACGTCGCCCCGGAAGCTTTCGTAAAAGCCCGCGTTGACCTTTTCGTAGGCCTCCGCGCCAGCCGTTTGAAGCGTCGCGATCGCGAAGCGCGAAGCGATCACCGACTGGTCGCCGAGGATCGGAAATTCCTTGACGATGTAACGGATATCCCCGTCCGATGACACAAGCTCTGCCACTTCGGCATGTGCCTTGCGGCAGTACCCACAGCGATAGTCGATGAACTCCACGACTGTCAGGCTTCCGTCTGGATTTCCTCCGACGAAACTGTGTCCGTCGCTGAATAGGTCTTCGGCGTTAGCCTGGACAAGCGTCTCGTCCTGGGCCGCGGCGGCTTCGGCCTGCCGGTTCTGAAGCACGTCGATCGCTTCGGCCAAAACCTCGGGGTTTTCCATTAGGTAATCTCGGATTTCCGAACGGAACGCATCGCGCTCGGCATCGGTCATCGCGGACATGTCGAAGGCGCCTGCAGGCGTGGCGAGGGCCGCGACAAGCGCGAACGGGGCGAGTTTCATGCGTATTCCCTGTCAGATGGCGGGCGTTGGGCCGCGCTTCATTTGGTCGTGGGTCTGGCCTTTCCGACACGAGGCATTGACGCAGCGCCCCGCTGCTGGGATGAACGAACCCGGTTTCGGGCGCCAACATAGAGAGGCAAGGTTGAGAATATCAAGCCGTGGGATCGTTGATCCCTTCATTGTGATGGATGTGATGGAGGCCGCGCGCGCCGCCGAGGCGACCGGGCGCCACATCATTCACATGGAAGTTGGGCAGCCCTCGACGCCCGCACCCGCCGGTGCGAGACGGGCGCTCGCCGACGCGCTGGACAGCGCGCCGCTCGGCTATACGGTCGCTCTCGGACTGCCGGAACTGCGCGAGGGCATCGCGCGGCTTTATCAGCGCTGGTATGGCATCGACCTCGATCCGGGCCGTGTCATCGTAACGTCCGGGTCTTCGGCGGCCTTCCTTCTCGCATTTACGGCGCTTTTCGATGCAGGCGATCGTGTCGCCTTGGGGGAGCCGGGCTATCCCTCTTATCGCCAGATACTGAAGGCCCTGTCGCTTGAACCGGTGGGTGTTCCCACGCGCGTTGAGGATCGTTACCAGCCCCGAGCCGAGGATATTCCGTCCGGAGTTCGCGGGCTGATCATCGCTTCACCCGCAAATCCTTCGGGCACGATGTTGGATCGCGCCGCACTTGCGGACCTTGCCAAGACCACCGCCGAACGCGGCATCGCGCTGATCTCGGACGAGATTTATCACGGACTTCACTACGGCGACCGTGCAGTCTCCGCGCTCGAGATCACCGACGACGTCTGCGTGATCAACTCCTTCTCGAAGTATTTCTCCATGACGGGCTGGCGGGTCGGCTGGATGGTCGTGCCCGAAACGCTCGTGCGCCCGGTTGAGCGACTGGCGCAGAACATGTTCATCTGCCCTCCGCACGCAAGCCAGGTAGCGGCGCTTGCCGCGTTGGATTGCATCGACGAGCTGGAAGCAAACCGCGGCGTTTATGCGGAAAACCGTCGCCTGATGCTCGAAGAGCTTCCCAAGGCCGGGTTCGACAGGATCGCTCCGCCTGACGGCGCATTCTACATCTACGCCGACGTCTCGGCGTTCACCGAGGACAGTCTCGCTTTCGCCCGCGAAATTCTTGAAGAGGCAGGGGTGGCGGTGACCCCGGGTCTCGACTTCGATCCAGCTCGAGGGTCAAGCACGCTGCGCTTTTCCTACGCTCGCTCGACCGAAGATATTCGCGAAGGTCTTCGTCGGCTTGCGGCATTCATGGATGCGCGTGGGGCAGGGCGTTCCAACTCCGCGCGCGGCGGGATATAAGGAGCGAAAAAGGGCAGACAGGATGCGGTTTCCGCGTATCGTCGTACTCGCTTGGGTAATCGTCTCGGCGATCACACCCGGGCACGTTGGCTTGGCAGCCGGGGCAGGTGATTTCACCGCGCTCGCGCGGCTTGACGCAACGGCGTCATCACTTGTCGATGAAGGCGAAGGCATCGCGCTCGACCTCGCGATCAGCAAGGCAGTCCCCTATCGCGCTTTTCTGTTGTCAGACCCACCGCGGCTGGTGCTTGATTTCTCCGAGCTCGACTTCGGACCGTCTCGACCGGCTGCGTTCGACAAGGCCGGGCGCGTTGTAGAGCTTGGCTGGGGACCGATCCGCCCGGGATGGTCGCGGCTTGTCGCTGCCCTTGATGGACCTTACAGGATTACGGTTGCTGACCAGCAGGTGGCCGACACAGGAGCGGCCGAAATCCGCGTGAAGCTGATGCCCGACACCGCAGAGAGCTTTGTCGCCGCGACTGCGGGGGGAGTGCCGGAAGTGGCGCGTTGGGCGCTGCCCAAGCCGGTGGTGACACCGCCGCCGCACCAACGTCAGACCGGGGCGCGGCCTTTGGTCGTCGTTCTCGATCCGGGGCACGGCGGCATCGACCCCGGCGCCGAAGCCGAGGAGCTGGTCGAGGCAGAGGTGATGTTGACCTTCGCGCGAGAGCTTGAAGACGTGCTCAGGCGCGCCGGCATGGAGGTCGTGCTGACCCGGCAGGAAGACGTCTTTGTTCCACTGGAGACGCGCATCAGCGTCGCGCGTGCCGCAGGGGCGGATCTGTTTCTGTCCCTTCATGCCGACGCGCTAGCCGAGGGGGAGGCGACCGGAGCGACTGTCTACACCCTCGCCGACGGGGCGAGCGATGCGGCTTCTGCGCGTCTTGCCGAGCGGCACGACCGGAGCGATCTGCTCGCCGGCGTGGATTTGTCAGATCAGGACGACCTTGTTGCCGCTGTAATGATGGACCTTGCCCGGACCGAAACGCAGCCCCGTGCGGACCGACTTGCCAAGGCGCTTGTCGTCGCGATCAAGGGTGCCGGTGGAAAGATGCACCGCCGCCCGATTCAGGAGGCGGCCTTTTCGGTCCTGAAGTCGCCCGATATTCCTTCTCTGCTTCTTGAGGTGGGATTTCTTTCGTCAAAGGCCGATCGCGACAGGCTCAGCGATCCGGCATGGCGCAAGATGCTGCAAGAGGCTGTGCTTGTGGCACTCAAGGCTTGGGCAATTGCCGATGCAGCAGAAGCAAGACTTCTTCGGCAGTAGTCGCGGTGCAGCGACAGGTGTTTGTCGCATCAGTTCAGGAGCTTGCGCAGCCCGCCTGAAGCGTTACATCAATAGCAAAGGGCACCCAAAGAGGGTGCCCTACATGCCATACGATCAATCTTGGGTCTTGTCAGGACGACGAAGCCGCAGCTACCGCCTTGGGCTGCGGCGAACCGCCTTGCTGCGAAAGCGGATCTTCCTGTCTTTGAACTGATCCCTCGAAATGCGCGCCCGACTCGATGGCGATGGTCTTGTGGATGATGTCGCCCTCCACACGCGCAGTCGAGGTGAGCCGCACCTTCAAGCCGCGGACGCGGCCAACCACACGGCCATTCACGACAACGTCGTCTGCAACGACCTCGCCCTTGATGGTCGCGGTTTCTCCGACAGTCAGCAGGTGCGCGCGGATGTCGCCTTCAACCGTGCCTTCGACCTGAATATCGCCCGAAGTCTTCAGATTGCCAGTGATCGTGAGATCGGACGACAGAACGGATGCAGGAGGCTTGGCCTTGGGCGTGCTTGTGCCGAGGTCTAGCGTCGGCTTTGCCGGTGCCTGTTCGGTCGTCGGCTTGGGCTGTTCGTTCTCGGCGCCGGCTTTCGGACCAGGCTCGTTGATTCTGCTTTTAGAAAACATTATTCGCCGCCTTGATGAAGGTCATCGGATTGACTGAAGCGCCGTTCACGCGGACCTCGTAGTGAAGATGGGTACCCGTCGAACGACCGGTATTCCCCATATCACCGATCCGATCCCCGCGCGAGACCTTTTGGCCGACTTTAACCCTGACTTTTGACATGTGAGCGTAGCGCGTCTCGATTCCAAAGTCGTGACGTATGCGGACCAAGTTGCCGTAGCCGGACTGCCAGCCGGCGTGGACGACCGTTCCGTCGGCAGTTGCATGAATTGGCGAACCGTGCGCACCGGCGAAGTCAGTGCCTTCATGCATACGACCCCAGCGGCGACCGTAGCCCGAGGTGAAGCGGAAAGACGTCTTCAATGGGATCGCGAAAGGCGCTTTTTCAACCGCAATACGGTACAGGTTCATCCGGTCCAGCCCATCGAGGATCCGGGCTGCGCGCTGCGCGCCGGGTTCGTTCGATGCTTCGGTCGACGGCATCAGAGGGCCGAGCGGACCACCCATGCCAGAATACCCGCGGCGTACCTGAGCTATCAGGTCGTCTGGATTGAGCCCGGCGGACTTGAACATCTTGTCCAGCGGAGCCATCGAAATCGTCACTGCCTCTTCGAGCGTGGTGAAGATTTCGTCGTGCCGCTCTTCAAGCAGGCGCATCTCGTATGCGATTTCGTCGGCTGTGGTGGTTGCGTCGATGGCTTTCTCTGCCATGGCGTCGCGCTCGGCGGCGGTGCGCCCCAGGGCGGCCGTCACAAATTCGAGCGTCTCGGCAACCTCTTCGTTCTGATGACCCGACTGGCTGGTCATGCCCGGGCCCTGGGCGACTTCAGAGGCAAGCTCAGCAAGCTGCGACCGTGACTCGTCACGTTCTGTCATCGTGCGGCGCAACGTAGTCTGGATCACGCCGATCCCGGTTTCCAGTTCTTTGCGCCGCTCCTCGGAGCCGAGAAGAGCCGACTGCATCCGCGAGACCTGTTCCAGAGCAAGCGAGAAGCGTTCCTGCGCCGCGGCGGCCTCGGCCGCGCGCGTGTCGCGTTCCTGAGACAGCGCTTCGATCCGCGCCTCGTAAGTCGCCTGTTCAAGCCGCGCCTGTTCGCGGGCGCTGCCCGAACCGATCGAGTCCATGAGGATAATCGCAGTTGCCACGATCGCCCAAGAAAGCACGAGCGCCGTCCCGGTAAGAGCGGTCGCCTGCGTCAAAGGCTTCAGGCGGATGAAGCGGGTTTCGGTGTCAGAGCGCAAGAACAGGCGTTGTTCCGGCAACTTGCGCTCCAGGGTGGCGTTAAAACGGCTGATAAGGCGTTTCGGCAAGCTGTCCCCGTCGCTTTTGTTCCTGAGTGACCAGAGACTCCATCCCCATGGCGCCTCCTTACCCAAGGCATTAGCAACCACCCATCCGTGCCGCAACAGGTTTGGCGCGCGTCCCTTCGACGCGGGCCAGAACCGGCCGTGATCGGCGAAATCCCGCCGACCTGCGGGGCTTCAGGCGGCGAATATCGTGCAATTCCGGATGCTTCAGCGAAAGCCAGCTGTGCCGGGCGCCTCGGCGATTTCATCGGCGAGCGGCCAGTAGAAGTCAGGCGGCAGTCCCGCTTCGGCGCGCTTTTCCTCGTTAAAGGGGGGCTTGAGCGCACCGTGGAAATAGCGCCGCACCATGTCGTGGAAAACCTCTTTCGGATCGTCGCCGTTCTTCCCGCAAAGCCAGTTGAACCACTTTACGCCGTAAGCGACGTGCCCGACCTCTTCGGCATAGATGACGCGCAGGGCTTCGGTCGCCTGATCCTCGCCCGCCTTATCAAAGATCCCGATCATGCCGGGGGTCACGTCCAGACCGCGCGCCTCGAGCACCATCGGCACCACAGCGAGCCGCGCCAACAAATCTTCTGCCGTATCCTCGGCCGCGCGCCACATGAAGGCGTGGGCAGGCAGGGCGCCGTAAAAGCTGCCCATCCGCTCAAGGCAATCGCAGAGCAGGTTGAAGTGCTTGGATTCCTCGTCCGCCGACTTCACCCAGTCGTCGTAGAAACCCATCGGCATCTGCACGTCCGTAAAGCGCGCGATGATGTCCCAGTGCAGGTCGACGGCGTTGAGTTCGATATGTGCCAGTGCGTGCAGAAGGGCGATACGTCCCTGTGGGCTGCCGGTTCTGCGGCGGGGCACATCCCGGGGCGGCAGCAGTTCCGGCTTTTCGGGACGCGCTGGCCGCAACGGCGGCTTAGCGGACCCGATCGGCAGAGGCTTGCCCGCATCTCTCGCAGTGCGCCACCGCGCGGCATGCGCGTGTGAAAGAGCGGTCTTCGCACGCCCGTCCGCGGTCGTAAGCACGTCCACGGCCATTTCTGCGAGCGACAAGCTCACAACGACCGCACCGCTTCGAGAACCTCGTCCGCGTGGCCCTTGACCTTTACCTTGCGCCACACGCGCGCGATCTTGCCTTCACCATCTATCAGGAACGTTGAGCGTTCGATCCCCATATACTTGCGCCCATACATGTTCTTCTCGACCCATGTGCCGTAGCGTTCGCAAGTGTCGCTGTCCTCATCCGACGCGAGGATCACGGAAAGCCCGTGCTTGGCGGCGAACTTGTCATGTGCCTTTACGCTGTCCTTCGAAAGACCGATGACGACGCAGCCAGCGGTGTCGAAAGCATCGGCAAGCCGCGTGAAATCAAGCGCCTCGGTCGTACATCCGGACGTGTCGTCCTTGGGATAGAAGTACAGCACCACCTTCGACGGGCGCAGGTCCGAAAGGGTTACGCTACCGCCACCGTCGCGGGGCAGGGTGAAATCCGGGGCCTTGTCTCCGACGTCGGGCATGTCCAGCGTTCCTTTCGTAATTGCGATGCGCTTTGTGTTTTAATTCAACTGGCGCAAAGTTAAAGGGAGAGCCTGCGCGGAGGCCGGGTGGTCCGGTTCCGTAGCGAAGGGCGGCGGGATGGAAGAAGCCAGCGAGAACACCGAGCGGCCGGCGCGAAGCGGCCGGAAGCGGCGCGCCTTCAAGCGCACCGTGGCCGTGCTCGTGCTGCTCGCAAGCGTTCTTCTGGCAGTCGCAATCATGTCGACGGGCCGGGTACTGCCGATCCCGAATTGGATCGTCGACCGTATCGAAAGCCGCGCGAACAAGGCACTTGAAGGCGTTGCTTCTATGGAGATTCTTGCCGTCGACCTCTTGGTGGACGAGGGTTTCGTGCCGCACGTGCGGTTGAGCGGCATTGAATTGTTTTCGTCGAAAGGCGCGCGGATCGCCGTCCTGCCAGAATTGAAGACGACATTGAAGGCGCGCCCGGTGCTGTCCGGACGGGTAGAGCCGCGTCAAGTCACGGTTGCCGGCGCTCGGGTCGCCCTTCGGAAGCTCGAGGACGGCAGTCTTGATTTTGACATGGGCACGGATGCGTCGTCCATGGGCACCGCCCTCAGCCCGGTCGAAGCACTGAAGGCTGTCGACCAAGCGTTCGCTCTGCCCGTGCTCAGGGACATCGAAGAGATTGTTGTCGAGGGAATTGAACTCAGTTTTGAGGACGTTCGCCTGGGGCGTACCTGGACTGCGACAGAAGGCGATCTGAAACTTCGCCAGACCCAGGACCTGATCGGCATCGACATTGCCATGACCTTGGCCGAAGAGGGGCGCAAACCCGCCAAGGCAGAACTGGCCTTCGCGTCCGTCAAAGGCTCTCCCGAAGCGACTTTGACCGCGCGCGTCACCGATGTTTCCGCGCGAGATCTGGCCGCGCAGTCACCGGCGCTCGCGGTTCTCGGGGCACTCGATGCGCCGATCTCTGGGGCGATCGAGTGGAAGGTCGAGAACTCGGGCCTGTTCGGCGATCTGACCGCGACGCTGGAAATCGGGGCCGGTGCGCTGCAGCCGACAGCCGATACGCGTCCCGTGCGTTTCCAGAATGCGCGCGTCAAGATGGACTACGACCTGGAAACCGGGGCGCTCGTCCTGGACGAGATCGCGGTCGACAGCGCCGTGCTACACGTCGCGGCGAAAGCGAAAGCGTGGCTCAAGGGAATTGAGGCGGGTTATCCATCGTCGATTGTCGGCCAGATCGAAATCACCGACCTCAAGGTCGATCCGGAAGAGGTCTTCGCCGAGCCTGTGGCGGTTGATCAGGGCGCTATCGATTTCCGGCTGCGTCTCGATCCTTTCGGTCTCGACCTGGGCCAGCTGGTGCTAGTCGACGGCGAGAAGGGGCGGATTGGTGCGAAGGGAACGATCGATGCGGAGCCGGAGGGCTGGGCCGTTTCAATCGATGCCGCCGTGAACCAAATCGAAAGCCAGCGGCTTTTCGCGCTGTGGCCGGTTGCGGCGGTGCCCAAGACACGCGAATGGCTTACCAACAACGTCGCGACGTCCGAGCTTTACGACGTCAAGGCGGCGTTTCGTGCCCGGCCCGGGCAAGAGCCGGTCCTCTCGCTCGGCTATGAGTACCGCGACACCGAGGTGAGGGTGATCCGTACCTTGCCGCCGATTCAGGACGGCGCGGGCTATGCCTCGATCAACGACGACGCCTACACGCTGGTCATCGACCGCGGCCACATCATCGCCCCGGCTGGAGGGCGGATCGACATGGCGGGCAGCGTTATGCGCATCCCCGACCTCACCATAAAACCCGCGCCAGCAGAATTCACGCTCCGCACGGACAGCACGATCCCGGCCGCCCTCTCGCTGCTCGATCAGCCACCTTTTGAGTTCCTCTCGAAAGCGGGGCGTTCGACCGATATCGCCGAGGGGCGGGCGAAGGTCGAAACGGTGCTGAAACTGATCCTCAAACCCAAGATTCAGCCGCAGGATGTCGACTTCACAGTGACTGCCCAGCTTACTGATGTTCGGTCGGACAAGATCGTCCCAGACCGCTTGCTGACGGCGGGCGCGTTGGAGTTGAGGGCAGATCGCGAGGCACTGCGGATCTTCGGCCCTGCGGTTTTCGACGGACTTCCGGTTCAGGCCGAGTGGCGGCAAGGCCTGCAACCCGAAGATAAGGGGAAGAGCCGCGTCGAGGCCCGCGTGGAACTGTCTCAGCGATTTCTAGACATCTTCGGCATCGGTCTTCCTTCGGGCTCTGTCCGTGGCAATGGGACGGGCGATCTTGAACTGACACTCGAAAAAGGCACTGCGCCCCGGTTCAGTCTGACGTCCGCTCTGAAGGGGCTTCGCTTGTCGCTTCCTCAGATCGGATGGTCGAAAGACGCCAACGCCGACGGGCGGCTTCTCGTCCGTGGTGCACTCGGTAAGCCGGTGGCTATCGAGCGGCTTGAACTCGAGGGTTCCGGACTTTCAGTCGCCGGCAACGTCCGGCTGCAATCCAATGGAAGTCTCGAGGCGATCCGGCTCGGTCAGGTGCGGATCGGGAACTGGTTCGAGGGCGCTGTCGAACTTCGGGGACGCGGACGCGGACAGGTGCCCGCGATCGTCGTCGAGCGCGGAAATGCCGACGTTCGCCGCGCCAATCTGGGCGGAGGCGGGCAGGGCGGCGGTCCCCTGTCGCTTGCGCTCGACAGGCTCAGGATATCCGAAGGCATCGCGCTGACAGGCTTTCGCGGGACGTTCACGACCGTGGGGGGGCTCACCGGGGACTTCACTGGCCTGGTCAACGGTGCCGCGCCAGTCAAGGGACGGATCACTCCTCAAGGCGGACGTTCGGGGTTCCGTATCCAGTCGGGTGATGCTGGCGCGACCCTGCGCGCAGCAGGGGTTTATGCCAATGGCAATGGGGGAACTCTGGATCTTTCCCTCAGGCCGGTCGGCGCGCCGGGAAACTATGATGGAGAAGGACGGATATCGGACATCCGTATCACCAATGCTTCGGCGCTGGCCGAGTTGCTGAACGCCATCTCGGTCGTGGGGCTGCTCAACCAGCTTGAGGGGCCGGGCATACTTTTCAGTGCGGTCAACGCGGAGTTCCGGATGACGCCGAACGCGGTCGAAGTCCGCAGCGCCTCGGCGACCGGTCCGTCACTTGGCGTTTCGGCGCAAGGCGTCTACCAAAGCGGCGCGCGGCTTATTGATTTGCAGGGAACGATCTCTCCTATTTATGCGCTGAACGCCGTGGGCCAGATCTTTTCGCGCCGGGGGGAGGGACTCTTCGGCTTTAACTACCGTATGAGCGGCCCCGTCGACGATCCGAGCATCTCGGTAAATCCCCTCTCTATTCTGACGCCCGGCATGTTCCGCGAAATATTCAGATCCAATCCTCCGAAGCTGACCCAATGAAACTGTCCGATTTCGATTTCGATCTGCCCGAGGGGCTGATTGCCACGCGGCCCGCGCGCCCCAGAAGCGCGGCCCGACTGCTTTTGGCGCAGGGCGATGCGCTGCGTGATCTGCACGTTCGTGACCTGCCTGACCTGCTCGGTCCCGGCGACCGCCTTGTGCTCAATGACACGAAAGTCATCCCGGCGCGGCTGTCTGGCACGCGGCGGCGCGAAACGGGGCAGGGCGAAGCCGTCGCCGGGGTGGAGGTTACACTCCTCGAACCCCGGCCTGATGGCCGTTGGGCCGCGCTCGTCAAGCCGCTGAGAAAGCTGCGAGAGGGTGAAACGATCCGTTTTTCCGAAACACTCTCGGCAGACGTTGCACGGATTGCGGAAGGCCAGGCTGAGTTGTCCTTCAACCTCGAAGGCCCCGACTTCGACGCGGCACTTGCCGAGGCCGGGGACATGCCCCTTCCGCCCTATATTGCCGCCTTACGCGCACCCGACGAACGCGACCGAGAGGATTACCAGACGGTTTTCGCACGTCGGTCGGGTGCCGTCGCCGCGCCAACCGCATCGCTGCACTTCGACGACGCGCTCCTTCAGCAGCTCGCTGACAAGGGCGTTGCGTTCACGCATGTCACGCTGCACGTCGGCGCGGGCACCTTTCTGCCGGTCAAGGTCGAGGATGTGACGACTCACAGGATGCATGCCGAATGGGGCGAGGTGAGTGAGCAGGCCGCGGCCGAGATCAATGCGACCCACGATGCCGGCGGCCGCGTGATCCCGGTCGGCACCACGGCGCTGAGGTTGATCGAAAGCGCGGCGGACAAAGCTGGCCGGATACACGCTTGGCGCGGCGCGACCGACATCTTCATATATCCCGGCTATGACTTCCGCGTGACCGACGGACTTATGACCAATTTCCACTTGCCAAAGTCAACGCTTTTGATGCTGGTCTCAGCCCTGATGGGGACAGAGCGGATGCGCCGCGTCTATGCCCATGCGATCGGCGAAGGCTATCGCTTCTTTTCTTATGGGGACGCCTCACTGCTTCTGCCTGAACGGCGCGATTTCGCCCCGTCGGGTCGCAGGCAGGACTGAAATCCTTCCAAGAATTCCCACACTGCCCCGACCCGAAAGCGAAAGTACAACCCGATGCTGACCGTTCTAAGAAATTCCTGGCCCCTGCTGATCGGGATGATGCTGCTGATGATCGGCAATGGCGTTCAGGGTACGCTTCTCGGTATCCGGGGCTCGATCGAAGGCTTTTCGACGACCCAGATGTCCTTCGTTATGTCCGCCTATTTCCTCGGGTTTCTTTTCGGCTCACGGATGACGCCAAACATGATCCGTAGGGTTGGGCACGTCCGGGTCTTTGCGGCGCTCGGCTCCATGGTCTCGGCAGTGCTTGTCGCCTATGCGGCCGCACCTGACTGGATTGCGTGGTCGCTGATGCGCGTTTTGATCGGCTTTTCCTTCTCTGGCGTCTACATCACTGCCGAAAGCTGGCTCAACAACGCGTCCACGAACGAAACGCGCGGGCAGGCGCTGTCACTCTACATGATCATGCAGATGCTCGGCATCATCTCGGCGCAGGCGCTGCTGAATGTGGGCGATCCGTCTGGCTACTTCCTGTTTGTGGTCCCCTCGATCCTCGTTTCGATCGCGTTCACGCCGATCTTGCTGACGGCGAGCCCCGCACCCGCATTCGAGCTGACCAAGCCTCTGAACTTCGTACGCCTGTTCGAGATTTCGCCGCTTGGTTGCGTCGGCATCTTCCTTTTGGGCGGCGTCTTCTCTGCTCAGTTCGG
>CBDUOT010000037.1:0-31208 GCA_965368915.1 uncultured Rhodobacterales bacterium | reverse complement strand
TCGCGGCGGCGGCTGGGTGATCTGAGTTCGACAGGAGCCCGCGCATAAGCTGATCGAGCGCGCAGACTGGCTGCGGCGCGAAGGCCTCCGGCGCCGGCGTCGTGAGAAGCGTATGCGCCGTGCGCGTCGCCTCG
This sequence comes from uncultured Rhodobacterales bacterium, assembly GCA_965368915.1. Taxonomy (GTDB): domain Bacteria; phylum Pseudomonadota; class Alphaproteobacteria; order Rhodobacterales; family Rhodobacteraceae; genus Albidovulum. The sequence continues at coordinate 31,074 of CBDUOT010000037.1, read as the reverse complement.
TCCCTGCCTTCCGCAGTATACACGGCGGCGAGTGTTTCGAGGAGGGCATCGAAGGCTGGCGGGTGCATGACAGGCTCCAATCCGAGTCGTTGACTGGAGTCACAAATGCGCTCGGCCCGAGCGTGACGCTGCGTCAGCAGCGACTAACGATTGTCGTTTTCAGTTACAGAATCCGACGCGCCCAAGGTCGCTTCTGCCGAGCACCATTTCGGGTCAGTCGATCAGCAGCGGTGTTGCAAGCATCGCTGACATCGTCAGACGGCCGCCGGATGATTGAACGTAATCATCCGGCGTGGACGTATACTGCGTCGTTATCGCCAACTCGCGAAGGTTTACGCCACTTCAAAGGCGAGCGGCTTGACCTGCTGGAACATGCCGGTGGCTTCCAGCGCACGCAAAACTTCCGCGCCCGGCGCTTCGTCGAGATACAGAAGCGCGATGGCGTCGCCGCCTTGGGCCGCGCGTCCCAACGTAAAGTTTGCGATGTTGACGCCAGCAGCACCCAGGGTATGACCGAGCGTTCCGATGATGCCGGGAACGTCCTCGTTCGTGGTGTAGAGCATGTGCGCACCGATCTCGGCATCGATGTTGATGCCCTTGATCTGGATGAAGCGCGGCTTCCCGTCCGAAAATACCGTCCCTGCGATGGACCGTTCGCGTTTGGCCGTGACCACGGTGAGCTTCATGTAACCTTCGAAGACCCCGCCCTTTTCCTGGCGGGTCGTGGCGATCTTCACGCCACGCTCACGCGCGATGACCGGCGCTGAGACCATGTTCACATCCGGGTTCGACGCCTTCATGATCCCCGCGATCGCGGCGCAATTCAGCGCCTCTAGGTTCATATGGCTGACATTGCCGTCGTAAAGCACGTTGATCGCGGTAATCGGCTCATCCGTCATTTGCCCCGCGAAGGCGCCGAGATGCTGCGCCAGTTTCAGCCACGGCCCCATGACCGCGGCCTCTTCGGCCGTGACCGATGGCATATTGAGCGCGTTCTGCACCGCTCCGGTCAGCAGGTAGTCCGACATCTGCTCGGCCACCTGAATCGCGACGTTCTCTTGCGCTTCCGAGGTCGAGGCGCCCAAATGTGGGGTCACGACGACGTTCGGCAGGTGGAAGAGCGGCGATTCCGTCGCCGGCTCCACCTCGAACACGTCAAAAGCCGCACCGGCGACATGGCCGGACTTGAGCGCCTCGGCCAAGGCAGCCTCATCGACCAGACCGCCGCGGGCGCAGTTGATGATCCGAACGCCCTTCTTGGTCTTGGCAATGTTTTCCTTCGAAAGGATATTGCGGGTCTTGTCGGTCAACGGAACGTGCAGCGTGATGAAGTCGGCACGGGCCAACAGTTCGTCGAGCTCAACCTTCGTCACGCCCATCGCCTTTGCCCGTTCCTCGGACAGGAAGGGGTCGTAGGCCACGACCTTCATGTGCAGTCCCAGCGCCCGGTCGCAGACGATGCCGCCGATGTTTCCTGCCCCGATCACGCCAAGCGTCTTGTTGAAAAGCTCGACGCCCATGAAGCGGTTCTTCTCCCACTTCCCCGCATGGGTGGATTCAGACGCTTCAGGTAGTTGCCGCGCGACCGCAAACATCATTGCAATTGCATGTTCGGCGGTCGTGACGGAATTCCCGAAAGGCGTGTTCATAACGATCACGCCTTTTTTGGACGCTGACGGGATATCGACGTTGTCGACGCCAATGCCGGCGCGGCCGATTACCTTCAGATTGTCAGCCCCTTCGAGAAGTTTTTCGGTGACCTTGGTCGCCGAACGGATGGCAAGACCATCGTACTGACCGATCACCTCAAGCAGCTTTTCCTTGTCTTTGCCAAGGTCCGGCATGTAGTCGACTTCAACTCCACGGTCGCGAAAAACCTGCACGGCGGTTTCCGAAAGCTTGTCGGAAACGAGAACTTTGGGTGCCATTTCAATAGGCTCCTTGAATTTCAGAAAATTCGGTTGGTATTCAGGGCGACTTCAGGCCGCCACCGACTGAGCTTCGATCTCGGCGTTGAACGCCCATTCCACCCACGGCATCAGCGCCTTCACGTCAGACGCTTCGACCGTCGAGCCGCACCAGATCCGAAGACCCGGAGGGGCGTCCCGGTAGGCGCCAGCATCGAGAGCCACGCCTTCCTTTTCCAGCCGTTTCGCCACAGCTTTCGCAAAGGCCGCGCCATCTTTGATGCGATCGTCCGTGAACTTGAGGCAGACGGAGGTCGTCGAAGCTGTCGCAGGATCGACCGCGAGATTGGCGATCCAGTCCTTGTCGGCGATGTAGTCGGCAATCGCCTTGGCGTTTGCTTCAGCCCGCGCGATCAAGGCTTTGCGACCTCCGATCTGCTGCGCCCATTTCAGGGCGACGAGATAGTCCTCCACCGCCAGCATCGACGGAGTGTTGATCGTCGCGCCTTCGAATATGCCCTCGATGAGCTTGCCGCCCTTCGTTAGCCGGAAGATTTTGGGAAGCGGCCAAGCGGGCGTGTAGCTTTCCAGCCGCTCGACGGCGCGGGGCGAGAGGATCAGCATCCCGTGCGCCGCTTCTCCGCCCAGAACCTTCTGCCAGGAAAAGGTCACCACATCGAGCTTGTCAAAGGGCAGGTCCATCGCGAAAGCTGCTGATGTCGCGTCGCAGATCGTCAGCCCAGCGCGTTCTTCCGGGATCGGGTCGCCGTTCGGAACGCGTACGCCCGAAGTCGTACCGTTCCATGTAAAGACGACGTCCTTGTCGAAGTCGACTTCGCCGAAGTCCACGATCTCGCCGTAGGGCGCCTTGCGCACGGTCGCGTCCAGCTTCAACTGCTTGATCACATCCGTCACCCAGCCTTCACCAAACGACTCCCAGGCGAGCATTTCAACGGGACGCTCGCCCAAGAGCGACCACAGCGCCATCTCCACGGCGCCGGTATCGGACGCGGGCACGATGCCGATGCGGTAGTCCGCGGGCACGCCCAGCACGTCCCGAGTAAGATCGATGGCTTCTTTCAGCTTTGCCTTGCCAACGGCGGCACGGTGCGACCGGCCCAAGGGGGCGTCGGCAAGCATGTCCAGAGAATATCCGGGGATCTTGGCGCAAGGGCCAGACGAAAAACGCGGATTTGCCGGCCGCGCGGCCGGGATCGTCAGATCAGTCATGGTATCCTTCCAGATAAGCGCCCCTCGTTGGGGAGGGGTGTCCCACCGCTGGAGATAGAAGGGACGGAGGTCTGGCACAAGCCGGAAAAGTGGACTAAAGCGCCGCTTGAACCACGAAAAGCGACGCTCAGCGTCTACTATCGGAAACCTCGCATGTACGTCGTCACACTGCTCGCTGCCCCCGCCCGCGCCAATCTGGACCGTGTTGCAGTAGAATCCCTCCGTGACGCCTGGGGCGGCGGCGAGGCGCAATGGCTGAATCCCGGCATCGCTGCAGAGTTCGCCGTAGAGCGCACTCCCGAGAACCGCTGGCAGGTTTGGGAAGACCTCCAGGGCGTCGGTGTCGACCTCGTCGTCCAGGAGGCGGAGGGACGGCGCAAGAAAATGCTCATTGCCGACATGGATTCCACGATGATCGGTCAGGAATGCATCGACGAGCTTGCCGACATGGCGGGCGTTGGCGCCCGCGTGTCTGACATCACCGCCCGTGCGATGAATGGCGAACTGGATTTCGAGGGCGCTTTGCTCGAACGTGTCGGCCTTCTTAAAGGGCTGCCAGAGACGGTCATCGGTCAGGTCCTCGCCGAGCGCATCACCTACACACCCGGAGGCCGCGAACTCATCGCTACCATGAAAGCCAATGGCGGCCACGCGGTCCTCGTGTCCGGTGGCTTCACCGCATTCAGTGAAGTCGTTGCTGCCGAACTCGGCTTTGACGAAAACCGCGCAAACACACTCCTGATCGAGAACGATCATCTGACAGGCGACGTCGCGCGCCCGATCCTGGGCCGTGAGGCGAAGATCTCCGCGCTGGAGGAGATCTCAGCGCGTCTCGGGATCGGTCATCGGGACGTATTGGCTGTAGGTGACGGGGCGAACGACCTTGGCATGCTGAGCCTTGCAGGTGCAGGGGTCGCGCTGCACGCCAAACCAACGGTTGCCGCCCAATGCGATATCCGCATCAACCACGGGGACCTGACCGCGCTACTATACATTCAGGGCTACGCGGCTACCGAATTCGTCTGAGCGCGACCGAGGCGCTTCTTCCGTCACAAAAGCCCGGAACCGCCCATCGGCGACATCCTCCCTCTACTGGGATCTGTCGGGTGAGCAATAGCCGCCGAAGCGACCGGGTTGCAGGCTCCGCTCTGCGTTTCAGACCGCAAAGCCCGAAGCGAGCCTCATCTCACCAGTGACGAGCCCCCGGCGGTTCAGGATCGGACCTGTCAGGTACTGCTTCACGACAGGGGCCTCGGCTTCAAGCGCCCCAGCCCTGAGCAAAAGAGCGGTGATCGCGGCCTCGGACGCACGGGTTGCACCATCCACGATCTTAAGCGCGATGCCTCGCTTCGAACCGGGCAGGATGGCGACGAACACCGCCTCCGCCCCGGTCTTCACGGCGACTTTGCCGCCCATGGCACGCATGAGCGCCGTGCAGGCGCGCCCTTCCCCCGCGACCAATTCGGGGAATGTGGTCATGGCGCGCGTCAGCCGCGCGGCCGCCCGATCTCGCAATGAGCCGCGCACATCGGCGGACGCGAAGTACGCCATGGCCCGGGCGAGACCATGCAAGGTGGTGGCGAAGTTCGGCGCCGAGCACCCGTCGATTCCATAGCCCTGCGAGGTAACGCCCGTTACCTCGTCGAAAGCTGCGCGAACCGCCCTCTGCACCGGATGGTCGATCTCGACGTATTCCGGCCCCGCATTGAGGTGCTGCGCCAGAGTCAGAAAGCCCGCATGCTTGCCCGAGCAATTGTTGTGAACCTGACAAGGCGAAGCGTCGGAGCAGATCAGGGTCTTGCGGGCGGCGCGATCATTCGGCATTTGCGGGCCGCAACGCAGATCAGCGTCGTCCAAGCCCAGATCGGCCAGCCAACGCCCGACAGCTTCTGTGTGAATAGCTGCGCCGTTGTGGCTCGCGCAGGCAAGCGCCAACCGTGCTTCATCGAGCCCTGCAGCATCCGCCGCGCCGCTTTCGATCAACGGCAGCGCCTGGATCATCTTGCAGGACGAACGCGGAAAGATCACGGCTTCCGGATCACCCCAGGCCTCAACGATCTCTCCCCCTTCGTCGCAAATCACGGCGTGACCAGCATGGACGCTTTCGAGAATCCCGCCTCGCCAAAGCTCGATCATCGGTATTGCGGACATAGCTCTCACCATTGCGCGATTTTATGCCACCAGGTCTTTTACCCTGGCGCAAATTCGGGATAAGAGGTCCATATCGGGTCAGGGCGCCACTCACCATCCGAAATAATGCCGGAACGGCGCATCGGGTGGGCGCCACGGGGCAAGACAGCTGGAGGCTGCAGTACGATGATCTCACAATATTCGCGCAAGGCCGGCGCCGTGTTCCTGTCGGTTTGCCTGACATGTGTCTGGACGACCGTGGGCGCGGTCGCACAGGTCTCGACAAACCGCGTCGCAGCGGAGACCGATTGGAGCGTCTTCGTTGAGGACGATCCGAAGGAATGTTGGGGCGTGACGGCACCAAAGGAAACGCTGAACACGCGTGACGGCCAAGCCGTTTCGGTGCGTCGCGGCGACATCCTGCTTTTCGTCACCTACCGCCCAGGTTCGAAGGGCGAGGTTTCGTTCACAGGCGGCTACCCATTTGCCGGCGGTTCCACCGTCACACTGGATATTGGCGGCACGAAGTTCGACCTGATCACGGATGGCGAATGGGCATGGTCCGGCTCGCCAGATGAAGATGCGCGCATCATCACTGCGCTCAAGGCTGGCGTTTCAGCCATTCTGACCGCGCGGTCGAGCCGGGGCACGCAGACGCAGGACACCTTTTCCCTGCTCGGGGTCAGTGCAGCCCTCGACGAGGCCGCCAAGCGCTGCGGCGGCTGATAAAGGCCAAGCCTTCGGAACGATCCAAGCCTGACGCGTACAATGTTTCGCGTCAGGTCAGGGCTTTTCGGATGAACGCCTCAGCGTCAAGAACCCCATAACCCGCCCTTGTGTCGTGGACACCGTCGCTGTTGTGAACCGTATCCGACATCTTGGCGCGCAAGCTGTTGGCGCTGATGCCCTTGCCTTGCTTCGCAAGCGCGGACATGACCAAAGCGGCAGCCCCGGTGACATGTGGCGCAGCCATGCTCGTGCCGCTTCTTGGCATCGAAGCGTTTGGATCGTCCGTCCCCCCGCGCGCTGCGACGATAGAACGCCCGGGCGCTGAGATGTCGGGCTTGACCACCTTGCCAGTTCGCGTTGGACCCGCCGATGAGGTGTCGGCCAGGATCGGCATGTCGTCCTTCGTGCACGCGGCGACGGTGATGACGGAATCGGCTGTGCCCGGAACCGTCAGCGTGATCTTCGGATCCGGCTCGACAAAGGTCACGCTGTTTGGTGCATCATTCTCGAACCAAATGTCGAAATCGCGGTTCGCCCCACCCAGCGCCACGCTGTTGATGGCGAGTGTCCACGTCCCCGCCTTGATCGGGACCTGGTCGTGCCGGATCTCGATCGTCAGCTGGCTGTCGGCATTCTCGTCACTGTAGTGGCTGAGCTCCATGCGACAGATCGCATTGCCGACACGACCCATGGAGAGGCCCTCTCCCTCGCACTTCAGTTCTCCAGAGTTTTCCGGACCGATAAGCCGGAAATGCACATCGTGACGATGAGAGTACCAGGCTTCGAGGTAGAGGAGCGATGAACCGGAATTGTCATCGACCTTCCAGCTTACAGTCTTGCCCAGGTTGGCAAGGGCGACCCGGGCATGACGGCTGGTCGTGCCCTCATTTCCAGCGGACTTCACGATTGCGAAGCCCGGCATCTTGCCCTTGTTCGTCATAACGTCGATCGCCGTTTCTAGCGGCGTCATGCCATCATGCGCACCCGCATTCATGCCCATGCTGATATTGACGGCGATCGGGCGCGGCTCGTTCAGAATTGCGTTTCCACCGCCCGAGACCTTCCGCAAAAAGGCGAGTGCGCTCACATGGCTTGCAGAGTAACCGATGCTCGGCGGATCGCCGGGTCCGACGCGGATATGGGGAACGACGACGATAATGCCGGCTTCGGGCGCCATACCTTCCCCGACTGCGTCAAATGCACGCCCGGCGGCAATGCTGGCGACATGCGTTCCGTGACCGTTGTCGGACTCGTCCGGCATCCGGCTGTCACGCAGAATCGGTGGGATGTCATCTTTCGGGCCCGCGCGCAGTTCCGCGATCCGGGCGGCAGTATAAAGCGTACCGAAATCGGCGTCGAAGGTCGCGTCGACACCGTGCGGTGTCGGACCAGCTCGACCACCTTGATGCCAGACGGCGAGGATCCGGCTACCTCCCTGACCGTCGCCAAAGGCATTGTGCAGGATGTCGATGCCGGTATCGACGATGCCGATAACGGCCCGGTCGCCCCGTTCATCCAGATCGGGTCGATGGACTGTGTCGCCGCCGACCATCGGCACCGAACGGTTCAGTTCCAGCGCGCCGGCAACGCGGCTCAGCTCGACATTGAAAACGCCCGGATCGGCGCGCAAGTCCTTCAAGCGATCTTCAGGCACGCGCGCGACGCGGAATTCCTCGACCCCCGAGAGGACCTCGACCCAATCCGGGGGGGACCAGTCGTCGCGATTGAGCGCGATCAAAACCGGCAGGCTGGGCGTCCCCGAGCCGGAGTCTGCGGCTGTCTCGGCGGGTGTGGGCGGTGCGGCCTCTAACTCCGTCTCGGCTTCGGCTTCCTCATCCGCACCCGACATTTCGGGCGGAGCAGACGCGACAGCGCCCGACATCATCGGCGAAAGCATGTCGGTCAACACCCTGATCGTGCCGCGTGCCAACCGGCGCACTCCGCCATCCGCCGCACGGCGGGCGCGCGTGACCGGGCCATCTCTTTCCGCAGGGGGCGCATCGCCTTCAAGAAAATCGATCGGGGGGGAGCTGCGGGCAACGGCGTCCGGCGCTTGAGGGGGCGCCGCAGCCACAGGGGGTGCGGCCTCTTCTTCCATTTCGATTGCAGTGGCGAACAGCCGCTCCTGGCGGCGCGATATCCGCGACATGTCCGACAGGTACTCGTCAATCCGATGCTCCGCGAGGCTCGGTTCCAACCCCTCGACTGATTGAGCAACGGAGGACACTCCATCATCGCCCTTCTCGCGATGCGCCTTTCTGACTTTGTCGATCCGTTGGATCAGCGCCGCGAGGTCGGGAGGATCTTCGCCAAGTTCATCGCTTGTCAGGATCGGCGGCTGTGGGTGCAGAAAGGTTGCGGGAAGTGTCGCGATGACGTCACCGGCTGTGACGAAACGATGCCAGATCAAGCCATCGGGCAAGTGCGCTTCGTTTTTCAGCACCCGCGGCTGGCCAAACGTACACAGCGTCACCTGCTCGCCTGACTGCGCGAGCTTAAGGGCCTCAAAGGCGGCGAACGCACCGGCCAACCCGTGGCCCGCAATCCAGACGGGCTGATCCATAGTTTCCGTCAGCGCTCTGGTCGCCGCGTGCAAAGCATCGGTGACAGGCTGGTGCAGCGCGCTCATCCCGGCTGCGCCCGCCACAGCGAGGTCCGGCAGCCACTCGACCGGATGGCGGCTGTCGCGCAGGATGAGCGCGCGCCCGGCATCGAAATCTCGCGCCTCGATCGTAAGCGTATCCCCAACGGCGACCGGTGCTTCGGGCTCGTCCGCGATCAGGCGGCAGAGCGCCAGCCCCATCTCGATCGTCTCAAGTTCCTCCGGAGGCAGCATGGCGGGTCAGGTCTTTCTAACCGAGAACGCAGCCGGCGCCCCGGATGGCGGATTGCCGTCGAACCGCATGCTGTAAAGACCCGGCGAAAGCGGTTCCGCAACGAGAATGGTCAGGACCGAGAGCGCCGGGCCGGAATAGCTTATCGGTACGGTGACTGGATCACCTTTCGGGGTTTGGTCCTCGTCGACCTCCTGGATGTGCAAGACGCCTTCGACTTTCGTGACGGTGGTCAGCCCGCTGTCGGTGCGCGGGTCGGTCACGCTGCAAACCACCTCCACGGTGCTGCCTTCGTCATAGACCGGTGCGTCGAGCGAAAGGTGCAGACGCGGCCCCTCGATCGGTGCCCCGTCCGGCAGTTCCTCGATCGGTTCGCCTGCATCCCCGCCCATGAGACGGAAGAAGACCTTACGGAACGGCACGCCTTTGAAGACGGTGGCATGTTCATTCACCACGATCTGACGTTGGCCCGCCACCGGCAGGGCGCTGTAAAGCGGGACGGTTCCGTCACCGGCCGCCTGAGTGAGCGTGACGATGGAGCGGGTGTGGTCGACCGGAACGCCCGGTTGGTGGCGCACGTTCACACGCGTCGCCGTCCGGTGCCCGGCCCCGGCGAAGTAGATGTAGCGAACGTCACTTGGCCGGTTGCCCGCGCCCAGCACGTCGTGGACGGCCTTCGCGCGCGCAACGAGCTGGCTGTCCATGCGCAGATCCGAGGCAATGGCGGGATCGTAGGGATCGAGCGGCGCGACATCAGGGCTGTCCAGATTCCAGATCGCCGTTTCACCCGGCGCCGGGATCAGTTGGTAGCCCGACGGATAGTCTCGGTTCGAGGCAAGTTTCGCGAAATCCGCGCCACTGATGCCCATCGCACTGTCACGCCCGAAGATCCGCGCCAGCGCAAGAGGCGCACCCAAATTCGGCGTACCCATCATCGCGAGGAGCCTGATCTTGCCAAACCAAGGTTCGGCGTCGAACTTGCCGCCTTCGAGCATCAGCCGCGCGACAAGGCCGCCCATCGAATGGGCGAGCAACGAGATTTCGGTAGCGCCCTGAGCGTGGAGATCGTTCAGTTTCTGAGCCAGCACATCAGCCGTATTCAGAATGTCCTGCCGCCAGTCGTAGCCGAAACTTATCCTGCGATCGGCGCCCGAACTCTCTTTATACCCAAGGTCGCTGAGCTGGCTGTCCAGCAGGTTGTAGAAGTTGAAACAAAGGACGTTGTCGATGGGCTCGCCCACCATCAGGTCGGCGCGCTGAAGCTCGGCAAGCCGCTTGTAACCGAAGGTCGCTTCAAGCGGGCTGGGTGGCCAAACCTGATCGCCGCGTTTGCCTTGATTTCCGGGCAGGTAAAGTCGGGTGCCCATGATACCGGGAATGACAACTGCGAAATGCATCACTCAAATCCCTCTGTATGAAATACGTGCGACAACGATAGCACGAAATCAGGATCGAAGCGACGCGTCTGCCGGGTGCTAAACGCGGTAGGAAGCCCCTAGCCGGGCAAGCGCAAACCAAGCATCTCGCGCGCCTGTTTCCAGGTTGCGACGGGGCGCTCGTACTTCTCGCAAAGCTCCGCTGCGCGTCGGACGAGCGCGGCATTCGACGGCGCGAGGTGGTCGCGATCAAGGCGCATGTTGTCTTCAAGACCCGTGCGCGTGTGCCCGCCCTTGCTGATCGACCATTCGTTCACCCGGATCTGGTTTGGCCCGACCCCGGCCCCACACCACTGCGCGTCAGGCGCGAACCGCTGGAGCGTCTCGATGTAGAAATCGAAGATACGTTCGTCCGCCGGCATCGCGTTCTTCACGCCCATGACGAACTGAACGTAGAGCGGCCCCTTCAACCGACCATCCTCGGCCATTCGGGCCGCCTGAACGATGTGGGACAGGTCGAATGCCTCGATTTCCGGCTTCACACCGTATTTCAGCATTTCGGAGGCGAGCCAATCGACCAGATCGGGCGAATTCTCATAAACCCGTGTCGGGAAGTTGTTCGATCCGACCGAAAGCGACGCCATATCGGGTCTGAGCGGAAGCATCCCGCCGCGCTCTCGCCCCGAACCGGACCGGCCCCCGGTGGACAACTGAACGATCATACCGGGGCAGTGTTTCTCGATCCCCTCCTTCAGCAACGCGAAGCGCTCCGGGTCAGAGGTCGGGGTGCCGTCATCTTCGCGAACGTGGCAATGGGCGATCGATGCACCCGCTTCGAACGCCTCATGCGTCGACTCGATTTGTTCGGGAACCGTGATCGGCACGGCCGGGTTGTTCGCCTTGGTGGGAACCGAACCGGTGATGGCGACGCAGATAATGCAGGGATTGGTCATGGTTCTCTTTTTTGCTTGGGCGCTTCTGGGTTCCTGGCAACCTGGGGCGAGGATACCGGCGAGTCACGGGCGTCTCATCGGCACTGGTCAGCGCGGATTTTTCTTCACTCCAGACCCAAGCTGAAGCGGCCGTTTCACTCGCGCCGTGTGTCAGTCGACCCGGACTGCGGGGCCACTAGAGATATCCTGCGCAGAGAAGCCGGCGCGGTGGAGTGCGAAATCGGCGACTATCATGATGACTGCCGCCGACACAAACGCAAGAAGCATGACCTTCATCGCCGCGTTCCTCGAATTCTTTCGCTTCCCCGATCCAAGTTCAGACCTCGCCCTTTACTCTGCCGGTGCCGCCGTCGGATGTGCTTCCGCGCCAGTGACTTCCTCATACCAAAGTGAGTGATGTTCCTTCGCCCACTGCACCTCGACCTCGCCCGTGCCGACAGCGTCGAACGCGCCCTCCATCCCGATGGAGCCGAGGTAGATGTGCGCGATGATGACCGCCATGAACACGAACGCGACGATCCCGTGCCAGACCTGCGCAAGCTGCATTTCCTGATGCGGAGTGAGCATGGTGGGCAGTTCACCCAGACCCATAAGCTGCGGCAGTCCGAGCGTGTTCAGTATATCGAACGTCTTCGCGAACATCGGCATTTCGAACGGGAAGAGAAGCGACAGGCCCGAAAGAGAGATAGAAACGCCCAGCACAATAACTGCCCAAAAGATGATCTTCTGGCCTGCATTGAACTTCCGCGCCGGGGGATGAACGCCCTTGGAAAACAGGCCGCCACCCTTCGCCAGCCATTTCAGGTCATGCTTGTTGGGAATGTTGTGGGCGATCCAGACGACCGTGACCATCACGAGGCCGAGCATGAAAGCCCATGAGATGTTGTTGTGCACCCACTTGCCGGCCATAGCCAACGGGGCGTAGGCCTCTTTCCCAAGCAACGGGATCAACGCGAGGCGGCCAAAGATAAGGATCAGACCCGTAAGCGCGAGAACGATGAAAGACCCCGCCATCAGCCAGTGGCCGAACCGTTCGACCGTGTTGAAACGCAGGATCTTCTGCCCGGTTTTCTCGCCTTCGATGCGGATCTTGCCCCGGATCAGATAGAACAGCGCCAGAACGACGATCATACCAAGAAGCAGGTAGCCGCCGTAATGAGCCAACGGCCCTTCCCGGAACTGCAACCACTTCATGCCCCCGTCCTGGATGAGGATCCCGGCTGCGGGCGAACGGGACGAAACCTTGACGTCGGCAGAACCAAAGCGCATCGCGCGCCACAGCTCCGGGTCGGACGCGCCCCCCAGGGTACCGAGTTGGTCGCTCGTCGGCGCCGCAAGGTCAGGGTTGCCCACCGCGTCGCGGCGGAAGCTCTCGTCGACCTTGAGCCCTTTTTGCCTCGCGAGAATGTCCTCGAGCGTCTGCGCTCCGCCTGTTGCGGCCCGTGAATCGACAGGTTCACCCTCTGAAATGTCTTGAGCGCGAGACTGATCTCCCGGCAGCACGAGGAGCGCGATCGCGGTTAGCAAGGCCAGTGTCAAACGATGGGCCATCATGTTCGTCCCCGTAGCGAAACTTTCATCAAAAAGCCATCCCGCGGCGCCGAAGCGCCACGGGCAAAGGCCGACACTTACTGCGGCCGCTCCGCATCAATGCGACTAGTTCGCGGCCTTCTGGTCGTAGGCCGTGCCCCAGCCCCAAGCGCCGGAACCGAAGCCACGGGCAACGACGCGCTCCCGGTAGATCGCAGAGACGACGTCTCCGTCGCCCGCGAGCAGCGCCTTTGTCGAACACATCTCGGCGCAGATCGGAAGCTTTCCTTCCGCGATCCTGTTACGTCCGTACTTGGAGAACTCTGCGGCGGAATTGTCCTCTTCGGGACCGCCGGCACAGAAGGTGCACTTGTCCATTTTTCCGCGCGAACCAAAGTTGCCGGCTTGCGGATACTGCGGCGCGCCGAACGGGCAAGCATAGAAGCAGTAGCCGCACCCGATGCAGAGATCCTTCGAGTGCAGGACGACGCCATCCTCGGTCTGATAAAAGCAGTCGACCGGGCAAACCGCCATGCAGGGCGCGTCCGAACAATGCATGCACGCCACCGATATCGACCGTTCACCGGGCTTGCCGTCGTTGATCGTGACGACGCGCCGGCGGTTGATACCCCATGGCACTTCATGTTCGTTCTTACAGGCGGTGACGCAGGCGTTGCATTCGATGCAGCGTTCGGCGTCACAGAGAAACTTTGCTCTAGCCATATCTGTTACTCCTTCAAGCTGCGCTGATTTTGCAGAGCGTGGCCTTCGTCTCCTGCATCTGGGTCACGGAGTCGTAGCCGTAGGTCTGCGCGGTGTTCGATGCTTCGCCAAGCACGTAGGGGTCGGCGCCCTCGGGGTATTTGTCCCTCAAGTCCTCGCCCTGGAAATGGCCGCCGAAGTGGAACGGCATGAAGGCCACGCCCTCGCCTACCCGTTCGGTGACCATGGCCATCACCTTGACCTTTCCGCCTTCGGGCCCTTCGACCCAGACCTGGGCCCCATCACGGATGCCGATGTTGTTGGCGTCGCGTGGATTGACCTCGACGAACATGTCCTGCTGCAACTCGGCAAGCCAGGGGTTCGATCGGCTTTCGTCGCCGCCGCCCTCATATTCGACCAGACGCCCCGAAGTCAGGATGATCGGGTAGTCCTTCGAGAAGTCCTTTTGCTGGATCGAGGCATACATCGTTGGCAGCCGGTAGAACTTGCGGTCATCGTAGGTCGGATAGTCCGCCACGAGATCGCGCCGGTTCGAATAGAGCGGCTCGCGATGCAGAGGCACCGGGTCGGGGAACGTCCAGACGACGGCGCGGGCTTTGGCATTGCCGAATGGCGCGCACTCGTGCTGGATCGCGACCCGCTGGATACCGCCGGAAAGGTCGGTCTTCCAGTTCGCCTTGGGACCGCCCGCCGCCTCGATTGCAGCACGTTCATCATCCGTCAGGTCACCGTCCCAGCCGAGGTCCATGAGCATCTGCATCGTGAACTCGGGGTAGCCGTCCTGAATCTCGGAATCCTTCGAGTAGACACCCTCGGCCAGAAGGTTTTGACCATCGCGTTCAACGCCGAAACGGGCGCGGAACGTCAGGCCGCCCTGCGAAACCGGCAGCGACATGTCGTAAAGGTTCGCCGTACCGGGGTGGCCCATTTCGGCCGTGCCCCAGCATGGCCATGGCAGACCGTAGAATTCGCCATCGGCCGGTCCGCCCACCGCGCGCAGCGTCGTCTTGTCGAACGTGTGCTGGTTGGCCATGTGCATCTTCAGCCGCTCGGGTGATTGCCCGGTATAGCCGATCGTCCACATGCCGCGATTGAATTCGCGGGTGATGTCCTCGACGACCGGTTCGCCATCCTTCACCTCGATATTGCGGAAGAGGCGGTCGGCGAAACCGAACTTCTCCGCGAACTTGTGAATAATGATGTGGTCCGGCAGCGACTCGAATACCGGCGCCACAACGCGCTCGCGCCACTGGAGCGAACGGTTCGAGGCGGTGACCGAACCCGAAGTCTCGAACTGAGTCGATGCAGGAAGGAGGTATACGCCGTCCGTCCGGTCGTGCAGCACCGCCGAGACCGTGGGATACGGGTCGACGACGACGAGCGTATCGAGCTTCTCCATCGCGGCCTTCATCTCGACCTGACGGGTCTGCGAGTTCGGGGCGTGCCCCCAGAGGACCATGACCCGAACGTTGTCGTTCTGGTCCATGTTCGCCTTGTCTTCGAGAACGCCGTCGATCCAGCGCGACACCGGGATCCCGTTTTCGTTCATCAGGCTGCGTTCGTTGCCGTCAGCGTCCTTGGCGATGTTGCCATCGGCATCTTGCAGCATCGCGAACTGGCCCTTGAGCCAGTCGAGATCCTCGCCCCAAACCTTGGACCAATGCGTCCAGGCGCCTCCGGAAAGGCCGTAATAGCCGGGAAGGTCGTGGCTGAGAACACCGAGGTCCGTCGCACCCTGAACGTTGTCGTGGCCGCGGAAGATGTTCGTACCGCCGCCGGCGGCACCCATGTTGCCCAGCGCGAGCTGCAGAACGCAGTAGGCGCGCGTGTTGTTGTTGCCCGTTGTGTGCTGCGTGCCGCCCATGCACCAGATCACGGTGCCGGGCCGATTGTTCGCCAGCGTGTTGGCCACACGGCGCAGCTGCGAACCCGGAACGCCGGTGACGCGCTCCGTCTCTTCAGGATTCCACTTTTTCACCTCTTCGCGGATTTGGTCCATTCCCCAAACGCGCGTGCGGATGAATTCCTTGTCCTCCCAGCCGTTCTCGAAGAGGTGCCAGAGGATGCCCCAGATCAGCGCCACGTCCGAACCCGGGCGCAGGCGCACGTATTCGTCCGCGTGGGCCGCCGTCCGGGTGAACCGCGGATCGCAGACGATAAGCGGCGCGTTATTCTCTTCCTTGGCCTTCAGGACGTGCAGAAGCGAGACGGGATGCGCCTCGGCCGGGTTGCCGCCGATGATGAAGATGGCCTTTGAATTGTGGATGTCGTTGTAGGAGTTGGTCATGGCGCCGTAGCCCCACGTGTTCGCAACCCCCGCCACCGTGGTGGAGTGACAGATGCGGGCCTGGTGGTCCACGTTGTTCGTGCCCCAGTAGGCGGCGAACTTGCGGAACAAATAGGCCTGTTCGTTACTGTGCTTGGCCGAACCCAGCCAGTAGACGCTATCCGGGCCGCTTTCCTCGCGCACGGACATCATCTTGTCGCCGATCTCGTTGATCGCGTCGTCCCAGCTGATCCGCTTCCACTCGCCGCCTTCCTTCTTCATGGGATACTTCAAGCGGCGCTCGCCGTGGGCGTGTTCGCGGACCGATGCGCCTTTGGCGCAGTGAGCACCGAGGTTGAAGGGGCTATCCCAGCCGGGCTCCTGGCCGGTCCAGACGCCATTGTCGACTTCGGCGATGACGGTGCATCCGACGGAACAGTGGGTGCAGACCGATTTCGCCGTCGTAACTGCGCTGGCGACCGATTCCTGTGCTTCGGCGCGACGCACCGTGCCGCCGGTCGCGCCGATCGCGGCAAGGCCGCCAATGGCCAGGCCAGATCCTCGCAGGAAGGCGCGACGATCGACCCGAGCATCACGCGCGGCCGTCACGATCGGTGTACGCGGTGTTTGTCTCGCAACTCCGCTTGTCTTTTTCCTGAGCATCCTGTTCTCCCTTGCTGGTCCGGCCCGTGCCGGCGGCTGGGTTAATTTCCTGGGCGCGCGCCGGCGATGCCGGGGCCCGTTCCGTCAGAATTTGGCGCTTTGGTAGTAGGCGCGGGTATGGGCAGTGTCCTGAATGCCCTTCTTTATCGGCTGCTCCGTCGCTGCAGCCTCGGTGCCCGTCAGGACCGTGGCTGCCGCCGCGGCGGGAGCCGTGGTGGCGGCGATCTTCAGGAAATCTCGCCGGCTCGCTTGCTTGGCGTCTTTGATCTTACCCATCTGCGCTTCCTCCCATTCCATCTTGCTGGCGGATATCCCCGCCGATTTCTTCGCGAGCGTGCGCCCGCCGTCTTTGTGTCTTCAAGCCGCGCTCAACCTGAACGCCTCTCGCTCAATCTCCATGAACAGTCGCCCAACTGCACCGACCGGCGCGTAGAAAAGTGACCCTTTCGCCGCTTCCAGATCGGTAAAGAAGTGTGCGGCCCAAGGCGCGATGTGCCGATTGAAGAAGTCCCGCTGACGCGCGACCGGCAAGGGCGCCCCGAAACGTCCCTCTATCATTCCTGCCATCATTTCCATCAGGCTCGCGATATTGTCTTCGGGCTCATAGACATTCGGCGCGCGGCGGATCTGCAGGGCGGTCATGTCGCGACGTAGCAGGGCTAGCGGCTTTTCGTGCAGGAACCCTGTCAGGTAATAGCTCGCATATGGCAGCAATTCGCCGCGACCGAGTCCGATGAAGAGCGCCGTGAACTCCCGCTCGACCGACGCCGGCGTTGCAGCACGCGCAAGCTTCGAAAGTGTTGCGATCGCACGGCCGAGGTCGGTTTCGTCGCCCTTGAGTTCCGCGCAGCGGCCAATCAGCCTGCGGTCCGGCGGCGCCGCCAACAGCGCCGACAGAAAGCCGTAGAGATCGGCACGTTGCCGGTCCTCTTCGACGATGTTCAGCTCTCTTGCGGTGGCGTCGTTCATTCTTTCTCCGTGGGCACCCTCAGGTCTCGAACGTGAAGCGCATGCGGCGTTTCGCACGGCCATCGTGCACATCGCCCTCGGCCTCGTGTTGATACAGCTCAGACTCGATATCTTCTTCTTGTTGAACGGACGATGCGGAAACCGGCGCCGCGTCCTCATCCTGTTGCGCGTACGGGGCAGGTGTTTCAGGCACTTCCTCGGTCTCGGCACCAGCATCAGCTAGCTCGACTGCGCGCCGAATCATGCCGCGCCCCACTTCGTAGACAGTAGCCATGCCCGGCTGCACCATAGCCGCATCCGTGAAGTCCTCACCGTGATCGACAAGCCCGTCGAGATTGGCGAGCACCGGGTTCGATCTCCACAGACGCCGAAGAGCGCGGCGGCGGATATGGGTCGGAACGGCAGACTGGAGGAACGCCTTGAAGTCGTCGCCGTGTCCGAGAGTCTCGGGATCGGGAAGGCCAAGCTCTGCCAAAATTTCATCGTCGGACTTGCCGTCGTGCGCGGATTGCAACGCTTCTTGCTGCGCAGCAGATTCGGCAGCGAGGCGTGCTGCCTCTTCCACTTCCGCCTCGGCGCGGACGGCCGCCCGGCGGCGGGACCAGAAATCGCCAATCTCGTGCGACCGCGCCATCATGCCTCTCCCCGGGTCGTCGCAGGCGCGCGATAGACGTCCGACGATTGCCGGATACGCGGATCGCCCCGCCCATCCTCGACCAGATCGACGCGCAACTTGTCGCGCTTGCGCTTCACGAACGTCTCTTCGACGTGATGGGCGTCCACGAAGTCACGGATCCAGGCGACCAATCCCTCGGGCATGGGCACAAGTTCAACAAGTCCCTCGCCGCTATCCAGATAGTCCTGCCCTTCGTAGGCCGACGCCGTCACCACGCTAGGCATCCACGGAATCTCGGACTGAGGATCGGGATTGTCCCGCAATACCACCACCACGCCGGGGGTGTGGGAACCAAGCGTCACCTTGTATCCCTCAGTATCGGTCGACCAGAGATCGAGAGGTAGCGTCGCGGCGTGATACTCGACCGCACCACCCTCGCGCCGAAGCTCGCGCCATTTGGCGGGCTCAGCCCCTGGCAGGACAGCGACAACCTTCCATGCCCATTTCGCCCACCGCGTGACGCCCGGCGTCCTGCGGACGACGATTCCAATAGGCATGGTGGCGCGGGCAAGCGGCATCGTGCTGTGTATTCCTCCCCCAGCGCCGGACGGCCGAGCGTTTGGCGATGCCCGGATCCGACGCCGTTCCGCGGGCGGCCTGTTGACCTGCCCGTTGGCGATATTGTTATGCCTAAATCTTCATCGGCCAAGTAAAACTTTCGAATATGTGGACAGTTTTACAGACAGGCGAAGGCAAAGCCGTGCTTGGAAGCCTACAAACAAACCGCGAAGACCAATGCAGGAAATGCGTGGCGCCTCGTCAAAATGCATCGCGGTTAGCTGTGTCAAACGGGGAATCATCCTGCATTTCAGCGGAATAGGGCTTTACGCGGCCGCCATCATGCCTAGCATCATGTGACTTGTGGCAGACCGGGTCCAAGCCTTCTGCCAAAGCGGGGGAGATATGCCAAAGCGAATCGTGCTGTGCGACTGTCTGGGCAGTCAAACCATCGATGCTGCGAAGCTCGCCAAGACGACGGGCCTTAAATGCTCGCGCGTGCACACCGCGCTTTGCACCACAGAAATCGGCTTGGCGGCCGAAGCCATCGCGACCGGGGACGCCGTCTTCGCCTGCGCGCAGGAGGCAGAACGCTTCGCTGAACTCGCCGACGACATGGACCACCCTGCGCCGGTCTGCGTCGACATTCGCGATCGCGCCGGATGGTCAGACAACCAAGAAACCACGCCCAAGATGGCGGCCCTGCTCGCGGAAGCGTTGTTGCCCGCCTCGCCCTCGAAAACCATAGACGTGGAGTCCGACGGTGTGTGCCTGATCATCGGTCGGGGCGACGTGACGCTACCCGCAGCAGAGCGGCTGGCAGATGCGCTCGCCGTCACTGTGCTTTTGACCGACGACGCAGAGTTGCCCGTTTCGCGCTCATTTGAGGTCATCCGCGGGCAGCTGCGCGGCGCGACCGGGTCGCTTGGCAGCTTTGCGCTGCGCTTTGACGGCCTTCGGCAAGTGCAGCCGGGCGGACGAGGCGCCTTTGCTCTCAGCGCGCCCAGAGACGGCGCAGAAACTCAATGCGACGTCATCCTCGACCTTTCGGGCGAGGCTCCACTTTTTCCCGCCCCGAACAAGCGCGATGGCTACGTGCGCGCTGATCCGGGCGACCCCAACGCCGTGGCGGCAGCAGTTTTCGAGGCCGCACAGCATGTCGGAACTTTCGAAAAGCCGCTGCATGTCGCGCTCGACGAAGGCCTTTGCGCCCATTCGCGCGCGGGGCAGACCGGCTGTACGCGATGCCTCGACATCTGCCCGACTGGCGCAATCCGGCCTGACGGCGATCATGTGGCCATCGATCCCTTGATCTGCGCTGGCTGCGGAGCCTGTTCTGCACTTTGCCCCTCGGGCGCAGTGCATTTCGACGCACCACCCGTTGCCGAGGTGCTGCGGCGCATTCGCACCCTCAGCGAGACCTTCCATGGGGCGGGCGGGCACAATCCGCGCCTGTTGGTGCATGACGCCCCGCATGGCCGCGACATGATCGCGCTCGCTGCGCGGTTCGGACGCGGCCTTCCGGCCGATGTGATCCCGCTCGAGGTTTCGGCGCTCGGCGCTTTCGGCCATTCCGAAATGCTTGCCGCGCTTGCACTCCGGTTTTCAAGTGTCGACATTCTGCTCGCCCCGAGGACCGAGGTCGATCCGATCGACCGAGAGCAAGCCTTGGCGGAAGCGATGGGTGGCGAGGGGCGTATCCGGCTTCTCGACATGATGGACCCCGACGCGCTTTCGGAAGCGCTTTATGGTGAAAGCCCAAGTGCTATCGAGACGCAGCCGATCCTTCCGATGGGCAGCCGTCGTCAGGTCGCGCGGCTTGCCGCGAAGGCACTTTTGCCAGATACAGCCAAGCCGGTTCCGCTACCCGATGGCGCCCCATACGGCGCGGTGCTTGTCGATACGGACGCCTGCACGCTTTGCCTGTCCTGCGCATCGCTTTGTCCCTCCGGCGCGATCCTGGATAATCCGGACAAACCGCAGTTACGGTTCCAAGAGGATGCCTGCCTGCAATGCGGCATCTGCGCCACCGTGTGCCCCGAGGATGCGATCACCCTTCAGCCACGCTTCGACCCGACCGATGCCGCGCTAGGGCAGATCGTGCTGCACGAGGAAGAACCGTTCTGCTGCATCGAATGCGGCGTACCGTTCGGCGTGAAATCCACCGTCGAGAAGATCATGGAAAAGCTCACCGGCAAGCACCCGATGTTCGCCGACACGAGCGCCGGAAGGCTGATCCAGATGTGCGACGACTGCCGCATCAAGGCGCAGTATCACTCCACCGACAATCCGCTGGCCGGGGGCGAGCGACCGCGCGTCCGCACAACAGACGACTATCTCAGCAAGCGCCGGGACCATTGATGTCGGGATCAACGGCTGATGATCTCCGCGCCAAGATTCGCCGGTGCCATCCGAGCGACATAGGCGCTGAGTGCCTCGACCTCCTCCGGCGTGATTTCGACCGGCACGATTGGCGGCGGAAACGCCGGATCGAAGGGCGGGCTGACACCAGCGACCTGCAGGAAGGCTGGATGAGGGTTGAGCGTAAAGAACGCCGCGAAGCGCACATCCCAGTCTGGCAGCGACCGGAGTGCCGGAAACGAAGGCGTGGAGCCGATATTCATCGCCTTCCCCTCGGACGTCACACGATGGCATCGCGCACAGTGGTTCTCGGCCACCTTTCGGCCAAGCTCGGCATCGCCTTCGAAAACGATATCCACGATCTCTTCGGCCTCGGATGGCGGCGAGAACGCGGGCCCCTCACTCGGGACGAAGGCGGCGACCGTGTTTTGCCCAATCTCGGAGCTCAGCCAGTCGGCGAAGCGCGCGGCCGCCGGATTGTCAGTATCGAGAATGATCGCGTAGACGGTGCCCTCCCGCGCCATGACCGGCCTTCCCTGCCCCGCCAAGGCAACAAGCCGAGCATCGGCGTCACCAGCGACCAGCGCGGCACGGCGTCCGGTCTTCAGCGCAAAGCGCGGCAGGATATGATCCAGCAGCCCCGTCGCCGCGACTTCGGGCGCGACGTGAATCGAGAATTCCCGCTCCTCCTCGGCCTTGGCCGCCGGCGCAAGAAGCGCGATGATGATAAACAGTGCAATCCGGACCGGCACGACGCCGCCCTCCCTTTCGTTAAGGCTAGGGATGCTCACGCGCCGGTCAACAATTTTTAGGAAAGGAGATCCGCATGGATTCCGACTTCAACATGTCGATGCGCAAATTTCTGAAGCAGGTTGGGGTGACTTCCCAACAGGCGATCGAAAAAGCCATGCGCGATGCCGGTTCGGCCGCGGCGGGCAAGTCATTCGATGCGAAGGTGGTCCTGACCATCGACGGGCTTGAGATGGAACACGTCGTAACGGGCAAGATCACCGGACCCACCGAATGACGCCGACTCGCGACGACGTACTTGCGGTCCTCAAAGGCGTCTCCGATCCCCTCAGCGGCCAGGACATTGTTTCTGCCGGTCTGGTCAGGGCACTGACGGTCGATGGCGGGGCCATTCGCTTCGTGCTTGAGATCGACCCCGCACGCGCCAAGAAGATGGAGCCTGCCCGGGCCGAGGCAGAGGCGCGGTTGCGCGCCATTCCGGGTGTCGAAAACGTCTCGGTCGTCATGACCGCGCACAGCGCCCCCACACCGCCGGATCTGAAGCCGCAAGCGGCGGCAAAGCCGCAAGGACCGGAAAAGATCGCGGGCGTCGACCACATCATCGCAATCGCGTCCGGCAAGGGCGGCGTCGGCAAGTCCACGGTCGCCGCCAACCTCGCCGCGGCACTTGCCGCCGAGGGCCGGCGCGTCGGACTTCTTGACGCGGACGTCTATGGCCCCTCGCAGCCGAGGATGCTGGGTGTTTCGGGCCGCCCGGCCTCACCGGACGGAAAGACGATCCTGCCGCTTCGCAACCATGGCGTCACACTCATGTCGCTCGGCCTGCTCACACAGGAGGACGAAGCCGTTGTGTGGCGTGGGCCGATGCTGATGGGGGCGTTGCAGCAGATGCTCTTCCAGGTGCAATGGGGCGCGCTCGACATCCTTCTCGTCGATCTGCCTCCGGGCACTGGCGACGTGCAGATGACGCTGGCGCAGAAGGCCCAGGTAGACGGAGTGATCATCGTATCGACGCCACAGGACATTGCCCTTCTGGACGCACGCAAGGGTATCAACATGTTCCAGAAGATGGGCACGCCCATCATCGGCATGATCGAGAACATGGCGGTTCACGTCTGCTCAAAATGCGGGAACGAGGAACACATCTTCGGTCACGGTGGTGTCCGTACCGAGGCGGAAAAGCTGGGTGTTCCGCTTCTGGCCGAGATCCCTCTGCATCTCGACATCAGGACTGCGGCTGACGGCGGTGCGCCCGTGGTCGTGTCGCATTCATCTTCGCCGCAGGCACGCGCGTTCCGCGACCTCGCAAAACGGCTGGTCTCTGACGGATTGGCATGACGCAGGAACCTGTCTTCCCGCCGCTTATGAAAGGCCTGGACGTCGGAACGGCCGATCCTGCCGATGTGGCATGCACCAAGGCGCGCGAAGGTGTCGATGCCGGGCTGATCACGTGGTCGCTGACATCTGAACGTTTGCGTGCAGCGCTTGTGCTCGCGCCTGACGTAGCACTTGAACCCGCAATGGCCGGTTTCGTCTCGGCTGCGGTGGGTTTCCAGAACGCGTTTGGCGCGCTCGCTCCACCGGAGGTAGCGGTTCACATTGAGTGGTCGGGCGGCGTCCGCGTGAACGGGGCTTCATGCGGTTCATTTCGCGCTTTCGGCCCGGACTGCGCACCGGATGAGATCCCCGGCTGGCTCGTCGTCGCGTTCGAGCTCACGCTCGATTTCCCGCCGGATCACGAACCGGGCGAGACGCCCGATCGGACCGCCCTGTCGCAGGAAGGCTGCGGCGAAATCGATGCGCTGCAACTGCTCGAAGCCTGGGCCCGGCATACGCTCGTCTGGCTGAACGGACTTGACGAACCGGAAGGGCGCGCCAAACTTCACCGGGAGTTTAGCGGCCTCTTGTGGCGGTGCGGTGAGAGGATCGAGGCGGGCCTTGGCGACGACGCAACGATGGGTACGTTCCTTGGCATCGACGAACATTTCGGAATGCTTTTGAAGACACCCGAAGGCACCCGGATCATCCCGCTCTCAAGCCTGATCGAGGACCACTGAAATGCTGCTTGCACGCGCGATCCACTTCGACGAAAGCGACCGGAACGTCTTTCATAAACCGGCGCGGACTGGGGAGTGGGCGGTTTCCGGCGGGTTCGAGTTCTCCAACTGGAGCGAAGGCGATCTTGTCGGCAAAGCACGACAGGCCTTCGCCAACGGCTGGCTCGGGATAGAGACCTTCGGGCGTGTGACCTTCGTCGCGGTGACGCGGATTGAGCCTGCGGAATACGACGCGCTATCAAACCAACTCGCGCAGCATTTCGTCGATGTCTACGGCGCACCTTCTAAGGAAGCGGCACTACCAATCGCAAAAGAGGAACTGGCGCAAATGGCGGATCTTTGTGCCGACCACGCGCCGAACACCGTGCTGACCGTCATACGGGAACTTACGGATGCGGGCGTGCGCGAGCAGTACCGATTCATCGAGGCGACGGATGCAGGCCTCGACCAATTCGCAATTCACGCCCAGTTGGACGAGTAGTCACTCAATCCTTCTTCTTCCATGCTGAACTCAGCATATCGTAGCCCATGAGCGCCACGGTGAGCGAGATGACCGCGATCAGATCAAGCGACGGTACGAACCAGACGAGGATTCCCAGAAACCCCGCGAGGACCAGAAAAGCGAAGAGCGACATGATCCTGTCCATTGCGTCCTCCTAGTTTCAGTTCGGCTGGTCGAGCCAGTCGTAGAGCCACGCAGCCGTGCGCAGCAGCCGAGCGTCACCGCCTCGCGGACCGATAAGTTGCGCGCCCATCGGCAGGCCATTTCCGGAAGTGAACACGGGCACGGTGACAGCCGGTGTCCCAACGAAGGTCCACAGGCCATTGAAGATTGAGTCGCCCGTCGATTCAAGTCCCTCGGGCGCGGGCCCGGGCGCGGCCGGTGCAAGTATCGCGTCGGCGTGCGAAAATATCTGGGCAAGGCCCGAATACAGCACGTCGCGCCAGTCAAGAGCCGCAAGGTAGTCTTTGGCAAGCGTCGCGCTGCCTTCCTGCAGCGCCTCTTGGATCGTCTCGGACAGATGCTCTCGTCCGGCCTTGGCGTAGTGATAGTAGTTCCGCGCCATCTCGGCAAAGTTGATGCGCCGGCGAAGCTCGGCGGCGTCCGCGAATGGTGCGGGCAAGGGGACTTCGAAGCACTGCTGCGCGCCCAGCGCCTCCGCCAGTTCTTCGAACGCGGCCTTGGTATCGGCATCGACATCTTCCCAGCCCGGCGGCTTTACGAGCGCGAAGACGGGCGGCAAGGGCGGCGTAGACGAGGCGGTGTTGAACAGTTTGGGATGTGGCGCGGGCAGCGTTGCCGGGTCGGCGGCATCATGCCCGAACAGGACCTCAGCCAAGAGCGCGGCATCGCGCGGATCACGGCTGAACACGCCGACCGTATCGAGCGTCTGCGACTGCTTGAGAATGCCGGCGCGCGGAATCGACCCGAATGTCGGTTTGAAACCAGTAACGCCGCAAAACGCGGCCGGTCGAATGACAGAACCGCCGGTCTGCGTCCCGATTGCCAGCGGCACCATTCCCGCCGCGACCGCCGCCGCCGAGCCGGAGGAGGACCCCCCCGGCGTGTGTTCGGGCGCATGTGGATTACGGGTTCCACTGGGGTGCATGTAAGCAAGCTCGGTCGTCACGGTCTTGCCCATGATAATCGCGCCCTCGGACTTCAGTCTTTCGACCACGAAGGCGTCCTTATCGGGCACGCGTCCCTTGTCTATCGTCGTGCCATTCTCTGTCGGAATGCGCGCGGTATCGATGATATCCTTCAGCCCGACCGGCAGACCGTGCAGGGAACCGGTCGCACGCCCGGCCGCCCGATGGCGATCTAGCGCCTCGGCCTGATGCATTACGAAATCCGGATCGAGCCAGGCCCAAGCACCTATGCGCGGTTCCTCCGCCTGAATTCGTGCCAGGCAGTCCTTGGCCAGTTCGACCGCCTTCAGCGACCCGTTTGCCAGCCGCTCGCGCAATGCGGCGGCCGGCAAGTCGCTTGGACGGATCTTGGCGTCACCCACCATAGAACAGTTCCGGAAGGACGAAGACGATATCGGGGAACACGTACATCAACACCATGGAGAGGATGACGCAGAACAGGAACGGCATGACGCCCGCGAAGATCTGCGTCAGCCGCACTTCGGGCGGTGCGATCCCCTTCAGATAGTATGCCGACATTGCCATCGGCGGTGTCAGGAACGATGTCTGCAGGTTCAGCGCCACCAGAATGCCGAAGAACAGAGGATCGATCCCGAAATGCGGGAGAAGCGGCAGGAAGATTGGAACAAAGATGATGATGATCTCTGACCATTCCAGCGGCCAGCCAAGAAGGAAGATGATGATCTGCGCCAGGATGAGGAACATCACAGGCGAGAGGTTGAGGCCGGTCACGAACTCGGAAATCACCTGCTCTCCGCCGAGATAGGAAAATACCGACGAGAACGTATAGGAACCGACGAACAGCCAGCAGACCATCGCCGTCGTCCGGACCGTCAGATAGACGCTTTCCCGCATCCTCTGCCACGTCATCGCGCGATATGCGAAAGCCAAAAGGATACCGCCGAGCGCCCCGATGGATGCCGCCTCGGTCGGGGTTGCGAGGCCGAAGAGGATCGAACCCAGAACCGCGAAGATGAGGAACGCGAGCGGGAAGAACGAAGTCATGATCATGAAGACCAGGCGGCGCATCGGCACGTCGGGCACTTCATCATCGGTCGGGCGCGGTGCGACCGAAGGCTGCAGGATCGACCGCCCCACCACGTAGATCAGGTAGAGCCCGACGAGCGTGAAGCCAGGCAGAAGTGCACCCGCATAGAGACGCACGATCGAAACACCCGACGCTGCTGCATACACGATCAGCATGATCGACGGTGGAATGAGAATGCCGAGCGTTCCACCCGCGCAGATGATGCCCGAAGCGAACGCCGGGTCGTAGCGTGCCTTCAGCATCGCCGGCAGCGCGAGCAGACCCATGAGCGTCACCACCGCGCCGACGATCCCCGTCGCCGTCGCAAACAGCGCGCAAGTGATCAGCGCCGCGACGCCCATTGAGCCGGGAACGTTCTTTGAGGCAATGTTGAGCGTCGTGAACAGTCGGTCGACGATGTTGGCGCGCTCGACGATGTAGCCCATGAACAGGAACAGCGGCACCGCCGTCAGCACCTCGTTCGACATCACCGTGTAGGTCTGATTGATGAAAAGGTCGAAGATGCGGTTATTGAACAACCCTTCAATCCACAGGGATGTACTGTCCCACCAGCTCGCCGTTTCATCGAGCCGATTGTAGGACCGCCACATGCGGCCTTCGTCGAAATACGCGTAGTAGCCGAAACCGATCCCCATCGCCATAAGCGTGAATGCGATCGGGAACCCAAGGAAGACGATGAGGATGAAAAGCCCCAGCATCATGATCGCCACATGAGGGTCGGTCATATGTGACCTCCGGTCTCGGCCTCATGGGCCTTCTGGATAAGAATGTCTTCCGTCTCGAACACATCCTCTTCCGCCTGAACCCATTCATTGGTGCGAATGGCGATGAGGCAACGGCAGATCTGCGCGATGCCCTGGATGAAAAGCAGGATGCCCGCCGCGACCATCACCGTCTTGAACTGGAAGATCGGCACACCCGCCGGGCTGTTCACCGAAACCTCGGCGTAACCCCAACTGCGCGAGGCGTATTTCCAGCCGGTGAGGATGAGCGCCGTGACCCCTGGAAAGAAGAAGAAGATGTACAGAACCAGGTCGACCTTCGCCTGCGTCCTGGGCTGCCACAGCCGGTAAAGAAAATCACCCCGGACATGGCCGCCGCGCGACAGCGTGTAGGCGCCACCCATCATGAAAAGCGTCCCATACATGATGAACGAAACGTCGAGCGCCCAAGCGGTCGGACTGTTCAAGACGTAGCGGACGAAGACCTCGTATCCCGTTCCCACCGCCATCAGGACGATCAGCCAGGCGAAAGCCTTGCCGAACCAGGCAGACAGCGAGTCCGCGAACCGAATGAAGCCCAGCATCAGTCAAAAATCCCGGTAAAGTTCCGTTAGCGAGCCCGGCGGAATCACCGCCGGGCTCTTCAAGTTCAGGATCACGTCTGATCAGAGTGCAAGCTTGCCCGGGAAGTAGTGCTCATAGGCAAGAGCATAGTCGGGCGCGTTCATGAGTTCATAGTAGGTCACACGCTCGACCCAGGCGCGCTGGCTGTCCATCACGCGCTTCATGTATTCGTCCTTCTCAAGGTCGACGATGAGACCATCCCAAGCCTTGAGCTGCGCGTCGAGAATGTCCTTCGACGTGCGGCGGACCGTAACGCCATGCTCGGTCTGGAGCTTCTCAAGGTCGGCCGAGTAGTTGTCCATCGCGCTTGCGGTGTTCGCGGTCGATGCGGCCTCGACACCATATTTCAGGATTGCCTGCAGGTCCGGCTCGAGATCGTCGAAGAAGTCCTTGTTGAACAGGAATTCGAAGGATTCCGACGCTTGGTGATACGAGGACAGATAGTAGTTCTTGGCCACGTCCTGCGCGCCGAAGCGGCTGTCCGAGGATGGGTTGTTGAACTCGAACGCATCGATGACGCCGCGTTCCATCGCCGGCACAATCTCGCCGCCCGGAAGCTGCGCGACCGACATCCCCATGGACTGCAGAAGGTCTGCGGCAAGACCGACAGTCCGGTACTTGAAGCCCTGCAGATCGGCGGCCGTATTCACCTCCTGCTTGAACCAGCCAAAGGGCTGGGCAAACATCGGGAAACCCATGAAGCCGTAAACGTTCAGCCCCATGATGTCCTGCGTCAGTTCACGGTAGAGCTCTGCCCCGCCGCCGGCGTAAAACCAGCTGAGCATTGTCGTGGCCGATCCGCCAAAGACAGGGCCCGTACCGAAGAACGATGCGGCTTTGTTCTTGCCGTACCAATACACCGGCACCGTGTGCGCAGCATCCAGAACACCGTCATTCACGCCGTCCATCACCTGGAAGGCCGCGACGACCGCGCCTGCGGGCAGCAGATCGATCGAAAGACGTCCGCCCGACATTTCCTCAACCCGAGTCGTGTATTGGCGGGCAAAGTCCATCCAGATGTCAGATGCCGGCCATGACGTCTGCATCTTCACCACAAGAGGCGATTGCGCGAGCACGGCGGGTGCGGCAAGCGCACCGGCCGATGCCGTTCCGACAAACGCCGATTTTCTGAGAAAGGACCGGCGGTCCAGTTTCTTTTCCGTCATACTTACCTCCCTAAAGCATCCCGGTCTTCGGTTTGCCGCCCCCGTCCACTTTTTCCTATCGGCAGCTTGCCGGGACCGGTACCGATCGAGAGAGTTCGCGGTTCGTCGTTACGACCGGCCCACTCTCCAAGCCACCACTCTTCGGATCGAAGGCGATGGCGCATGATTAATGCACTTGCCCCAACCGGTCAAAAAAAATTACCAAAAGTCGCGATTACGGCGCTGATTAAGTTGAAAAGTGCGGTTTTCTTCAGCTTTTGCCGATCCTGATGGCGGCGACGATTCGGGCCGCATGATCAGCCCGGCCTCAGCATCGATCATCGTGAGAGTGGGGGGATATCCCCATGCAAGCGGACTCACGCAAATCTCATCCGGCAAGCACACCCGTGGATTGCGTGGCGGTCATGTTCCGCTACGATGGTTGCCAACAACAAGCAAAACGCGAGCAGTCATATGAGTATCACAAGACGTAACTTCGGGTTCGGTTTCGCCGCGTTCGCCCTGGCGGCATGCAGTGGCGGCGCTCCCATCGCGCAGGTTAGTCGAGGCGGCGGCGGCCTGCCCGCTGATCTTCGTCCCGTTCCGAATGGCGGCTACGACAACTGGGTGGCAGCATTCCGAGGGCGGGCCAGTGGCTACGGGCTTTCGGAAGCGACCGTCAACGCGGGATTTCGTGGTGCCGGCTACCTGCCCGGCGTCATCAAGCGCGACCGAAACCAGACCGAATTCAAACGCACACTTGAAGATTACCTGTCCATCGCCGTGTCCGATGAGCGCGTAAGCAAGGGCCGCGCCGCGTTCTCCCGCCACAGGGCAACGCTCGGCGCGCTCGAAGACAGGTTTGGCGTGGATGCGGAGATCATTACGGCGATCTGGGGGCTCGAAAGTTTCTATGGTGAACGCCGGGGTGATGTGCCCGTTATCTCTGCCACGTCGACGCTCGCCTATGACGGACGGCGCGGTTCGTTCTTTGAGAAGCAGCTCGTGGCCGCACTGAAGATCCTGCAGAATGGCGATATCACTGCGTCTCGAATGACCGGCAGCTGGGCCGGCGCGATGGGACACACTCAGTTCATTCCAACCTCATACATGGCCTATGCGGTGGATTTCACCGGCGACGGCAGGCGCGATATCTGGTCGGAAGACCCCACCGACGCCCTTGCCTCCACCGCGGCCTATCTTGCGCGCAGCGGCTGGAAGAGAGGTCAGAGTTGGGGTGGCGAGGTTGGTTCTGGCGCGGCCTCGGGCCGCATCATCCAGCCGCAGCCGGGTGGGCCGCGCTTCGCGGTCACCAGCAATTTCAGCGCGATCAAGCGCTACAATAACTCGGACGCCTACGCGATCGGTGTGGGCCACCTCGCCGACCGCATCGCGGGCAGGGGTCCGCTGCGGTCGGGTTTCCCGCCGGACGCAAACGGGATGACAAAGGCAGACCGCATCACGCTGCAGAAACGTCTGACCGCCAGAGGCTTCGACACCGGCGGGACGGACGGCGTCATCGGTCCCAATACACGTCAGGCAATCAGCGCATATCAGGCCAGCCGCGGCCTGCCCGCCACCGGCGAACCGTCACTGGAGTTGTTGCGTAACCTGCGTTAGGCCGCGCGACACTAACAAAGCTGCATCAGCCCCCCCTGCTTCTACGGTCCCATCAGCAGGGGGCGACTGAAACGCGTAAGGGTTACTTCGCTGCGGCTTCCAGCACGGCCACGTCGATTTTCTTCATCTGCATCAATGCGGGCCAGACCTGCGCCGCCTTCGGGCCGCGAAGAAGTTCGATCGAGCGCTTCGGAACGATTTGCCATGACAGGCCAAATCGGTCCTTAAGCCAACCACACTGGCTCTCCATGCCACCATCCGAGGTAAGCACCGCCCAAAGCCGGTCGGTCTCGGCCTGGTCGTCGGTCAGGACCGAAATCGAAGCGGCCTCGTCGAGCGTGAAATGCGGTCCGCCATTCAGCGCCTGATAGGGCGTCCCAGCGAGCGTGAATTCGACGATGAGTACTGCGCCTGGCTCGTGCATGTCCTGGCCTTCGGGGTAGTGACTAACACGTTCGATCCGGCTGTCTGGAAGGAGGGAGACATAGAATTCTGCTGCTTCCAGCCCCTGATTGTCGAACCATAGGCAAGTGCTGACTTTGGGTTCGTGTGCCATTCGATCGCGCTCCTTTCAGCCCGCGGTCTTGTTGACTGCGAAATTCAGCATCCAAAG
>CBDUOT010000036.1:0-31623 GCA_965368915.1 uncultured Rhodobacterales bacterium | reverse complement strand
AGCAGGTCCTGAGTGGCGACATACGCGGCCAGCGCGGCCGTGTGGTCGTCATCCGGCCATCCCTTGAGCTCAAGCGTGGCGTCCGAATCGGAAAGCGGCATTACTCGCCGGTGGCGATGAGCTGCCAATTGGGATCGTCAGATCCCATCTTTCGGGCGAAGGTCCAGCTGTCGCGCTGACGGCGAACCTCTTTCGGATCCCCTTCGACCACCTCGCCCGACTCATCGCGCGCGGCGGAGATCAGTTCACTCGAGAAGCGAACGGTAACCTCGCCTTCGCCGGTTTCGGGATCGAACTCTGCATCCTGTAGAGAAACGTCGCGGATGCCGAGGAATTCAGCCTTAACCGTCAGGCCGCGTTTCTTCCGCGCGGCCACAACATCGGCGAGCGTGTCGTAGACTTCCTCGGAAAGAAATGGCTGCACCCGTTCGATGTCCCCCTTCTCGAAAGACATCAGGATCATTTCATATGCGCCACGCGCACCGCCCAGAAATTCCGATACCGAAAAGCTCGGATCGACTTGCTTCATTGCGGCGAGCGCCCGTGCGGCGTCGGACCCTTCCGGGACATGGTCCGTGATGTCGCGGTCCGGGCCGCCCTCGATCACTTCAAACCGGTCGCGCCGGCCTTGGGAGGCAGGCGTTCGCTGCGCCGGTTTCTCGAACCCTTCGCGTGTGCCCAGAACGCTTCTCAGGCGCAGGATGAGAAAGATGGCAATCCCGGCGAGAACCAGTAGCTGGATAACTGAGCTGTTCATATGCACGCGGCCTCTTGTGCCGCGATCTTTGGCGGCAGGGTTGGTAACTTGTACGTTCCCCACTTATGTAAGTTACGGGTAGGGTCAAGTCTACCACAGGACGGGAAAGGAAATCGCATGTGGCTCCTGATTGCGTTCATCGCAGTGCCGATGATCGAAATCGGTCTCTTTATCGAAGTGGGCGGCCTGATCGGTCTTTGGCCCACGCTTGGCATTGTGTTGGCGACGGCGATCGCGGGCAGCTGGCTTGTACGGGCGCAGGGCGCTGCGGAAATCGCCCGGTTGCGCGGTTCGTTGAACGATCTGCGCGATCCGACCGAACCGATCGCCCATGGCGCGATGATCCTGCTCGCCGGGGCTCTTCTTCTGACTCCCGGGTTCTTCACCGATGCGGTCGGGCTGCTGCTGCTGATCCCCGCAGTGCGAAGCGCGGTACTGCGCTGGCTTGCCGCGCGTGTCACCGTCGAACGCTTCACCGTCGGCGGGGCGGACCAGCGCCGCGACCCGCATCGTCCTGACATCATCGACGGCGAGTTTCAGGAGATCGAGCCGGAGACGGACCGACTGCCGGGAAACCCGTCCGGCTGGACGCGCCATTGAGGCGCGCGAACCAAGGTGCTACACCGCCGGGCAACTGAATACCCTTGGGAGAAATCGACATGGCCGAGGAAGGCAACGGAGCGGCGCAGAACCAGCCGCCGCAGATCAAGATGCAGGTTCTTGGGCAGTTCATACGCGACATGTCCTTCGAGAACATCGTAGCGCAGAAAGGCATCGGCAATTCCGATGTTCAGCCGGACATCCAGGTGCAGGTCAGCCTCGATGCGCGAAAGCGGTCGGTAGAGAACCAGTACGAAGTCGTCAGCAAGTTCAAGGTCACGTCCGTTAACAAGTCGGACAAGACGCCGCTGTTCCTGATGGAGCTCGACTATGGCTCGATCTTCCACATCGAGGGCGTGCCGGAAGACCAGCTTCACCCCTTCCTGCTGATAGAGTGTCCGCGCATGGTGTTTCCTTTCGTGCGCCGGATCATCTCGGACGTCACGCGCGATGGCGGGTTCCCTGCTCTGAACATCGACACCGTCGATTTCGTTCAGCTTTACCGGCAGGAACTGGCGCGCCGCACGGCGGATCAGGAAAAGCCCGCCGAACAGGCTTCGTGACGGACTCCGCACTCATCCCGGCTTGGATCGACGGACGGCTCAAACCGTTCGAAAAGCTCGCCGCGCATCTCGAAGGTGTGCGGCACAAGGCAGTTTCCGTCTTCGTGCTGAACGGCGATCAGATTCTGATCCAGCGCCGGGCAATGGGCAAATACCATACGCCCGGATTATGGGCGAATACATGCTGCACGCACCCGCATTGGGACGAAGACCCAGAGCAGTGCGCAGTTCGGCGTTTACGGGAAGAGCTCGGGATCGAAGGTCTGGCGCCGGTCTTCGCGGATCAGATCGAATACCGCGCCGATGTCGGCGGCGGTATGATCGAACACGAGGTTGTCGATGTCTTCGTGGCCAACGTGACGGGTGACCTTCGCGTGGCGCCCAATGAATCCGAGGTCATGGCGGTGCGCTGGATCACCCTCTCTGACCTGCTTTCAGAGGTCTCCGCAGCGCCAGAACGTTTCACACCCTGGCTGCGGATATACTTGGAGGACCACCGCGCCCGAATTTTCGGCGCGGCGGCCTGATCTCAATCGATTTCAAGCTCTTCCAGAAGCACGGCCCAAGCGGCGCCATGCATGTCGCGGTCGGCTCGAGTTCCCTGCACCGCGGGGCGAGGCAGCGAGAACTTCACAACGTTCAGGTCGGGAATATCGAAGCGCTTCAGCTGATCCACGTCCATCCGGAAGAGTGACGCGACCTGGTCGCTTGCCAGCCCTTTCGACACTCGCTCGAACGCAGTCGCGTTGCCACAAAAGATATCGATAGTCAGCCAGAAGGGGCCGGCATTCTTCGACCGAACCTTCTCGGCGATGTGACCCAGTTCAGCCATTGCCCACCTCATCCGTCACAAGCCGGAACGCCGCCAGAGGGTCGTCGAGGGAAAGCACGTGGTTCAGACAGAATTCGTAAAGCGCGCCACGGTTCACCTCCGCAGGAGAGAAGGGGAAGGCGAAGGTCGGCATGGGTTCGTCTTCGGTCAAGGCGTAGTGCAACAGGTAAGGGTTTAGGATCTTGCCGATTTCACCAGCCTGCGCTTCGCTGGGTGCCGTGGCGATCGCGAGCACGCCCACCTCCCGGGGATCCGCTCCGGCTTTTTCCAAGGGACCGAGCGTCGCGTCCACCCCGATCAGGCGAAGCTCTATGTCGAACTCCGCCTCAGCCAGACCCATGCGTTTCGTCACGTCGGCCCGCGCCCGCGCCGCGACCTCTGCCGCCCAGCCGCGCGCGTTTGCAACATAGCGGCGGTCCCTCAGCAATGTGATGCTTACGCATTGATAGCCGGCGACCCGCGCACCTTCGAGCTTGACCGTATACGGGCCCGGACGCCAGACCGAGCCTTCGACCCGGACCCGCCTGTCATCAAGCGCGGTATAGGTCGAGCCGGTCACATCAAGAACGCCGCCCGGCTCATGCAGAAGGAAAGGGTCGGAGTTTTCGTAAAGCATGTGCGCCGACACCGTATAGGGCGTGGCCCGCGCGTCACGGCCCATCGGCTCTATCGTGAAACCGGAGTCGTCGAATTCCAGAAGGATGGTGCCCGACGCCGGATTGGTAGTCGCGATGGCTCCGCATTCGCCAACCTTCGCGCCATGCCAAGCCGCCCCGGGGTGACAGCCGCGGGAAATCGGCAGGGCGGCAATAATGGCTGTATCAGTCGTACGCCCAGCGATCACGATATCCGCCCCCGTTTCAAGGGCGGCCGTGATCTGTTCGGTTCCTGCCAGCGCAACGATATTCGTGCAGGCGCGGATAGTGTCGGTGTCTATGTCGGGCGCAGCAGGCAAGGGCGCGATACGACCCGCCACGAATGCATCCGCCATCTCGGAAGGATTCTGGCCAGAGTAGAGCCGCGCGACCTTCAGCTTCTGACCCAGCTCCTCCGCGATTTCGCAGGTGATCTCGTAGAGCCAGTCGACCGTCGCATCCGCCCCGCAGGTACCCGCGGTCCCGATCACGAGCGGCACGCCAGCCTCGGCGCGCGCCTCCATCAACTCGCGCCACTCGGCTTTCGTCGTGGTGCGAGAGTATTTGGAGGCGCCCCGACCAAGATAGGCCGGTCCACTGTCGGTCGACCCGCCGTCGACCGCGATGATATCTGGCTTCGCTGCCACACCGTGAGCCAACGCCTCGCGGTGATAGCCAAGCGCAAGAGCGCCCGTTGGAACCAGGACCCGCGTTTTCGGCATCAGTTAGTCCACCACCTTGTCGGCTTCCCGGATTTCAGGCTTCCTGATCAATCCGCGAAGGAACACAGGGGCGACGAACCCCACAACCGCCGCGATCCAAAGCCCGATCGAAATAGGCGTCGAGAACAGGTAGGTCCAGTCACCTCCGGACAGCGTCATCGCGTGGCGCAGGTTGTTTTCCATCTGGTAGCCGAGAAGGATCCCCAGGATCACCGGAACCGTCGGAATGTCCATCTTGCGGAACGCATAGCCCATCACGCCGAAAACGATCATCAGGAGCAGATCGAAGTAGCTGCCCGACAGCGAGTAGATACCGACGAAGGAAATCATCGTGACGCCGGGAAGCAGCACAGCCGGCGGAACCATAAGTACCTTCACGAAGACCTTCACCATGGGCACGTTCATCAAGAGCAAGACGAAATTCGCGATCAGAAGCGACGCGATCAGTCCCCAGACCACTTCCGGCCGATCGTTGAACAGCGTCGGGCCCGGCGTGATGTTCAACGTCATCAGAACGGCGAGCAAAACGGCGGTGGTACCAGAGCCGGGTACGCCCAATGTCAGCATCGGGACGAGTGCGCCGCCCGCCGCCGCGTTGTTGCCCGCCTCGGGTGCGGCGACACCTTTTGCGACGCCGGTGCCGAAGCCACCCTTTTCGCCCGAGATCCCTTTTTCCATCATGTAGGTCAGGAAGGATCCAAGCGAAGCGCCCGCGCCCGGCAGAACGCCCGCGATGAAACCAACAGCGGAAGACCGAAGCATCGTCCAGCGTGTGCTCCACATCTCGGCCCAGGGCACGATGACCTTGCCCAGCCGGACGCCGACGGCACTGTCCTTCCCATGCGTCTCGATAAAGAAGAAAACTTCAGAGACCGCAAAAAGGCCGACGATGGCGACAAGGAAATCGATCCCGTCGCTGAGATGGAGGTTGCCGCCGGTAAACCGGGTGAAGCCCGAATTGTTGTCGAGCCCAACAAGCGCGATGGCGAGCCCGATGAACGAGGCGAGCGCCGCCTTGGCCTGGTTTTTCGACGCCATGCCGCCCAACGTCGCGAACGCGAGAGTGTAAAGCGCGAAATACTCAGCGGGTCCGAACTTGTAGGCGATGCGGGCGAGGTAGGGTGCGACCAATGCAAGAGCCACCGTCGCGAGGAAGGCCCCAACAAACGACGCGACACCAGAGATCACAAGCGCTTCACCCGCGCGGCCCTGTTTCGCCATCGGGTAACCGTCAAGCGTCGTCATCATTGCGGGTTCGTCGCCCGGGATATTCAGGAGGATCGAGCTGATCCGTCCGCCATACATCGCGCCGTAATAAACCGATGTCAGAAGCACGAGCGCGGCCGTGGCGTCGAGCCCCATCGTGAAGGTGATCGGAATGAGAATCGCGACGCCGTTCGAGGGGCCAAGCCCCGGGAGCGCGCCGATGATCGTGCCCAAAAAGCAGCCGATCACGGCCAGCATCAGCGTAAACGGCGACAGCGCGACAGAAAAGCCAAGCGCAAGATTTGCGAAGATGTCCATTTCAGGCGTCCCTCAGCCCATGAAAGAGCGTGGAAAGGCGAACAGGCTCAGCCCCAGCGCGTACTTAAAGACGACAAAAAGCCCGACCGAAAGACCGATACCGACCAGTACAGCGGCGACCGGCTTGGGCGTGATCTGATAGCTCAAAACCCCTGCCGCTATCGCGGTCGGTACGATGAATCCCATCGGCTTCAAGGCGTAGGCATAGCCGATGAGTACGGCGGTCGCGAAGGCAAGCGAGAGCAGAGTGGAAAGTGGCGGCCAGTCGGGTTCCGTATCCGGTTTGAAAACCATGACGGACGCGCAGATGATCGCGCCGACCGCCACGATGATCGGGAACGCTTTGGGTCCGAGCTTGTCGAACATGCTACCGGGCGGAAGATTGTAGGCGCTCGCGATATACGCGAGCGCCGCAAGGATCACGACCACCCCGAAGATGCGGTCGGTCCGGATCACTGGATCACACCGATTTCGCGGCTGAGTTCCTCGGTCTGAGCGACCACATCGTTGATCCAGTTCTGGAAGTCGGCGCCGACCTTCGTGAAGGGCGCAAGGCCGTTGTCAGTCATAGCCTGCTTCCACTCATCGCTGTCGGCAACTGCCTGAAGGCGGTCGGCCCACTTCTGGAAGTCCTCGTCCGAGATGCCGCCGGGCACGTAGAGGCCGCGCCAGTTCACGGCGACAACGTCGAAGCCCTGCTCCTTCGCGGTCGGGATGTCTTCGAAG
Organism: uncultured Rhodobacterales bacterium; assembly: GCA_965368915.1. GTDB lineage: Bacteria > Pseudomonadota > Alphaproteobacteria > Rhodobacterales > Rhodobacteraceae > Albidovulum. The sequence goes on along the minus strand of CBDUOT010000036.1, from coordinate 25,264 downwards.
CCCGGCACACGCTCTTCGGTCAGGACCGCAAGCGCGCGGACTTCGCCCGACTTAAGGAAGCCCACGATCTCGGACATGTCGCCGGTCATCGCCTGAGTGAAGCCGCCAACGGTCTGAGTGATCGCATCCGCGCCACCATCGACGCCAATATATTTCACCGCTGTAATGTCTTCGAAGCCCGCGGCCTTCAGGACTTGCAGTGGCTTCATGTGGTCAAAACCGCCTGCCGCCGAACCGCCCGCGAAGGCGACCGAAGCCGGATCGGCCTTGATCGCTTCCACCAGATCACCGAGCGTCTGGAATGGGCTGTCTGCCGCAACGACGATGACGCCCGGATCGGCGCCGATTGCGCCGACGAACCTGACCTGATCGGCCGTCGCGTCGCCGTAGGCCTTCTGAGCGAGCCGGGTCGTGGTCGCGGACGAGGCCGCAACGATCAGTTCGGCGTCGTCGCTGCGTTCAGCCGCCACCGTCGAGAAAGCGAGCCCACCGCCCGCTCCCGCCATGTTCGTGACCTGAACCGGCTGATCAACTTGGCCGATATCGTAAAGAATCTTGCCGATCTGGCGGCAGGTGAAGTCCCAGCCGCCGCCGGGATTCGCAGGTGCGATGCATTCGGCCGATACAGCAGCGGATGCCGCGAACATGCCGATCGCCGCGCTGGCGCCCAGCGCCTTGAGAAACTTGAATTTCATAGAGTCCTCCCGAAGTTCTTCTTGCTTTGTGGGCGGTCACGCCGACGCGCGCCGTGCCGACCCCCTCGCGAAGCATACGGTTCTTGCCAACGCTGGCAAGCACCGGAGATACCAGACGGAACGGCGGAATCCTGAGACAGGAACAGAAAGTCCGCGAATAGGGTTACACTTGGTGAATGAGCATGCGCATGACTGTCAAAACATGCTGGGCATTCACGTTGATGTGTCGATTGGGCCAAAAGGTGCGTGTGCTCAAGCACGACTCTGGCAATCGGCATGGATTGCTGCAAGGAATGGACAACGTGTTCCCGGGGGTCTTGGGGGGAAGAGTTGCTCAATTTCGTCACGAACGATCGCTGGTTCCGTCATACGGCGGCACTTCTGATCGCTTTTGCCGCTTCGTTTCAGCCGGCCCGTGCCCTCGACAACGTGAACTTCGTCGTCAGGGGCGGAGACGATGCACTGACGGAGGCGTTCCGGGCCGCATCACTCGTCGTTCAGGCCGAGAGCGAAGGGCAGGTTGACCCACAGACACTCTTCGCCGCCGCGCGTGCCGATTACGGGCGGCTGGTCGGTACGGCCTATGCGGAGGGCTATTACTCAGTCGTCGTCCGGATCGAGATTGATGGCCGCGAAGCCGCCGGCATTGCGCCGCTCGACGCGCCGTCCAGCATGCGCGAGATTCGCGTCACCGTCGAACCCGGTCCGCGCTTCACGTTCGCCAAGGCTCGGATGCGGCCATACGCTCGCGGTACGCAATTGCCGCCCGGCTACGGCGACACCAAGCCTGCATATTCGACCGCGATCGTCGATGCTGCCCAAGCCGGCGTCGAAGGCTGGCGCAACATCGGCCACGCAAAGGCCCAGGTTGCAGGTCAATCCATAACGGCGGACCACCGCGCGCGCACAATTGACTCGCTTATCCTCCTCGAGCCTGGTCCGCGCGTGCGGTTTGGACGCATGAGCATTTCCGGTGCCGAGCGTATGCGGCTGGAACGCATCGCAAAGATCGCGGGCTTTCCCGCCGGGGAAATATTCAATCCGGACGATCTCGACACCGTTGCCACGCGGTTAAGGCGCACCGGCGCGTTTAGCTCCGTCGCGCTGAAGGAAGCCGAGACGCTGGGCCCGGACAGCACGCTCGACGTCGATCTCGTGGTGGTGGAGGAAGCGCTTCGCCGCTTTGGGGTCGGGGCTGAACTTTCGTCCACGGAGGGCCTTAACCTGTCTGGCTATTGGCTGCATCGGAACCTGTTCGGTGGCGCCGAGCGCCTGCGCGTAGATGGTGCGATCGAGCGGATCGGAGGGACAGGCGACGCCGTCGGCTACGAACTCGGCGCGCGGATCGAACGTCCTGCAACACCGGTCACGGATGCCTCGGCCTTCATCGAGGCGCGCGTCGGCAGATCCGAACTCGCCGATCTGACACTCGACACCGTGGAATTGAGCTTTGGTCTGACAAGGGTGCTCAGTGACAGGCTAACTGCCGAGGCGGGCCTTTCCTACATCCACACCCGTGCTGAGGATGTAACGGGTAGCTACGAATACAACCTGATCGGACTTCCCCTTTCGCTCACTTGGGAGGGGCGGGACAATCCGCTCGATGCTCGAAAGGGTCTCTATCTGAAAGCTGACGTTACTCCCTTCTATGGCTTCAGCGGCACAGACTCTGGCGCACAAATCAAAGCCGACGCGCGTGCATACAAGAGTTTCGGAGCCGACGACCGGATCACGCTCGCTGGCCGATTCCAGCTTGGTGCCGTTGTCGGCTCGAGCCTTGCATCGACTTCGCCTGCCCTGCTGTTTTATTCGGGTGGGGGCGGCACGGTCAGGGGCCAGCCCTATCAGTCGCTGACTGTGCCGCTGACGCGTCCCAATGGGGTGACGATCGAGTCCGGTGGGCTTAGTTTCGCCGGTCTCTCAGGCGAGGTTCGTGCTGGTATCACCGAAAAGATCGGTGTCGTCGCATTCTACGATGCGGGCTTCCTGAGCGATGACGAGCTTTTCGGAGGAGCCGGCGAATGGCATGCCGGGGCGGGGCTCGGACTCAGGTACAATACGGGCATTGGGCCAATCCGGCTTGATGTCGGCCTGCCGGTGTCCGGCACAACCGGGGACGGGGCGCAAATCTATGTCGGCATAGGGCAGTCCTTCTGATGCGCCGCCTTCTTCTCGCCCTCTACCTCTGTCTCGTGCCGATGATCGCAGCCGCGCAGGACACGTCCGAGCGTGACCGCGATTTCCTGACCGCGTTTCTTGAAGACAACCTTTCGGGCGCCGGCCGGACGATCCGAATCGACGGTTTCGCAGGGGCGCTCTCATCGCGCGCAACTTTCGACGAACTGTCCATCGCCGATAGCGAAGGCGTCTGGCTCACGATCCGTGACGGGGCGATCAGCTGGAACCGGGGTGCTCTGCTGTCCGGTCGGGTCGAGATCAGCGAACTTTCGGCTGCCGAAATCGACCTGCCGCGCAAACCTGCCAGCGAAGGGCCGTCGGCCGAAGCGTCCGGCTTTTCGCTTCCTGAGCTACCCGTCTCCATATCTATCGGCGAGCTGCGCGCGGAGCGTGTTCGCCTGGGCGAAGCACTATTTGGAACCGCAGCCGAGGTCGCGCTTGTCGGCCAGATGAGCCTGGAAGGTGGCGAAGGCTCTGCAAACCTCGATGTACGTCGCATCGATGGGACCGAAGGCAAGATCACCCTTACCGGAAGCTATGCCAATGCAACCCGGGAAGCGGCGCTCGACCTGCTGGTGGCGGAAGGCGAAAACGGCATCGCGGTCTCGATGCTTGACCTGCCGGGCGCGCCCTCTCTCGAACTTGCGATCCACGGCACGGGCATCATCGACAATTTCGAAACCGATATCGCGCTCAGTACGGACGGTGCGCCCCGGCTTTCGGGCAAGGTCACGCTTCTTACCACCGAAGCCGAAGATGGCGGGCTTGAGCGGAGCTTCGAGGCCCGGCTCGGCGGAGATGTAGCCCCGCTGCTCCTGCCCGAGTATCGCGAGTTCTTCGGCCCGGATGTGCGACTTGAAGCCGACGGTCAGAGATTGGCATCGGGTCAGATGGATCTCACCCGCCTCGTGATCGAAACGGATGGCATCGACCTTTCGGGCCGACTGAGCCTTGCTCCAGATGGCATCCCGCTTGCGATGGCGCTGACCGCGCGGCTCGGCGCCGGTGACGGAACAGATGTTCTGCTGCCTCTTTCGGGCGACAAGACCTATGTCCGCGCCGCCGACCTCATGCTGCGCTACAATGCAGCGCGCGGTGACGCCTGGACGCTAGCAGGGGATCTTTACGGTTTCCGGCAGACGGGATTGCTTGTCGGCGCTGTCAATCTTGAAGGATCGGGCCGAATTTCTCGCGCGGGCGAGGCCGGCGTGGATACCGCGCGTGTCGGCGGTCATGTTCGCTTTGCTGCAACAGGTTTGGAGTTGGCTGACGAAGCGGTCGCCGCAGCTGTCGGACCAGACCTGAACGGACGCGTCATATTCCATTGGCTCGACGGCGAGCCGCTGTCGATATCGGTCTTTGAGGTCACCGGGCAGGGCTACGGCGCAGATGGCGGCGCGCGCATTGCGATCGAGGACGACGGCATTAACGTTGCCGGCCGCGTTGCGGCGGAAGTCGCGGATATGGGCCGGTTCTCCGCGCTCGCCGGGCGGCCGCTGGGCGGTTCGGCCGAACTGCGGGTTTCCGGGTCTGCCGGGCTTCTTTCCGGGCTGCTCGATCTTGAAGCTCAGATCGACGGGCGCGATCTGTCTGCCGGACAACCAGAGCTGGACCGGCTTCTTCAAGGCGTCGCATCGGTCAGCGCCTCGGTGATCCGCGATACCGAGGGACTGACCCTGCGAAGCTTCGATGTTGCCGCGAGCACTCTCAAGGCAACAGGCAACGGAAAGCTGGCGACTGGTGCCAGTGACATAGAAGCGCAGCTCAACTTCTCAGACCTTTCCGTGCTTGGTCCAAAGTATCGCGGCGCCTTGGAAGCCGATGCCCGCTTCACCGAAACGGGCGATGTGCGCGTCGTCACCCTCGATGCGAACGCCACCGGACTCGGGATCGGGGACCCAACAATCGACCGGCTGCTCGCCGGGGCGGCTGAGCTTGACGTTGAAGCCGAAGAAACGAATGGGAAGGTGCGGCTTCGTAAACTGGATCTGAGAAATCCGCAGCTTTCGGCTTCGGCGACGGGCGTTATCGAAGACAGCACGCGATACATCGACATCCAAGCCCGGCTGAATGATATGGCGCTGTTGGCTCCCGGGTTCCCGGGGCCATTGAGTGCTGAAGGGCGTATCGCTGAAACCGGCGAAGGTTACCAGGTCGACATCTCCGCCTCCGGCCCTGGGGCGACATCTGCCCGCGTCGCAGGGGGCTTGGCGCTTGATTTCACCTCCGCCGACCTTGCCATTACCGGGGGTGCGCAATCGGCCATCGTGAATCCGTTCATTCGCCCCCGGAACGTCTCGGGGCCCGTATCGTTCGACTTGGCGCTCCGCGGCCCTCTCGGTCTTCCGGCGCTGAGCGGTCAGGTCCGGCTTTCGGACGCGCGCGTCGTCGCACCAACCTTCGGAATTGAGCTTGAAGGAATGAATGTCACCGCTGACCTCGGGCAGAGCAGGGCCGTCCTGTCGGGTGGGGCTGGAGTACGGGGTGGGGGGCAGATCGCCTTGTCCGGACCCGTAAATCTGACAGCTCCCTTCGAGGCCGATCTGACGATGCAACTCTCCGACGTCCGGCTGCGCGATCCTGAGCTTTACGACACATCCGTTGATGGAACCGTTGCCATACGCGGTCCGCTCCTCGGCGGCGGCACGATATCCGGCGACGTTGCGCTGGGTCGAACCGAGATACGCGTACCCACTTCCAGCTTCGGCACGCGCCCGGTTCTGGACGGTCTAACTCATGTCAATGAACCGGAATCCGTGCGCGCGACGCGCCGCAGGGCTGGTTTCAACGGCGCCGCGAAAGAAGAACGCGACCGCGGCGCCCCGTTCGGCATCGACCTTTCGCTAAGCGCGCCGGGGCGAATATTCGTTCGCGGGCGCGGACTCGATGCCGAAATGGATGGTGCGCTGCGCCTGACAGGAACGACGGCTGCAATCGTGCCGTCGGGTCAGTTCACCCTGGTTCGTGGGCGTCTTGACATCCTCGGAAAGCGCTTCACCGTCGACGAAGGAAGGGTCGAGCTTCAGGGCGCGCTCACCCCCTATATCCGGTTTGTCGCAACGACGGAGGAAGCGGGCATTACCGCGCAGATCGTGATCGAAGGCGAAGCGTCCGAACCCGAGATCCATTTCGTCTCCTCGCCAGAGCTACCCGAGGAAGAGGTCATCGCGCACCTGCTTTTCGGGCGTGACCTCACCAATTTGTCGGCTTTTCAGGCCGCACAGCTTGCATCCGCAGTGGCAACGCTCGCGGGCAAAGGCGGCGAAGGGATCGTTTCGAAGCTCAGAAACTCCTTCGGCCTCGACGATTTCGATGTGACAACGGACGAGAGCGGAACCGCGGCGGTTCGTGCGGGAAAATATCTTTCCGAGAACGTCTATACCGACGTCGTGATCGGCAGCGAGGGCAAGAGCGAGATCAACCTCAACCTCGATGTCCGCCCCGGCGTGACACTCAAGGGCTCGCTTGGTTCGGACGGCGAAACGGGAATCGGCATCTATTATGAGCGCGACTACTAACGCCGCTTGATCCTCGCCCGCTCAGCGTTGAGCGCCGCGCCAAGTAACACGATATACGCTGATATATATAGCCACATGAGCAGCGCGATAACCGCGCCGATCGAGCCGTAGATCTTGTTGTAGTTTCCGAAATTCGCGAGGTACGCCGAAAAGGCCATCGAGGCGCCGGCCCAGAGAAACGCCGCGAGAATGGCGCCGGGCGTCACCCATGAATCCCGCTTCCCCTCCATATTCGGACCCCAGCGATAAAAAAGACCAAGGACAAGGAACACGACGACGAACATGACGATCCACGGCAGAACGCTCAGAATGAACGTTTCAACGCCGCCGAGTCGGACAAAATTAAGGGCGATCGGAATCAGGACGACGGTTGCAAGCGCGCACAGCGAAACCGCGATCAAAGCTAGGGTTATCAGCAATGAAAACGCGATCCTCAACAGCCCTGGCCGGTGGCGCGTCACGTGAATCGCGTTTAGCCCGGTGATGAGTGCAGACACACCCGAGTGGACGGAGTAGAGCGCGATCGCAAGTGACACCCCTGTGGTCCAGCCAAGTGTCTGCGTGTTGGCCGCCAAGAGCGCGATCAGCTGGGTTTCGATCACATCGAACGCCGCGTCCGGGATCAGCCCGTGGATCTGGTCGAGGTAATCGCGCATTGCGACCGGGTCGGCGAACACGCCCCAAATCGCGATCGTGGCCGCCATACCAGGAAAGATGGCAAACATCGTGTAGAAGGCGACTCCGGCCGCGATCAGTCCAAGATTGCGGTCATGTATCGCGTTCCAGACCGATTGGCCGAGCTCGACTAGATACTGCTGTGGCGCGTCGCTCACCGGGGCCATTTCCTCATAATCCTGTCACACTCTTGATGGCGCAATCCGATGTCGGCGCACAACCCAAAGAATGCTCGCCCCCGATGGCGTCGCTGGATTGAACTGATGCGGCAACGATGATTCGCCTTCTGGGTGTATTGTCCTTTGCCTCTTCAGGCCAATCGTGGCGGAGATTTGCCAAACTGGCCACCTTCGCCACATTCGCGCCGATAATCACCGGCTGGCAGCGAAATCATTCTCACGCGCTGCGCAGTTCTGGCGAGTTGCTGCCTCAATTCGTCGGTAGATCCGTTTACACGATATTAGCCTTAAGGAATCCGTAACGCTTCAACCCGCAGTTTAGTGCCAAACCGGCCAAGGGGTGAAAGCGTGAGGAAAGCAAGTGGAGTTCGCAGAATGGCCGCACCCATGTTTGAGTTTCGCGAGTTCGTCGCTGTAGAGGAACCGCGCGGCTATTATCAAACATACGGCAAGCGTGCCTTTGACCTGCTGATCCTGCTCCTCATTGCTCCCGTAGCGATCCTTGCGCTCACCCTCATGATAGTCGCAGTTTGGCTGAGCGGCGGGCAGCCTCTTTATGCTCAGTCGCGCGTCGGTCGAGATGGCCGCGACTTCAAATGCTGGAAGATTCGCACGATGGTCCGGGACGCCGACGCGACACTGTCGCAGGTTCTTCGTTCGGACCCGAAGCTTGCAGAAGAGTGGCTTCGGACCCAAAAACTTACGCGCGACCCGCGCGTAACGCGGATCGGTGCCTTCCTTCGTCGCACGAGCCTTGATGAGCTTCCGCAACTTTGGAACGTGCTTGTCGGTGACATGAGCATCGTCGGCCCACGCCCGTTCATGCCCGAACAGCAGGGCCTCTACCGGATGGGAAGCCGCTACGCGAGCTACTACAATCTGCGTCCCGGGATCACCGGTCTGTGGCAGGTTACGCGCCGGAATCGCGCATCGTTCGCTGAGCGGGCAGACTTCGACGAAAGTTACGCCGCTCGGGTCACGCTGCTTGAAGACCTGCGCATCTTTTTCCGCACCTTTGCCGTCGTGCTGCGCGCAACCGGCGTCTGATCAAAGCTTGGCTCCAGCGCCTGTCGGCGCTCGCTAGTCAGACCTAGCCGAAGCGCTTCCAGATCGCGCCGTCGCCCAAATCATTCACGAAGGCTCCGTGTGCTTCTGTCTCTTGCCCCGTTATACGGGGAGCCAAGCGATGAGGGCGAGGTTCCGGCCGCCAATTGGTCGCCGCGCTGTCGCTTTGCCCTTGTTGATCGTGCGAAAGCGCGAAGTCGGGTTGGCGACCCCCGATGAGTTCCAGATAGACCTCCGCCAGAAGCTCGCTATCCAGAAGCGCGCCGTGCTTCTCTCGCGCGGAGTTATCGATCACGAAACGTCGGCACAGCGCGTCGAGTGACGCTGGCGATCCGGGGAAGCGGCGCCGCGCGATCGCGACTGTGTCGATCGCCCGATCCATCGGCAATGTCGTTTGTCCCGCCCATCCGAGTTCGGCATTCAGAAACTTCATGTCGAATGCGGCATTGTGGATGACGAGCTTGGAATCCATGCCCACAAATTCCAGAAATGCCAGTGCAACCTCGGCGAAGCGCGGCTTATCCCTCAGGAAGTCGTCACCCAGTCCGTGTACGTTGAATGCTTCGATGGGCATCGCCCGTTCGGGGTTGATGTACTGGTGATAAATGCGGCCTGTCGGCAGATGATTTAACAACTCGATGGCGCCGATTTCGACGATCCGGTGCCCTTCCGAGGGTTCGAACCCGGTGGTTTCCGTGTCGAGTACGATTTCACGCATGCGAAGCTCCTATCTTCGCGATCAGGTTTCGCACGTCTTCCGCGGTTTGCTCAAGTCCAAGGGTTTCGATGACATAGTCCGCGCGCGCGCGTTTTTCCGCATCCGGCATCTGCCGCGACAGGATGAGCTGAAACTGCTCTTCCGTCATCCCCGGCCTCGCAAGCACTCGTTCTCTTTGCACGTCCGGCGACGCCGTTACGACGAGAGTCGCGTCCATATTCTGATCCGCGCCTGTTTCGAACAGCAGCGGTATGTCGAGCACAACAATAGGTGCGCCCTTGTTTTCGGCGGTTTCGATGAACTTGGCGCGGTCAGCCGCAACGAGCGGATGAACGGCAGCCTCGATGCGTGCAAGCGCCTTGGGGTCAGCCGCTATCCAGGATTTGAGCCGCGCGCGGTCCACCGCTCCGGTCACGACAGCATCCGGACACAGTGCCCCGATCGCCTCAACCGCCGCGCCGCCCTTCGAGTAAAGCCGATGCACCGCCGCATCCGCGTCCCAAACCGGAACACCCTCCGCAGCGAACATCCCTGCGGTTGTCGATTTCCCCATGCCGATGGAACCGGTCAAACCCAGAACAAACGGGCGAGTCATTGCGCCAATACGATATCGCGCGTTTCCTGATCCACTTCCGGGCGTGTTCCGAACCAGCGTTCAAACGCCGGCGCCGCCTGGTGGATCAACATGCCCAGGCCATCAACCGTTGTGCAGCCAATCTCGGCCGCGTCTTCCAATAGCCGCGTTCGAAGCGGGGTGTAGACAAGGTCATTCACCACCGCATTCTTCGAAAGGGCGTCTAGAGGGATGCGAAATTCGGCTTTGCCTTCCATGCCCAACGAAGACGCGTTCACGACGGTGATCGCGGATTCCATCATGTTTCCGGCCTGCACCCAGTCGTGCACAACAACTTTCGCCCCGAACTCCTGGCGCAGCGCCTCGGCGCGCGCGCGCGTCCGATTGGCGATCCGGATTTCCGGTGTTCCAACCTCGATCAGCGAAGCGATAACCGCCCGAGCCGCGCCGCCTGCGCCAATCACAGCGGCCGGACCCGTCGTCGGATTCCAGTCCGGTGCATTCTGCCGCAAATTCGCGATGAAGCCATAGCCGTCGGTGTTATCGGCGTGGATGCGTCCATCCTTTCGGAAGATCAGCGTGTTCGCGGCCCCGATCAGCGCAGCGCGGTCAGTCACCACGTCGGCCATGGCGAGAACGGTTTCCTTGTGCGGGATCGTAACGTTGACCCCGACAAACCCGGCTTTCGGAAGAGCAGAGAGAACTTCCCGCAGATTATTTTGCGATACATCCATCGGGATGTAGTGGCCTGCAATTCCATAGCGTTTAAGCCAGTGCGTATGGAGCCTGGGAGACCGCGAATGCGCGATCGGCGATCCGATGACGCCAGCAAGGGGAATGCGCGGGTGTTCACTCATGTCGCGATGTCGCCTCGAATGGCAAGCCACGTCAAGAGTTCGATAAGTGGCAAACCCAGCACAGTGAAATAGTCGCCATCAATGCGGGAAAAAAGCCGCACTCCTTCGGCCTCGAGCTGGTAACACCCGACGCTGTGGCGGATGTCTTCCCAGTTCCGGGCAACGTAGTCATCGATATATCTGTCGGAAAGGTCGCGCATCTCCATGCGGACTTCGGCGATGTGTCGCCAAAGCGGTCGGCCGTTTTCGGCGACAACCACAGCGGAGAGCAACCGATGCGTCCGCCCGCGAAGCGCACGAAGCTGCCTACCGGCATCATCGGTGTCTTGCGGTTTCGAGAAGATCTTGCCTTCGCATTCCAGTATCTGGTCCGCGCCTATGACAAGGATGCCGGGTTCCTTGTCCGAAACCTTCCGCGCCTTTGCTTCGGCGAGTGCGTCAGCAATCTCGCGTGCGCTTGCGTTCTCGGCCAGCAAGGCTTCACGGATTGTCTCTTCATCGACCCGGGCGGGGCGGACTTCCGGCATCAATCCAGCGTTCCGGAGCAACGTCGCGCGAACGGCAGAGCCGGATGCGAGCACGATCTTGGAAATGGTTTCCCCGGTCATTGTGGCTGATCTTGTGGATAACGGTGAGGGACACATTGGTAGAAGTGGAACGAATTCCACTGTCGCGCGTCACCTGTGCGAAACCGCGGCAGTTGTGTCAAGCGACATGACCTACTCTCCACTTGTGCACGGCTTTTTCGAGGGCATGTGGACGGCGTGGTTCAGGCAGGAGGAATGCCGAGAAGATCCCCAGTCGCAGCGCTGACAATGATAGTTCAAGTATTTGAAAATAAATGCCTTTATTAAGAATGTAAGCATCGAGGCAGAGTTATCCGAGAATTCTCCACAGTAGCGTCCACGTGTCGGTATGCCTGTGCAGAACTGAGCTATCCCCGATATCCACAGCCCCTACTACACCAACATCTCTCTTCTTTTCTTTTCTTATTATTCTTTTAGGTAGGGCTTGGGCCACTCTCAGAACGGATGAAAAGACGTGACGGATTTCCTGGCGACGATCTATCCATGGACAAAAGCGCTGCACGTGATTTCGATCATCACGTGGATGGCCGGGATCTTCTATCTTCCGCGACTATTTGTGTATCACGTGGAACGCGCAGAAAAGGGCAGCGAAACTGACAAGCTGTTCCAGGAGATGGAACGGAAGCTGTTCAGGCTGATCATGAACCCGTCGATGGTGGCCGCGTGGGTGTTCGGTCTTTGTATTGTTTTCACGCCGGGCATCGTGGATTGGACATCAGTCTGGCCTTGGACAAAGGCAGTTGGGGTCATCGGTATGACGTGGTTCCATCACTGGCTGGGATATCGCCGAAAGGATTTCGTCTCGGGAAGTAACGTCAGAAGCGGGCGATCATACCGGATTATGAATGAGGTCCCGACCGTATTTCTGCTGGTCATCGTCTTCTCGGTGATCGTGAAGTTCTAAGCAGAGATTGACTTCGATTGGTCCCATGGATATTGGTGCGCCAAGCCCCGCCGTCCGGAGAGGGGTTCATCCCCTAATGATCCTCCGCCGCCACGCTTGGCGAGTGTGCCTGTCTCGATCGGATATCCCATGACCCAAGAACGCTTGAACCTTTCGGATCTCAAGGCAAAGAGCCCGGCTGACCTGCTCGGCATGGCCGAAGACCTCGAAATCGAGAACGCGTCGACGATGCGCAAGGGCGAGATGATGTTCTCGATCCTGAAGGAGCTTGCCGAGGAAGGTTGGGAAATCGGCGGTGACGGTGTCCTTGAAGTTCTTCAAGACGGATTCGGTTTCTTGCGGTCGCCAGAAGCGAACTATCTGCCAGGCCCGGACGACATCTATGTAAGCCCGGACATGATCCGTCAGTATTCGCTGCGGACCGGTGATACGGTCGAAGGCGTGATCCGCGCGCCCGGTGAAAACGAACGATACTTCGCTCTGATCAAGGTCACGGCGATCAACTTTGAGGATCCGGAGAAGGCCCGTCACAAGGTCGCTTTCGACAACCTCACGCCGCTCTATCCGGATGAGCGCCTGAAAATGGAGATTGAGGATCCGACGATCAAAGACCGGTCGGCACGCATCATCGATCTTGTTGCGCCGATTGGTAAGGGCCAGCGTGGACTGATTGTCGCCCCGCCTCGGACCGGTAAGACGGTGCTTTTGCAAAACATCGCGCATTCGATCGCGACGAACCATCCGGAGTGCTATCTGATCGTCCTTCTGATCGACGAGCGCCCTGAGGAGGTTACCGACATGCAGCGTTCGGTGAAGGGCGAGGTTATCTCTTCAACATTCGATGAGCCGGCGACGCGGCACGTCGCAGTGGCCGAGATGGTCATCGAAAAGGCGAAGCGTCTGGTCGAGCACAAGCGCGATGTGGTGATCCTTTTGGACTCGATCACTCGTCTGGGCCGCGCCTTCAACACGGTCGTACCGTCCTCGGGCAAAGTGCTTACGGGGGGTGTCGATGCTAACGCCCTGCAACGCCCGAAGCGCTTCTTCGGCGCGGCGCGGAATATTGAGGAAGGCGGTTCTCTCACCATCATCGCGACGGCCCTGATCGATACGGGCAGCCGGATGGACGAAGTCATCTTCGAAGAGTTCAAGGGCACCGGTAACTCGGAAATCGTGCTCGACCGCAAGGTCGCGGACAAGCGCGTCTTCCCGGCGATGGATATTCTGAAGTCCGGCACCCGGAAAGAGGATCTGCTTGTCGACAAGAACGACCTGCAGAAGACCTACGTTCTGCGGCGGATTTTGAATCCGATGGGAACGACGGATGCCATCGAGTTCCTGAGTTCCAAGCTTAAGCAGACGAAGACAAACTCCGAGTTCTTCGATTCCATGAACGCCTGACTTGTTGTTATAAAACAATAGGTTAATAGGATGGATACGATTTTTGCCCTAGCGTCCGCGCGGGGAAAATCCGGCGTTGCGGTGGTCCGAATTTCGGGCCCCGATGCGTGGAAAGCCGTAGAGGCACTCGCTGGGAACGTTCCCCCAGCACGGCGGGCCGCGTTGCGGCGCCTTCGCTACAGGGAAGATGTCCTCGACGATGCACTCGTCCTGACTTTTGCGAAGGGAGCGAGCTTCACAGGCGAAGAAAGCGCGGAACTTCACCTGCATGGCGCGACATCAACGGTTAGTGCCGTTCTCTCTGCCTTGGACAAAGTTCCAGGTCTGAGGGCTGCAGAACCTGGGGAATTCACGCGGCGCGCGCTGGAGAACGGACGGCTGGACTTGGCGCAGGTCGAAGGCCTTGCGGATCTGATCGACTCCGAGACCGAAGCGCAGCGCAAACAGGCGCTGCGTGTTCTTTCCGGTCAGGTAGGCGAAAGAGCTGAAGAGTGGCGCCGCGATCTGATCAGGGCAGCAGCGCTGATCGAGGCGACAATTGATTTCGCGGACGAAGACGTCCCCGAAGACGTCGCGCCTGAAGTTCTGCGGCTTCTGACCCGAGTCGAGGGCCAGCTTCAAAAAGAGATTGTCGGCTTCGGGGCTGCTGAAAGGATCCGCGAGGGATTTGAGGTCGCAATCGTGGGCCGGCCGAACACGGGAAAATCCACGCTTCTGAATGCCCTTGCTGGGCGTGAAGCGGCAATCACGTCGGAAATCGCAGGAACGACGCGGGATGTGATCGAGGTACGGATGGACCTTTCCGGGTTGGCAGTGACCATTCTGGATACCGCAGGACTGCGAGAAACTGACGACACGGTCGAAGGCATTGGCGTCCAACGTGCTCTGGATCGCGCGCGTCAGGCTGACCTGCGTGTTTTCCTTGTCGAGGAAGACGAAGCATTAATGCTGGAACCTAGGCCGGAAGACTTGGTCTTGCGCGCTAAAGCAGACCTGTTGGCGCCAGCGATAGGAATGGCCGGCGTATCCGGCAGAACGGGCGAAGGCGTGGGCGATCTGATTTCGGCTATCGTGGACCGTCTGTCTCACCGCGTTGCTTCGGCCGGCCTCATCACGCGCGCGCGGCACAAATCTGCGATTGAGAAAGCGCTCAAGGCTATGGAATCAGCGCGGATTGAGATAAGGAGCGGGTCTGAAAGATTGGAGCTTGGCGCGGAATGTCTGCGGACAGCAGTCCGCGCCCTTGATTCCTTGGTCGGCCGTGTTGATGTGGAGGACTTGCTGGATGAGATCTTCGCAAGTTTTTGCATCGGAAAGTGAGGAGTGTTTCACGTGAAACATTTCGACGTCGTTGTTATCGGGGGCGGTCACGCCGGAACTGAGGCTGCGCATGCCGCGGCCCGGATGGGTGTATCCGTTGCCCTGGTTACACTGAAGCGCGATGCAATCGGCGTTATGTCCTGCAACCCGGCGATTGGCGGGCTTGGAAAAGGGCACCTGGTGCGCGAAATCGATGCGCTGGATGGCGTTATGGGCCGGGTGGCCGACAAGGCGGGCATCCAGTTTCGCTTGCTCAATCGCAGGAAAGGGCCGGCGGTGCAGGGCCCTCGGGCGCAGGCGGACCGGAGGCTTTATCGCGAAGCGATGCTCGCCGAAACGGAATCGCTGGAAGGTCTAACGATCATCGAGGGCGAAGCGACTGACCTGAAGATCGAGGCGGACAAGGTCAGGCGCGTCATCTTAGCGAGCGGCGTTGAGCTTTCCACCGGGGCAGTCATTCTGACCTCCGGGACGTTCCTCCGGGGTGTGATCCATATAGGCGATCAGAACTGGTCCGGCGGGCGTATGGGCGACAAGCCTTCGGTAGCCTTGGCAGAAAGGATCGAGGAGCTTGGCTTGCCTCTTGGTCGGCTCAAGACGGGGACTCCGCCCAGACTGAGCGGACGAACCATCGACTGGGAGGGCTTGGAAAAGCAGGCGGGTGACGAGCAGCCCGTGATGTTTTCCTTCCTGAATGACCGGCCGCTTGCGCGTCAGATCAGCTGTGCAATCACTCATACCAACGACCGAACCCACGAGGTCATCCGTAAGAACCTTGATCGTTCCGCAATGTATGGTGGGAGCATTGATGGGATTGGTCCGCGCTATTGCCCCTCGATCGAGGACAAGATTGTCCGCTTCGCCGACAAGGAATCTCATCAGATCTTCCTCGAGCCAGAGGGCCTGGACGACGATACTGTTTACCCGAACGGCATTTCGACATCGCTGCCCGTCGATGTGCAGGAGGAATACGTCCGCTCGATTGCAGGCTTGGAGCGCGCAGAAATCCTGCAACCAGGTTACGCGATCGAATATGACTACGTCGATCCGCGTGCTCTTCTTCCAACGCTTGCAGTAAAAGACGTCCAGGGCCTATATCTTGCGGGGCAAATCAACGGGACCACAGGATATGAGGAGGCCGCAGCGCAAGGCTTGGTCGCTGGTCTGAATGCTGCGCGGGCCGCGCGCTCTGAGCCGAGCGTTATCTTCAGCCGCGCTCAAAGCTACATCGGCGTGATGATTGATGATCTGGTCTCGCGCGGCGTCAGTGAGCCGTACCGCATGTTCACATCGCGTGCTGAGTTTCGGCTATCTCTGCGTGCCGACAACGCCGACCAGCGCCTGACTCGTCTGGGTGTTGAGATCGGGTGCGTTGGCGAGGTGCGCGCGGCGGCTTATAATCGCAAGGCCGAAGCCCTAGCGAGTGGCAGGCGGGCGCTCGAAGATCTGCAGCTCACACCTCGCGAAGCGGCAGCCCATGGATTGAACCTTAGCCAGGACGGTCAGCGCCGCACAGCGTTTGCGTTGCTTTCGTTTCCCGAGGTGTCGTTCGCAGATCTCGAAAAGGCCGATCCCGCGCTTGCGCAGATCCCGTCCGAAATCAAGGAGCAGCTGGCTCGCGACGCGCTTTATGCGACGTACATCGAGCGGCAAAGGGCGGATGTTGAGGCCGTTCAGCGCGATGAACGACATGAAATCCCCGATGATTTCGACTACGACGCACTCAGCGGCCTATCAAATGAGCTTAAAGACAAGCTGCGTCGTGCGCGGCCGCAAACGCTCGCGCAGGCCGCCCGACTTGAGGGCATGACTCCTGCGGCGCTTACGCTGATCCTCGCGCGACTTAAGCGTGTGGCAAAGGTACGCTCTGCTGTATGAAATCCGGTAGCCAGCCATTTGCGCCGCGAGATGTTTCACGTGAAACATTAGAACGGCTGACGGCGTTTGAGGCGATACTCAGAAAGTGGAATCCAGCGATCAACCTCGTCGCGCGGTCCACGATCGACGAAATTTGGCGCCGCCACTTCCACGATTCGATACAGGTTTTCGACCTCGCGCCGGTTGGCGCGCGCCATTGGGTGGACTTTGGAAGCGGGGGCGGGTTCCCGGGCCTTGTCGTTGCCATCCTGGCGGCGGACGAACGGCCAGACCTTAAGGTCACGCTTGTAGAAAGTGACCAGCGCAAAGCGGCATTTCTCAGCGCCGCGAGCCGAGAGCTTGGGGTGAACACCACCGTTCTGGCCGAGCGAGTGGAGAATGTTGCGCCGCTTCAGGCTGATGTTGTGTCCGCGCGTGCGCTAGCGCCGCTGGGCGAACTGCTTGGTCTGGCGGAACGCCACTTAAACGCTGACGGGATAGCCCTATTTCCTAAGGGCGCGAGCTACGAATCCGAGCTCGCCAGGGCGCTTGAAAAGTGGGCCTTTACCGATCACAAGGTAGCCAGCGTCACCGACCCACACGCGGTTGTTCTGTCCATCGGAGGTATTCGACGTGTCTGACCCGACCCGACCGCCGGGCCCCCGGATTATTGCAATCGCCAACCAAAAGGGCGGCGTCGGTAAAACGACGACAGCGATCAATCTCGCGGCCGCCCTCGCTGAAGAGGGGATGAGCGTCCTGCTCGTGGACATTGACCCCCAAGGCAATGCGTCTACCGGCCTGGGCATCGAACCGGCGCAGCGCGAGAAAACCACCTATGACCTCTTAATCGATGACGCCGATCTGATGGACGTCATTCGCCCCACCAAGGTTGAGGGCGTTTGGATCTGCCCGGCGACAACCGACCTTTCCTCGGCGGATATCGAGCTCGTCGCGAACGAAAAGCGCAGCTTTCTTTTGTATGATGCACTTCGTCAGCCCGCGATCGACAGCTTTGCGTTCGACTACATCCTGATAGATTGCCCGCCATCGCTTAGCCTTCTGACCGTCAACGCGATGGTCGCCGCGCATTCGGTTCTGGTGCCGCTACAGGCTGAGTTCTATGCGCTTGAAGGACTATCGCAGTTGATGCTGACCATTCGGGAGGTCCGCCAAGCCGCCAACCGCGACCTGCGGATCGAGGGCGTCGTGCTCACGATGTATGACGCGAGAAACAACCTGTCCCTGCAGGTGGAATCGGATGCGCGGGCCAACCTTGGCGGCATCGTCTACCAGACCGTGATCCCTAGGAATGTCAGGCTTTCGGAAGCGCCATCCTATGCGGTACCGGTTCTGAGCTATGATACGATGTCGAAAGGCAGCCATGCCTACCGAGCGCTCGCGCGGGAAGTGCTAGCACAACGAAAGGACTGAGGGGCGACCATGGCAGACAAGAAGAACGAGCGGCGCGGACTCGGACGGGGACTCTCGGCCCTAATGGCGGATGTGAATCTTCACGCCGAAGCCGGCGAGGCACCAGATGCGCCACGTCGCCCAGATATTCATGTCCCGGTCGAAAAGATCGAGCCGAACCCAGACCAGCCGCGCCGCGACTTTTCGCGCGAACAGCTTGACGAACTTGCCGACTCCATACGGAGCCATGGCATTATCCAGCCACTAATCGTCAGGAAAAATCCAAGAAAGGCAGGCGGTTACGAGATAGTTGCCGGCGAACGCCGCTGGCGTGCAGCACAGATGGCGCAACTCCACGAACTGCCCGTTCTTGTGCGCGAATTCAGCGACGCAGAGATGCTCGAAGTCGCGATCATCGAAAACATTCAGCGTGCCGATCTCAATCCAGTAGAAGAAGCGCTGGGTTACCGCCAACTCATGGACCGCTTCGGACATACCCAAGAGAAGCTAGCGGAAGGCCTGTCGAAGAGTCGGAGCCATATTGCGAACCTCCTGCGCTTGCTGACGTTGCCCGAAGATGTTCAGGCCTGGCTACGCGAAGGAAAACTCACCGCCGGCCACGCCCGCGCGCTTGTGACGACCGAGGATCCGGTGGCGCTCGCCCGTCAGGTCATCGCCCGTGGTCTTTCCGTGCGCGAAACGGAAAGGCTGGCGAAAAGCCCCGCGAAGAAGGCCGAACCGGTCGCGCGCAAGGAGCGGCAAGAGAAAGACGCCGACACGCGGGTTCTTGAGCAGGATCTTTCAGCGCAACTTCGTATGCCCGTCGAGATCGACCACAAGGGACAAGACGGCGGCAAGATCGTCATAAGCTACAAGACGCTTGATCAGCTTGATGAGCTTTGCCAGCTCCTCAGCCAGAACCACTGATCCTCAGGCGTTCGGCCGCGTCCAGATGAAAAGGGCGACGCAGACAAGAACAACCGCCTGAACGGCAAGGATTCCGGGACGTACGCCTAGAAAGACCGAAAGTAGAAACGCCGCCAAAATCGACAGACTGGCGAGCCGCTTGGCGCGCTGGCCAATCGCTCCGCGGTCGCGCCAGTCTTCGATGGGCGGGCCGAAGACCGGGTGCGACAGGAGCCAGTCATGAAGCCGCTCCGAAGACCTCGCAAAGCAAAATGCTGCAAGCAACAGGAACGGAACGGTCGGAAGCAGCGGGAGGAAAATTCCCGTGGCCCCCAGAATCAGCGACAAGCCACCACCAATAAGCCACAACGGGCGCATCATGGCGAAAGCTCTCGGATGATTGCGTTCAGCACGGGACGGCCCGCCTCGGTCGCCCGCAGCCTCTCGCCCTCTCGCGCGACGAGACCCAGATCTTCGAGCCTCACGACAGATGACTCCTGCAAGACGTGCCCAGCAAGTTGCGCGTACCGTTCAACATCTAGTCCTTCGGTCAGACGTAGTCCCATCATGAGGTACTCGTTGGCCTGTTCATCCCGTGGCACGGCTTCCCGCGCCAATTCACCGCTGCCGCTCACTTCTATCCGGGTCAACCAGTCGTTAGGCAGAAGGGGTGTTGATGTGGCCAGTCGTGCCCCGCTCAACGTCAAGCGCCCATGTGCACCGGGCCCGATCCCGGCATAGTCGCCGCATCTCCAGTAGATCAGGTTGTGCCTGCTCTCCGATCCCGGCCGCGCGTGATTTGAAACCTCGTACGCCGGAAGCCCGATGCCAGACATTGTTTCCTGTGTTTTCAAATACATATCCGCCGACAGGTCTTCATCAGGCAAGCCTTTCAGCCCCCCAGCGGCATGGCGGGCGCCAAAGGCGGTGCCGTCTTCTATCGTCAGCTGGTAGAGCGAAAGATGGTCCGCTGCCATGGCAGCAGCTTCCCTCAGCTCAGCCTCCCATTCGGCGAGTGTTTGATCTTGCCTGGCGTATATCAGGTCGAAACTCACGCGGTCGAAAACGCTCCGGGCAATGTCAAATGCTGACCTCGCTTCGGAAACGCTGTGAAGCCTTCCGAGCCGACGAAGATCAGCATCGTTCAGCGCCTGAACTCCCATGGACACGCGGTTTACGCCAGCTTCGGCAAACCCTCGGAAACGTCCCGCTTCGACTGATCCAGGATTGGCCTCAAGCGTCACTTCCAGATCGTTCGCGACCGGCCAGGTCGCACGAATTGCCTCGAGCGTCGCGGCGACAAGATCGGGCGACATCAGCGACGGGGTTCCGCCACCAAAGAACACGGTATTCAGCACACGGTCCGGCACCTCTGCACCGATCCGCTCAATTTCGCTCAGATACGCCTTTCGCCATCGATCCTCATCGATCGCAGAGGCAACGTGGCTGTTGAAGTCGCAGTAAGGGCATTTGGAGGCACAGAAAGGCCAGTGCAGGTACAGGCCGAACCCACCGTGGCGCCAATCCTCCATCGGTCTAACCCTTGAAGGCCGTGACTTCGATTTCGACCAGCATTTCCGGGCGGATCAGTCCGGCGATCACCATCGTGGCTGCGGGACGTACATCGCCAAATGCCTCGCCGAGAGCAGGCACTAGTTCGTCCACAAGCGCGGCGTCAGTCACGGTGTACTGAACGCGCACAACATCATCGAGCGAGAATCCCGCCTCGCTCAGTACCGAGCGGATCGTTGCGAAGCAGTTCCGCGCTTGATCCGCGATCCCGTCGGGCATCTCCATCGTCGCGTAGTCATAGCCGGTCACACCCGAAACGAAACACCATGGGCCCTTCACGACAGCACGGCTGTAGCCCATCGTTTTCTCGAAGGGTGATCCCGTTGAAATGCGCTTCATTCTGCTTCGCTCCCGAAGCACGCGACGAGTTTGCGGAACGCATCGGCGCGGTGGCTGATACGGTTTTTCAGATCGGGGTCCATTTCGGCGAAAGTCTGTTCATAGCCATCCGGTTGGAACATCGGGTCGTAGCCGTGCCCTTGCTTTCCGCGCATTGGCCAGACGACCTGACCTTCGACCTTGCCCTCGAAGACCTCGTCATGGCCATCCGGCCAGGCAAGAACCATCGTTGCTCGAAAGCGCGCGGTCCGCGGGTAGGGCGCTTGAGCGTTCTCAAGCTCCTCCCACGTCCGGGTCATGGCCTTCAGGAAGTCGCGGCCGCTCGGCGTTTCCGCCCAATCGGCCGTATAGACCCCGGGTGCGCCACCCAAACCATCCACTTCAATCCCGCTGTCGTCAGCGAGTGCCGGAAGGCCCGCCGCTTTCGCGGCGGCGTGCGCCTTGATGCGTGCGTTCCCGACAAACGTGGTCTCGGTCTCTTCCGGCTCGATAAGCCCCTTTGCCTTGGCGCCGACACAGGTGATCCCGTATGGCGCCAGCAGCGCAGAGATTTCGTCGAGCTTCCCGGCATTGTGGGTCGCGACCAGAAGCTCCTTGCCGGAAAAGCCTCTCATCAGATCGCGGCCCTCTGTGCTGCAAAGAGCCGGGCACAGCCAATATCGGCAAGGTCGAGCAGTTGATCCATTTCGTCGCGCGAAAAGGTCGCACCTTCGGCCGACATCTGAACCTCGATAAGCCGACCCCGGCCGGTCAGAATAAAGTTGCCGTCCGTTCCCGCCTCGCTGTCCTCGGCGTAGTCGAGATCGAGAACGGGCTGGCCGGCATAGATTCCGCAGGACACGGCCGCGACATGATCAATGATCGGATCGCTGGTCACCGCGCCTGCCTTGATCAGCTTGTTCACGGCCAGCCGAAGCGCCACCCAGCCGCCGGTAATTGACGCACAACGGGTCCCGCCGTCGGCCTGAATCACGTCACAGTCGACCACGATCTGACGTTCGCCCAAAGCAACGCGATCGACGCCCGCCCGCAGCGCCCTGCCGATAAGCCTTTGGATTTCCTGCGTTCTGCCGGATTGCTTTCCGGCGGCAGCCTCGCGCCGGTTGCGCGTGTTGGTGGCGCGGGGCAACATTCCGTACTCGGCCGTCACCCAGCCAAGCCCGCTGCCTTTCAGAAAAGACGGCGCCCTGTCTTCAATCGAAGCAGTGCAAATGACTTGCGTGTCTCCGCAGCGGATCAGGCACGATCCCTCGGCATGTTTGGTCACGTCCGTCTCGATGGAAACGTCACGCATATCATCGAGATTTCGCCCAGAGGGTCGCATCTTTAGTCCTTTCATCGCTGGCTTGCCCAGATACAGGCCGAGAAGCTACCTTCGCAACCCCGATTGACGGCGGCAATCTCTGGCCCTTTAACTGTCGCGATCCCATATAACCTGCGTCATGATTGAAAACACGAAGATCCTGAATGAGATGAACGACCGCTCGCGGGAAGTGTTCCGGCGCGTGGTCGAAAGCTACCTCGAAACCGGTGACCCGGTAGGCTCGCGCACTCTGACGCGCGCCATGAGCGAGAGGGTCTCGGCTGCGACCATCCGGAACGTGATGCAGGATCTTGAGTATTTCGGGCTTCTCGACAGTCCACATACCTCCGCCGGCCGGGTTCCCACTCAGCTCGGGCTTCGGATGTTCGTCGATGGGCTTATGGAGGTTTCACAGCTTACCATCGAGGACCGCGAGGCGATCGATGCGACGACATCGGGAAACGAGCCGGGCGTCGGGTCGCTGCTCGACCGAGTCGGACAGGCGCTATCGGGCATCACGCACGGGGCGAGCCTTGTTCTGACGCCAAAACACGAAGCGCCCATTCGCCATATCGAGTTCATCAGCCTTGGCGCGGACCGCGCGCTTGTCGTCCTTGTCTTCGCAGACGGGAATGTAGAGAACCGCGTTTTCACTCCGCCGCCTGGTCACACGCCAAGCGCCATGCGCGAGGCCGGAAACTTTCTGAACGCGCTCGCTGAAGGGCAGACGCTTTCGAGCCTTCGCACGATCCTCAAGAAAGACATCGATCGACGCCGGCGCGAACTGGACGCCGCCGCGCGTGATCTGGTCGAAAGTGGGCTGGCAGTCTGGGAGAACCCAGGGGAATCGCATGAACGACTGCTCGTGCGAGGCCGCGCGAACCTGCTGGAACAGACCGACGAGGAAGATCTCGACAGGATTCGATCGCTCTTCGACGACCTCGAAAGAAAGCGCGACATCGCCGAATTTCTGGAACTTGCCGAAGATGGCGACGGTGTGCGCATTTTTATTGGCTCGGAGAACAAGTTATTCTCACTTTCGGGTTCCTCTCTGGTGGTCTCTCCATATATGAACGCTGACCGTAAGATCATCGGCGCCGTGGGCGTGATTGGTCCGACGCGGCTCAATTATGGGCGCATCGTGCCGATCGTCGACTACACGGCGCAGCTTGTCGGACGCATGCTGTCCGGGGAGCGCAAGGGACAAGACCTATGAGTGACATGAAGAAAGACGAGATTGCTGAGGATCAGGCCGGGATCGGTGAGGAGCTTCTCGATTCCGACGCCTACGCTGAAGAGATCGAAGCCTTGCGTGCCGAGCGCGACGAGATGCGCGACCGCTTCATGCGTGCGCTCGCCGACGCAGAAAACTCGCGCAAGCGTGGTGAACGCGACCGCCGCGAAGCGGAACAATACGGTGGCTCCAAGCTCGCCCGCGACATGCTGCCGGTCTACGACAACCTCAAGCGCGCACTCGATGCGGCCGGGGAAGAAACAAGAGAGGCGGCGAAGGGATTGATCGAAGGCGTCGAGCTGACGATGAAAGAGCTTATCTCCGTTCTCGGGAAGCACGGTGTTCAGCCCATTGCCCCGAAGGCCGGCGACAGGTTCGATCCGCAGCTTCACCAGGCCATGTTCGAAGCGCCGGTTCCGGGCACAAAAGCGGGCGATATCATCGAAGTGATGACCGAGGGGTTCATCCTGCACGAACGCCTGCTGCGTCCCGCACAGGTCGGTGTGTCTTCCATGCCGAAGTCCTGAACCGGATTGATTCAGCGGGGGGCTTCGCTCCCCCGTGCACCCTTCAGCTCATCTCGGAGCGAAGAAGCGCGGTCACGTTGCCGCCGCTTCATTCGTCCAGAGCGGACTTCAACTCATAGAGCGCGGCGAGTGCCTGCAGCGGCGTCATTTCGTCGGGATGAAGCGCTGCAAGCTGGGCTTCCAGATCGGAGGTGCTGACTTGCGGCGCGGCAGGCGCTGTCGGCGCCGCGTTGAAAAGCGGCAGATCGTCGATCAGCGTATGCTTGCGGGTGCCGCCTTCCCGTTCGCCTTTTTCCAGCGCTTCCAGAACGATCTTTGCGCGCTCCACCACGGCGGCGGGCAGACCGGCCAGCCGGGCGACCTGAACGCCATAAGATCGATCGGCCGCACCCTTGCGGACTTCATGCAGGAAGATGACTTCGCCCTGCCACTCCTTGACCGCAACGGTCGCGTTTTCCACGCCATCCAGCTTCGCGGCGAGTGCGGTCATCTCGTGATAGTGGGTGGCAAACAACGCGCGGGCGCGGTTCACATCGTGAAGGTGCTCCAGCACTGCCCATGCAATCGACAATCCGTCGTAAGTCGCAGTGCCCCGCCCAATCTCATCAAGAATGACCAGCGCGCGGTCATCCGCCTGATTGAGAATCGCGGCGGTTTCGACCATCTCGACCATGAAGGTCGACCGCCCGCGCGCAAGATCATCAGCGGCGCCGACTCGGCTGAAAAGCTGGCTGACAAGTCCGATATGGGCTTTGCGTGCCGGAACGAAGCTTCCCGCTTGCGCAAGGAGGGCAATCAGCGCGTTCTGCCTGAGAAAGGTCGACTTACCGGCCATGTTCGGTCCGGTCAGAAGCCAAATCGCCGGTGTGTCAGCCTCGGTCAGAAGGCAGTCGTTGGCGACGAAGGGGTCACCAGACTTTCGCAGCGCGCGCTCGACGACGGGGTGGCGGCCTGCCTCAATCGCGAACGCTCGGCTGTCGTCGACCTTCGGCGCGCACCATTCTTCGCTTCGCGCAAGATCGGCCAGGGCGGCGGTCAGGTCGATCTCCGACAGGGCACGAGCCGCACCGGAGATCAGCGCCGAGGCGTCAAGAATCATCGCTTTCAGGCCGTCATAGAGCCTTTTCTCGATCTCGAGCGCCAGGTTGCCGGCGTTCATGATCTTTGTTTCCATCTCCGACAGGGGGACCGTCGAGAAGCGCACCTGGTTGGCCGTCGTCTGCCGGTGAATGAAGGTTTCGTTCAGCGGTGCGGACAACATCTTTTCGGCATGCGTCGCGGTCGTTTCGATGAAATAGCCAAGAACGTTGTTGTGCTTGATCTTGAGGCTTTGGATGCCCGACAGTTCAGCATATTCCGACTGCATGCGCGCGATCACGCTGCGCCCCTCGTCGCGAAGCTGCCGCGCTTCGTCGAGTTCGGCATTGTGGCCAGCGGCAATA
>CBDUOT010000035.1:0-31624 GCA_965368915.1 uncultured Rhodobacterales bacterium | reverse complement strand
GGCGTCACCACGATCATCGCCCGGCCAGACACCGATCCGGCCATCGACACCCCCGAGACGCTCGAATTCGTCACCCGCCGCGCGGCGGAAGCCTCGCCGGTCCGCATCCGCCACATGGCCGCCCTGACCAAAGGCCGCGAGGGGCGCGAGATGACCGAGATCGGGTTCCTCCTCGACGCCGGCGCCATCGCCTTCACCGATTGCGACCACGTGGTGACCGACACCAAGGTTTTCGCCCGCGCGCTCACTTACGCGAGGTCGCTCGGCGCGCTTGTCATGGGACATCCGCAAGAACCCACGCTGTCTAAGGGCGCGGCGACCACTTCCGGCAAGTTCGCCTCGCTTCGTGGCCTGCCCGGTGTCAGCCCCATGGCGGAACGCATCGGCTTCGACCGCGACATGGGCATGGTCGAGATGACCGGGGCGAAGTATCACTTCGACCAGATCACCACGGCCCGCGCGCTGCCCCCCCTCGAGCGAGCCAAGGCGAACGGCTTCGACGTGACGGCGGGGACCTCGATCCATCACCTCACGCTCAACGAATTCGATGTCGGCGACTACCGCACCTTCTTCAAGGTCAAGCCGCCACTCAGATCTGAAGAGGACCGTCTTGCGGTGGTGGAAGCCGTCGCTTCGGGCGTTATCGACATCATCTCGTCCATGCACACGCCGCAGGACGAGGAATCGAAGCGGCTTCCGTTCGAGGATGCCGCCTCGGGCGCTGTCGCCCTTGAGACATTCCTGCCCGCCGCGATGCGGCTCTACCATGCCGACCAATTGACCCTGCCGCAGCTTTTCCGCGCCATGGCATTGAACCCGTCCAAGAGGCTCGGCCTGCCGCAGGGACGTCTGGCCGAAGGCGCGCCTGCCGATCTGGTGCTCTTCGACCCCGACGCGCCCTTCGTGCTCGACCGGTTCAAGTTGCATTCAAAATCCAAGAACACGCCATTCGACGGGCAGCGGATGGAAGGACGGGTGCTTGGCACCTGGGTCGGCGGTCAACGCGTTTTCGGAGGGGAGGTCTGAGATGCCGGAATTTACGAGCGGAGCCGGGCTGCTTCTGCTAACCGCGCTGCTGAGCTACTTGCTGGGCTCCATTCCCTTCGGCGTCGTGGTCACCCGCCTCATGGGGTTGGGAGACCTCCGCAGCATCGGGTCGGGCAATATCGGCGCGACGAATGTTTTGCGTACGGGAAACAAGGCGGCCGCACTCGTGACTCTTCTGCTCGACGGCGGAAAGGGTGCCGCTGCAGTTCTGCTGGCGCGCGCGGCAATCGGAGAGGATGCAGCGCAGGTCGGAGCGCTGGGCGCATTCCTCGGTCATCTCTATCCGGTCTGGCTGAGGTTCAAAGGCGGCAAGGGTGTCGCGACGTTCATCGGTACGCTGTTGGCGCTGGCTTGGCCTGCGGGCATCGCCGTCTGCGTGACATGGCTCGCCACGGCACTGATCACCCGGACATCATCGCTAGCGGCGCTCATCGCGGCTGCGCTGGCGGCGATCTGGGCCGGATTTCTGGGCTACCGCGAACTCGTGATCCTGATCGTGGTGCTCGCGACGCTGGTCTACATCCGCCATCTGCCGAATATCGAACGGCTGAAGGCGGGCACCGAGCCAAAGATTGGCGGCAAAAAGTAACCGGACACTTCAGCGAGGCGTCACACTCATGATGGCCTGAGGGCTTTACAAATGCGCTTCGGCGCGAGAGTCTTCCGCCATATCAGACGAGAGAGGCGCTCATGGAAATCAAGACCGCCGTCCGCACCTGTTTTCAGAAGTACGCGACTTTCAGCGGGCGCGCCAGACGCGCCGAATTCTGGTGGTTCACCCTGTTCAACTTCGTCGTCAACGCGATCCTTAACGTGATCGACGGCATCTTCTTTGGCCTCGGGCACGGGATGATGGCCGGTCCGCAGCCGCTCTCGACGCTTTATACTCTTGCAGTTCTGCTTCCGTCGCTTGCGGTCGGTGCCCGCCGCCTGCACGACACCAACCGATCGGGCTGGTGGCTACTGATCTGGCTTATCCCGATCGTCGGCTGGATCGTGCTCATCTGGTGGTTCGCGACCGAGGGTGACAAAGGGCCCAACGATCACGGAGACGATCCGCTGGCCGAAGGCTACGAGCCGTCATCGATGCCGCGCGTCCCGCGTCAGTAACTGTATTCAGAGTAGATCCGCGTCAGATCACCGTTCCACTCGCCGTGATACTTCTCAAGAAGTTCATCGGCAGGAACCTTCCCGCTTTCGACGCTTTCCTGAAGCGCATTGAGGAAATGCGTCTCGTCGGGGACCATGCCGCCCGCGCCTTCCCGCGCGCGAGCCTTGAGCCCCGCTTCAGCGATCGCGACAACCTGACGAGCGACTTCGTGCATGTTCACGCCGTTCGTTTCGGCCTGCAGCCCGTCGACCGACGCGGCCACCCGAAGCGCGGATCGCGTTTCCTCGTCCCAATCCTTGGCCAAGTCCCAGGCGGCGTCGAGCGCGGTGGCGTCGTAGAGCAGCCCGACCCAGAGCGCCGGCAGCGCGCAAAGCCTGCGCCATGGCCCGCCGTCCGCCCCTCGCATTTCAATGAATTTCTTCAGACGCGCTTCGGGGAAGATCGTGGTCAAATGGTCCGCCCAGTCACTCAGGGTCGGTTTCTCGCCCGGCAGCGCGGGTAGTTCCCCCTTCAGGAAATCGCGGAAGGACTGGCCCAAAGCATCGATATACTTGCCGTCGCGATAGACGAAATACATCGGCACATCGAGCGCGTAGTCCACGTAGCGCTGAAAGCCTGCACCCTCCTCGAACATGAAGGGCAACATCCCGGTCCTTGCGTCGTCGAGGTTGCGCCAGATGCGGCTCCGCCAGGATTTGTGCCCGTTTGGCTTTCCTTCGAAGAAAGGTGAGTTGGCGAACAGCGCGGTCGCGACCGGCTGCAGCGCCAGTGCAACCCGCATCTTCTTTACCATGTCCGTTTCAGACGAGAAGTCGAGGTTCACCTGCACTGTGCAGGTCCGGTACATCATCTGCGTACCATGGGTACCAACCCGGCCCATGTAGTCAGTCATCAACCGGTAACGCCCCTTGGGCATCATCGGCATCTGTTCATGCGTCCAGATCGGCGCGGCGCCGAGGCCGATGAACCGGGCGCCGATGTCATCAGCCACACTCTGCACTTCGCGAAGATGCTCGTTCACTTCGTCGCACGTCTGGTGGATCGTCTCGAGCGGTGCGCCGGACAGCTCCAGTTGCCCGCCCGGTTCAAGGCTGACATTCGCTCCGTCTTTGACGAGGCCGATGATGTTGCCTTGCTCCTCGATGGGCTCCCAGCCAAAACGGTTGCTGAGACCCTCCAGCATCGCGCGGATCGAGCGTGGCCCGTCATAAGGCAGCGGCTTAAGCGTGTCCTTGCAATAGCCGAACTTCTCGTGCTCGGTCCCGATCCGCCAATCGGCCTCCGGCTTGTTGCCCTCTTCGAGGTATTCAGCAAGCTGTTCGTACCGCTCGATCGGGCCGCCGCCGGACTGAGGAATGGACATTGGCGCCTCGATCTTCTGACTAAATGGGACGAATAGACCTGAAACGCATGCGCCGCCAAGTCAACCCCGGGAAACGCGGATTGGCTGTGCGGAGATATGACAATTCGTGATTACCTAGGCCCTCGGAAGCGTTCGGTCGGGCCTGCGCCACAGCGGAAGCGTGCCCACCCCACGCTCGAGCGCCGAAGAAAGCGTCGCCATATCGATGCCCGGCAGAGATGCGAAGGCGTCATATAGCTTTTCGGCCCCAGCAGCATCGACGGGAACAAGAAGCACGTCGCCGTTCGCGGTTTGAAGGCGCCATTGGCGCGCGCCGCGCATCTCAAGCAGCCGCAGCTCAGCAAGGTCTTCGAGCGCCACGAACCCCCCAAAGGTCGGTCCGAGGTAACCGACCTGACCTTCATCGACTTCGACAACTCCCGGAGCGCCCACCCCTCGAAGAAAGCGCATGCGTCGGAACGCGATGACGGCCCAGCCAAGCGACAGAGCCGCAACGATCGCGCCGAAAGGCACGAGAAGCCAACCGCCGAGAGACACGAGCCAGAGCCCGAACAGAAGCGCCGCGCATGCCGACAGTACTTCGCGCCAACGGAAGAGCGCGGCACGGATCTCGGGCCGGATCATTTTTTCGCCCAGTCGCCAAGATGCGCCTGCCAGAGCGTGATCGCCGCAAGCGCCGCAGTCTCGGCGCGGAGGATTCGCGGGCCGAGAGCAACAGGTTGCACCCACGGTAGAGCGCGAAACCTTTCACGCTCTGCTTCGGAAAAGCCACCTTCCGGCCCGATCAGGATCGCCCATGGGCCTTTGGGCAGGCCAGTCAGAAGATCTGCCGGAGAAACGTCGTCACCCGCCTGCGCCTCGTCGGCCCAAAGAACCCGGCGCTTCGGGTCCCAGTTCGAGAAAAGCCGCGCAAGTGGGACGATATCCTCCACTTGGGGCAGGTAAACCGAGCCGCATTGCTCGGCCGCCTCGCGCACGTGTGCTTCGGCCTTGTCACGGCGCATACGCTCGGCGTTGGTGAAGTCGGTGGACACAGGCAGAAGTCGCGCGACCCCCAGCTCAACCGCTTTTTCCACGATAAAATCTGTGCGGGCCTTCTTCACCGGAGCGAAGATCAGCCAGAGATCCGCCGGCTGGGTTTGCGGGCGGGTCTGTTCAAGGCAGGTCAGCATTCCCTTGCGCTTTGCGGCTTCGGTGACTTCTCCCAGCCACTCGCCGTCGCGGCCGTTGAATAGAAGAATCTGCGTCCCCACGCCTTCGCGCATCACGCCGAAAAGGTAGTGCGCCTGCGCGTCGGTCAAGGGAACCGATTGCCCCTGCCCGAGTGGGTGGTCTACACAGAGCCTGATCTTCGCCAACGTCATGAGCCGGACCTTATGAGCGCTCCCCACGAAACGCCAGAGCCCGACGGGCAGGTTGCCGATGCCGTGCGCGGCAATTGGGTTGACCGTTGGGCACCCGAACCCGCGCGGCCCTACCTGCGCCTGTCCCGCGCAGACCGGCCTATCGGAACGTGGCTTCTTTTGCTGCCCTGCTGGTGGGGTGTAGCACTCGCCGCCGCGCGCGACGGATGGCGACCGTGGGATTTCTGGATCGTTCTTGGCTGCGCGTTGGGTGCTTGGCTGATGCGCGGGGCGGGGTGCACCTGGAATGACATCACCGACCGCGACTTCGACGCCGCCGTGGCGCGCACACGGTCGCGGCCTATCCCTTCCGGCCAGGTTTCCGTGAAGCAAGCCGTGATCTGGATGTTCGCACAGATGGCGGTCGCGGCGCTGATTCTGTTCTCGTACAACTGGTTGACGGTTATTCTGGGCGTCTCGTCCCTCGGCCTCGTCGCGATCTATCCTTATGCGAAGCGGTTCACCTGGTGGCCGCAGCTATTCCTGGGACTCGCCTTCAACTGGGGGGCGATTCTTGCCTATGCTGCCCATTCGGGCCGGCTCGAAGCGCCCGCGATCCTGCTCTACGCATCCGGGATCGCGTGGACGCTGTTCTACGACACGATATACGCCCACCAGGACAAGGAGGACGACGTGCTGATCGGCGTGAAATCCACCGCGCGGCTATTTGGCGCAAGTACCGGCAAGTGGCTCGGGCTTTTTCTGGTCGTTGCAGTGATCCTCATGACAGTGGCAATTCTCATCGCGCTTTTACCAGAAGCGGGCCCCATCAAGCTGACGCTTGCGCTGTTGGCGCCTTGGGCTATGGGGTGGCATCTCCTTTGGCAGATGCGGAAGCTCGACATTGACGACTCTGAAGGATGCCTGCGGCTCTTTCGCAGCAATCGCGACACGGGGCTCATCGCTGCGCTGTTTCTTGCCGCAGCGGCCGCGCTGTGATTGAACCCGGCCCGAGCGGCCCTTATGCAAGGCCCGTTGAACTGTACCGGCGATTCCAAGTGAACCAATGCGTTTGAACCTACTACGCGCGCTGCCGCCGCGCCTGATCGCTCCGCTGATCTTCGCGATTGCCGCAGGCGCAAGCCTTTTGACTGCTGCTTGGGCCGCAGACGTCGTCGAGCGCCGTTCGGCCATCGGCGTGATCGAGGCGCTTTCCGATGCCGGGCATGGCTGGGCCGAGGTGTCGACGAATGGCCTTCAGGTCACCCTATCCGGCACGGCACCGACCGAGACGGCACGTTTCCGTGCGCTTTCGACTGCTGGCGCGGTCGTCGATCCCGATCG
Organism: uncultured Rhodobacterales bacterium; assembly: GCA_965368915.1. Taxonomy (GTDB): domain Bacteria; phylum Pseudomonadota; class Alphaproteobacteria; order Rhodobacterales; family Rhodobacteraceae; genus Albidovulum. Next base: position 25,416 of record CBDUOT010000035.1, on the reverse strand, counting down.
TCTGATAGATTCAATGGATGTCACAGATGCCGCCGCGATCGCCACACCCGAGTTCGTGATCGAGATCTTACGCAACGCGGATGGGATTTCTCTCATAGGCCTGGTGCCCGAAACGGGGGACAGGGAGAAGTTCGTCGATCAGTTGACCGACCTTGCCGGCACCGGTTCCGTGACAGACATGCTTGAATCGGCATCCTACCCGGTCCCGGAAGGCTGGAAGGAGGCTGTCGATTTCGGTGTCGATGCTCTCAGGATGTTGCCGCGCTCCAAGGTTTCGATCAGCCCGAAGCGCATCTCGGTCACTGCAATCAGCGACAGCGCCGCCGAAAAAGCCCGGATCGAATCGGATCTCAGGCGCAAAGCTCCGACGGGACTTCAGTTGGCGCTCGATATTTCCGCGCCGCGGCCAGTGATCACCCCTTTCACGCTGCGTTTTATCATAGACGAACAGGGTGCGCGGTTCGACGCCTGTTCCGCTGACAACGAACGTGCGCGCGACCGCATCATTGCGGCGGCGATCGCGGCCGGGGCGAGCGGAAAGTCCGTTTGCACGATAGGTCTTGGTGTTCCAACGCCAGATTGGGCCGAGGCGGTGGCGATGGGACTTCAGTCACTGAAAGAACTAGATGCGGGGTCGATAACCTTTTCGGATGCCGACATCTCCCTCATCGCGGCAGATACGGTCAGCGAAGACGCGTTCGACCGTGTGGTCGGCGAGCTTGAGTCGAACTTGCCGGAGGTGTTTTCGCTTCATGCAGTCCTGACTCCGAAGCCTGAGGTTCAGACCGCCGATACTGGCGTCAAGCAGTTCTCCGCGACATTGGACGAAAATGGACGACTCGATCTGCGGGGGCGCCTGGGAAGCGAATTGTCACGCGAGGCCGTGGAAAGCTTTGCGCGTGCCCGCTTCGGCGGTGCGCAGGTCTACGCGGCGATGCGTCTCGACCCGGAAGTGCCGCCAGGCTGGCCGGTTCGCGTTCTCGCCGCGCTCGAAGCGATGGGGGAGTTGGTGCATGGTTCGGTCACAGTTCGCCCCGATTTGATCAGGATCGCCGGCGTCACGGGCTCCACCACTGCGAGCGACGCGGTCGCGAGAATATTGTCGGACAAATTGGGCGACGGTCAGCAGTTCGACCTCGACATCCGCTACGACGAAAAGCTGGATCCTCTACTTGGGCTTCCGACCGACGAGGAATGTGAAAGCGAACTCAACGCGATCCTCTCTGCGGCCAAGATCAACTTCGAACCCGGATCGGCCGAGTTCACCGCAGAAGCGAAGGGAACGCTCGACAAAATCGCAGACCGGATGAAGGACTGCGCCGACTTCCCGATGGAAATCGGCGGCCACACTGACAGCCAAGGACGCGAAGAGATGAACCTTTCGCTAAGTCAGGACAGGGCGCAGGCCGTGCTCGGTGCGCTGATGTCTCGGCGTGTCCTCACCGGCAATCTTACGGCGGTTGGCTACGGTGAAACTGTCCCAATTGCGGATAACGGCACCGAGGACGGACGTGAGGCGAACCGTCGGATCGAGTTCCGACTTCTGCGCCCCGCCACACCTGAGATAGCGGTCGAAGGGGAAGGCGCCAGCGACAGCGACGCTTCAGAAGAGTCGGATATCGTCGTCGAGGTTCAAACGCCCGACGACAACACGGTGCGGCCGAAGAAACGACCCTAAAGGGCGAACAGAAAGATGCGCCGCTGCTAATGGTCACACAGGCTTGACCGGCGGCGCGCAAGAGGCGAAAGCAGGGCCATGAACAGAACTGAGCTTGTATTTGCCACCGCCATCATCCTTTTCATCGCTTTCGGGCTGGGATGGTTCGCGTGCTGGATGCTGAACCGGCTGAGCCGCGTTACCCAAGCGGACATGGGCGAGCTTGAGAAGATGGCACGCGACCTCCACGACGCAGAGGAAACGCGCGACGAAGCGATCCGCTACATGGAGACGCGCGAGGCCGAGTTGATCAACCGGATAAACCAAGCTGAAGCTGAACAACGCGCGGCGATGGATGGCCTTCGAGACGCGCGACATGAGGCCGAGGAGCTTAGGGCTTATATCGAGCGGATGAGCCAGAACTGAAGCGACAGCTCCAAGTCTGAAATCCCTCCGGGAGGAACAGCTAGGACCATCGTGATAGAGCCGAAAGCTGTTTCGGCTTTCCGATCCTACCTTTGGCGTGGTTGTCCCGCACTAGTTCATGATCAGGCAAAGCCTGCGACCCTTCAACAATATTACCAACGACCTAAAGCTTCTTCGTCGATATCCTTGGCGGCGACCCACTCCGAACCATCCGCGCCAATCTCCTTTTTCCAGAACGGCGCTCTGGACTTCAGATAATCCATCAGGAACTCGGCTGCCTCGAACGCGGCAGCGCGATGCCGAGCGGCAGTCGCCACCATCATGATAGCTTCACCCGGCTCTAGCCTGCCATAACGGTGCACAACCAAGGTGTCGGCCAGATCCCAGCGCTTTCGTGCTTCCTCGGCAATGGCAGCGATGGCTTTCTCGGTCATGCCAGGATAGTGCTCGATCTCCATTGCAGCCAAGTTTCCGCTATCGTCGCGCACGACACCCAGAAAGGTCACCACCGCGCCGACGTTACGTCCGCCCTGCCCGAAGCCTGCGCACTCTGCGCCATAGTCGAAGGGCACCGATTGGACGCGAACCTGCACCCTCAGCCCCCGGTCATTGGTGGAAAGAATGCGACTTCTCTCACCCCTTCGAGGGGTGCGGAGAAGTCGGACAGCTCTTGGTCCAATGCGACTCTAATTGCCGAGATATCTGAAAACGCGAGCGCGTATCGCTCTTCACGCAGACGAAGTTCCTCGACGAGCTCTGCAACTGTCGTCGCGCGCGTTTCCAACTGCTCTTTCGGCTCGCCAATGCGTTCGCGAACCCATGCGAAATAGAGAACGTCAATCATGTATCATCTCTCAGGAACGGCAGCGCTTTCCGGAAGTAGTCCCACCCGGTAATGAAAGTGAGCACCGCAGCAATCCAAATCAAGGCGAGGCCGACAACGGTGGCATAGGAGGAACAGCCCCGAACGCCGCAGGAACGGATCGGATCGGCGAGGCCCGCCGTCACCATCTCGGCGTATTGTTCGGGCGTTAGCCCACGCCGCGCTATTCCCTCCAAGTGCTCCAACCCCGTACCGAGGAACAGAACCGCGATGGCGATCATCTGAGCGGTTGTTTTCCACTTTGCGAGCTTCGTGACCCTCAGCAGGCCGGCGGTCGAGCCGAGAAATTCTCTTAGGCCGGAAACGAAGACCTCGCGGAACAAGATCACCGCAGCCGGAAGGATCAGCCAGGGATTCATCCCGGAATACCCAGTCAGCACCATGATCGCGATCACAACCATCGCCTTGTCGGCAATCGGGTCAAGCATGGCTCCGAACTTCGATTCCTGCTTCCAAAGCCGCGCAAGATAGCCGTCGAAGTAGTCCGTCACCGCAGCACTCACGAACAGCGCCAGGGCGAACCAGTCTGCCCATGGGCGGTGAAAGTAGAGAAACATCACTGCAACGCCCGGCGCGGCAAGAAGGCGAAGCGTCGTCAGTATGTTCGGGATGGTCCAGGTCATGGCCGCACACTATCGTCAGTGACCGGGGTGGGGAAGTGACATTCCCGTCCGGAAAATGCCTGTGGGCGACCTATGGACCTCGGCCGGCAGGCTATTCTTGCACGTGGAAATAATCGTAGACCGTCTGCGCCATAGCTGCCGAGATTCCCTCGACTGCCTTCAGGTCTTCAAGCCCCGCCCTGCTTACCGCCTTGGCCGAGCCGAAATGTGCGAGAAGTGCCCGTTTCCGCGTCGCGCCCACGCCAGGGATTTCGTCAAGCGGCGTCGCACCAACGGCTTTCGACCGCTTCGCCCTGTGCGCGCCTATTGCCCAACGATGCGCTTCGTCCCGCAAACGCTGAACGAAGTATAGAACGGGCGAGTTGTGCGGCAGCGCGAATGGCCGCGAACCGGGCCGGTAAAACTCCTCTTTCCCGGCGTCACGGTCGATACCCTTGGCCACTCCGACCATCGGCACGTCCTCGACGCCCAGATCCTCCATGATCTCCGCAACGGCCGAGACCTGTCCCGCGCCGCCGTCGATAAGGACCAGATCGGGCCAAACCTCACTTTCGCGGTCCGGGTCCTCTTTCAGAAGTCTCTGGAACCGGCGGGTCAGAACCTCTTTCATCATGCCGAAATCGTCGCCTGGAGTGAGTTCGGTGTTCTTGATGTTGAACTTTCGATACTGCCCCTTAACAAAGCCCTCCGGTCCAGCGACGATCATTCCACCGACGGCATGTGCGCCTTGAATGTGAGAGTTGTCGTAGACCTCGATCCTGCGAGGTGGTCCATCTAGGTCGAATGCCTCGGCGAGGCCTTCAAGGAGCTTCGATTGCGCCGCGCTCTCGCTCATCCGTCGTGCAAGGCTTTCGCGAGCGTTGCGGGCCGCGTTCTCTACCAGTTCCGCCTTCTCGCCCCGCTGGGGAAGCGCGATCTCCACTTTCCGGCCCGCGCGGTCCGATAGGAGTTCGGTCATCAGGTCCTCATCCTCGATCGGATGCGACAACAGGACGAGTTTGGGCGGCTCTTTGTCAGCGTAAAACTGTCCCAGGAAGGCCTCCAACACCTCGGCCTCTTCCGCCCCTGCCCCAGTTTTCGGGTAGAAGTCGCGATTCCCCCAGCTCTGGTTCGCGCGGATGAAGAATACCTGCACACATGCCTGACCACCTTCCATATGAAGTGCGACGACATCCGCTTCGGCCACACCACGAGGGTTGATCCCCTGCGCGGACTGTACCTGAGTCAGGGCGTTGATCCGGTCCCGCAGCGCAGCCGCGCGCTCGAACTCGAGCGCGTCGGAGGCCACCGTCATCTCTTCCGCCAACTTCGCCTGAACTTGAGTGGTACGGCCTTGAAGGAACCGCTCCGCGTCGGCAACGAGCGTGCCGTACTCCTCCTTGGAGACGTAGCCGACGCATGGCGCCGAACACCGTTTGATCTGGTAGAGCAGGCAAGGCCTCGTCCGGCTTTGGAACATAGAGTCTGAGCAGTTTCTGAGAAGAAACACCTTCTGCAACTGATTCAGCGTCCGGTTCACCGCCCCTGCGCTTGCGAAGGGGCCATAATAGTTGCCCTTTTCTTTCTTGGCGCCGCGATGCTTCTTGATCTGCGGAAACTCGTGTGCCTTCGAAACGAGTATATTGGGGAACGATTTGTCGTCACGCAGCAGTACGTTGAAATAGGGCTTCAACTGTTTGATCAGGTTCTGCTCAAGAAGCAGCGCCTCAGTCTCGGTCCGGGTCGTCAGAAACATCATCGAATGCGTGGCGTGGATCATTCTCTGGATTCGCAGTGAATGGCCCGTCGGTCGCGCGTAGTTCGACACACGCGCCTTGAGGTTGCGCGCCTTGCCGACATAGAGCACGCGGCCGTCCGCATCCAGCATCCGGTAGACGCCCGGCTGACTGGTCAGCGTCTTTAGATAGGATTGGATGAGGGAGTGACCCGTGGCCTTCCCTGACGGCAATTCAACCATAGCTTGTCAACACGCCTACCAAAGCCCCGATTCCCGGTTCGGGCTGCAATCTTAGCCGACCGAAATCAAGATAAAACCTGTCCCCGGAATATGTGGATAAGTCTGTCGAAAAGAATTGGTCATCGGCAATTTATTGTTGTTTTTGGCAGGCTTCATCACTTTGCCTATTTTTTAGGCGCTCTCGCAAAGCATTGAAAAGTAATAGAATTTTTCGTGATCTGTGCAAATCCCTGAAAGCATTGAAAGAATCGTTACCGGATTGTCACGTCACGGTTACAAGTGGACAAGTCAAGCCCCGCTGTCGTTCGAAACGAGCAGAAACCGCTAGTCCACACCCAAAATATCCGGCGTCTTCCAGCCAAGGTGCTGCCCTCCGTCAACACATATAAGCTGACCCGTCACAGCGGGAGCGTCGATAAGGTATCCGAGTGCCGCGCAGATATCCTCGGGGTTTGCGCCGCGCTTCAGGATCGACCCGGTTCGCTGCGCCCGGAACTGTTCTTCGGTCTGCTTGGCCCCCTGAAGAGTGGAACCGGGTCCGATTGCGTTTACCCGAACATTCGGTGCAAGCGCACGCGCCGCAGTTTGCGTGAAGGCCCAAAGCCCCATTTTTGCGATCGTGTAGGACATGAACTCGGGCGTGAGTTTCAGAACCCTTTGGTCGAGCATGTTGACGACCAGGGCCTGGGCCCGAAACTCATCGCCTTCACGGGTGGCGGCCGGCGCCTGCGCAGCGAAGTCCTGGGTCAAGGCAAACGGCGCACGAAGATTGGATTCGATGTGCCGGTCCCAGCTTTCCCGCGTTGCGCTGCGGATGTTGTCGTACTCGAACACCGACGCATTGTTGACCAGCAATGTAAGCGGACCGCCCAGCGCCTCTGATGCCCGCGCAACAAGGGTGCGCGTCTGTTCCTCGATGAGGAGGTCCGCTTGAATTGTCGCCGCACGTACGCCGAGAGCTTTGGCCTCAGCGGCAGCGCTGGCGGCGTCCTCATCGGAACTGGCGTAATGGATCGCGACGTCGTAGCCCCGGCCCGCGAGATAGAGAACCATCGCGCGGCCCAATCGCCGCGCCGAGCCGGTCACGAGCGCGCGGCCCATCATGCCTTGCCGCCGCAATCGCACGGCCCCGAGCCGATCTTCGGACGACCGCATTTCGGGCAGCGCCCTTTTCCCAACTTCTTCGGGCCAAACCGGGGCAACCGCAATCTGCCGAACAGCGCCAAGGCCACGATGCCGATCAGGAAGAATGTGACGATCTTGATCATCTCAAAGCCCGTAGCGCGCCCAGAGTGCTCGCTCTTCCACGAGGTCGATCACATCGCCAAGAAGCCTGCCACTAAGACGCTGGAACAGCGAACGCTTCACGCCGTAGGGAACGATCTTCACCTTGTCGCCATAGAGAGACTTAAGCTTCGGGACGAGGTGCCCTATGCCGTCGGCCAGCCCCTCATCCACTGCAGACTTGCCCACCCAAACGTCACCGGTGAAGAGATCCCGGTCGGCGGGCAGCTTGCCGCCTCGGCGATCGGAAACCTGCGCCTTGAACGCGTCATGTATGGGCTCGATGATAGCTCTGAGACGGGCGACATCCTCAGGGTTTTCCGGGCGGAACGGGTCGAGGAAACTTTTGGACTTTCCTGCCGTATGCACCCGGCGCTCAATCCCATGGCGTGCGAGGAACTCGGGAAAGCCGAAGCTTGAAGAAATGACGCCGATGGAACCGACGACAGAGCTGTGGTCGATCCAGATATCGTCGCCGGCCGTCGCCAGCCAGTAGCCACCTGACGCGGCAACGTCTTCGACGAAGGCGTGAACCGGGATCTTTTTCTCTTCTGCCAGCCTGCGAATGCGCGCGGCGATTAGCGCTGACTGTACGGGCGAACCGCCCGGCGAATTGATGGCAAGGGCCACCGCAACGGGTTTGCCCCGCTGAAAGGCCTTTTCGATCATGGGGGCGAGCGAGGCGTCGTTCAGCCCCGCCCCCGCACGCCCGCCGGCCGATATAATGCCCTGAAGGCGGATCACTGCGACCCGTGGCGGCGACTTGAGGAAGGGGATGTAGCGTTTCATAAGGACCGATGTAATCCGCGTAGCTGCCACGAACAATAGCGCAGGCCGATCAGCCGGCGGCACCGAGGATTTCGGTAAGCTCATCAACACTCAATGATACCGGATTCGCCTTCATCGACGACGATACGCGGGCGGCTTCTGCAACAGCGGCATGCTCCGCCGGGCCGAGGCCTTGAGTTGACAGGCGCTGCAGGCCCGCTGCGTGCATCCAATTTTCCAGCGCGCTCACGCCGTCCACCGCCTCGAAGGCTTCGCATAACCATCGGAAGATGTCGTGAAAGCGCTGCGCCGTAGGCGTGCCCTCCTGAACTTTGGCGGCGTTCGCGCGCAAGACATGTGGAAGCAACGCACCGCAGACAGCCCCATGTGGGGCACCTGTCGTGCCCCCGATGACCCCCGCCAGTCCGTGCACCGCGCCAAGCCCGGAATTGGCCAGAGCGAGCCCGCCAGACAGGCTGACCCAAGCCATCGCATCGCGCGCCGCAGGATCGTCGGCCTTCATGAGTCGAAGCAGCGCGTTCAGGCCCATCGGGATCGCGGAACGGCAGAGCGCGTCGGTATAGGCGTTCGCGCGTGTGCAGAGATAAGGCTCGATCACCTGCGTGATCGCGTCGAGACCCGATGCGAGCGTCACCGAGTTCGGGCATCCATCCGTCAGGGATGGATCGACGATGGCCAGATCTGCGAACATACGTTCATCGCGAAGCGAGACCTTCCTGCGATGCTCCGGCACGCCGACCACGGCATTCTTCGTTACCTCGGCGCCGGTTCCGGCGGTTGTCGGAAGCGCGACGAATGGCAGGGGTGCTGCGGCAAGCGGCTTCCCCAGCCCAACCACTTCGAGATGGTCCATGACGCCGCCCGGCGCAGGGACGATCGCGGCGATCGCCTTGCCCAGATCGATCGCCGCCCCGCCTCCCAGCGCCACGACAAGATCGGATTGCCTGGCTGCGGCAACAGCGTCCTCGAGCATCGTCAGGTCCGGTTCGCCAGCGCAGGCGTAGCCGGCAACCGCAAGGCCAGAGCGTTCGAGCGCCGCACGAAGCCACTCCGACCGCGATGGGTCGCGCCCGTGAACGAGGAACGCGCGACGGCCCATCGAGGCGATCTCCGGCACCGCCGCCTCGGCCTCTCCCCGGCCAAAACGGATGCGCTTTGGCTGAGCGATCGCGAACGGGGTCATCACACCGCCAGCGTGGCGGCGACCGCTCTTTTCCAGCGGCCGTACTTAGCCGCGCGTTGCGTTTCGTCCATCGCGGGTTCAAACCGCCGGTCGAGCGCCCAGGCTTTCGCGAATCCGGCGGCGTCCGGATAAACCCCCGCGCGAGAACCCGCGAGCCACGCGGCGCCGAGCGCAGTCGTCTCCAGCACCTCGGGACGGTCGACCGGGGCACCGATGATGTCGGACAGGAACTGCATCGCCCAGTCCGACGCCGTCATGCCGCCATCCACGCGCAGGACGCCTTCAGCCGCGCCACCCCAATCGGCCCGCATCGCTTCGAGTAGGTCGCGGGTCTGGTAGCCGACGCTTTCCAATGCGGCCTTGGCAAATTCGGCCGGCCCTGAGTTGCGCGTCAGCCCGTAGACAGCGCCCCGGCAATCAGCGTTCCAATAGGGCGCACCCAGACCGACGAACGCGGGAACAAGCACGACATCCTGCGCGGGGTCAGCCCGCTCGGCGAGACCTTGCGTTTCACCGGCATCGCGAATGAGCTTAAGACCGTCCCGCAGCCATTGAACGACCGCGCCCGCGACAAAGATCGACCCTTCGAGGGCATAGGTCGGCTTGCCATCGAACTGATACGCGATCGTGGTCAGCAGCCGGTTGTGCGACGCGACCGGCGTTTCGCCGGTATTCAGAAGAGCAAAGCAGCCCGTGCCATACGTGGATTTCATCATGCCGGGCTGGAAGCAGGCTTGGCCGATGGTCGCGGCCTGCTGGTCGCCAGCGACGCCGAAGATTGGAATCTCTTGCCCGAAGAGATCGGGGCGCGTTTGGCCGAAATCTGCCGCGCTGTCACGCACCTCTGGCAGCATCGAAACCGGGATGTTCAACAGACGGCAGATCTCTTCGTCCCAGCGCCCCTCGCGGATGTTGTAAAGTAGTGTTCGCGCGGCGTTGGTCGCATCCGTCGCGTGAACCTTGCCATCCGTGAGCTTCCAGATGAGGTAACAATCGACAGTGCCGAACAGCAGGTCGCCCGCCTCCGCCTTGACCCTTGCGCCATCGACGTTTTCAAGAAGCCATGAAAGCTTGGTGCCCGAGAAATAAGGGTCCAACAAGAGCCCCGTGCGTTCGGTAACCATCGGCTCATGGCCCGCTGCCTTCAGGGTTTGACACACCTCTGATGTCCGACGGTCCTGCCAGACGATGGCGTTGTGAATCGGCTCCCCGCTCTTGCGGTCCCACACGAGCGTCGTCTCACGCTGGTTGGTAATGCCGATCGCGGCAATGTCCTTGGCACTGACGCGCCCCTTTTCGATCGCGGCGCGCGTGGTCGCGGCGACCGAGGACCAGATATCCGAGGGGTCGTGCTCTACCCATCCAGAGGCGGGAAAGTGCTGAGGAAACTCTTCCTGTGCGACGGCCTTCACCTTCATCGCGGCGTCGAAAAGGATCGCTCGGCTCGATGTCGTGCCCTGATCGATCGCGAGGATATAGGTCATGTCGTCCCCCCTTCCGTCATCCAGCCATCGAGCGCTGCGATCTCTTCAGCGCTCATCCGAAGGCCAAGCTTGGTGCGACGCCAGACCACGTCCTCGGCGGTCCGGGCGTATTCCTTTGCCATCAGCCAGCGCACTTCGCGCTCGGTCAACCCCGCGCCGAAGTCATGCCCAAGATCGGCAGCCGCTTCGGCCGGTCCGAGAACGGCCTGCGTCTCGGTGCCATAAGTGCGCACCAAGCGCCGCACCGTCTTTTCGGGAAGGAAAGGATAGCGCAACGCAAGCGCCTTGGTCAGCGCATCGACACCATCAACGGGGAAATCGCCGCCGGGCAGCGGCACCCCTGCGGTCCAATTGTCCTTCGTCACGCTCAGCAGCGGCCCGATCTTTGCCAGCGCGGCTTCTGCAAGCTTGCGATAGGTTGTGATCTTCCCGCCGAAAATATTGAGAAGCGGCGCGCCTTCCGTGTTCAGGGTGAGCACATAGTCGCGCGTCGCTGCACTCGCCGAACTCGCGCCGTCGTCGTAAAGGGGCCGGACTCCGGAATAGGACCAGACGACATCGTCAGGCGTGACCGGGCGCTTGAAATACTGCGATGCGAAGTCGCAAAGATAGTCGCGCTCTGCGTCGGTGCAGGCCGCTTCGGAGGGGTCGCCCTCGTGGTCCTGATCGGTGGTGCCGATCAGCGTGAAATCCTCTTCGTAAGGAATCGCGAAAATGATGCGGCCATCGGTACCTTGGAAGAAATAGGCCCGGTCGTGGTCGAAGAGCCGTTTCGTGACAATGTGCGACCCGCGCACAAGCCGGATCCGTGCGCGCGGGGTTATATGGGCAGTGTCGCGGATGACGCGTTCCACCCACGGACCGCCGGCGTTGACCAGCATCCGCGCGCGGATGCGTTTGTCCCGGCCATTGATCGCGACCGTCACCTCCCATGCATCACCGTCACGCCGTGCATCTATGACCTTGGCGCGCGTCATGATCTTTGCACCGCGAGCTTCGGCGTCCCGCGCGTTCAGAACGACGAGCCGCGAATCCTGCACCCAGCAATCCGAATACTCCCAAGCGCGATCGAACACGGGCTTGAGAGGTTCGCCCGCCGGGTCGCTCTTCAGATCGAGCGATCGCGTTCCCGGCAGAATTTTTCTGCCGCCGAGATGGTCATATAGAAACAACCCCAGTCGTATGAGCCAGGCCGGGCGGCGACCGCGCATCCAGGGCATGACGAAGGACAAGAGCCGCGACGTCGGAGTCGTGGACTCGAACCGCATGTCGCGATGCCAAGGCAGAACGAACCGCATCGGCCAGCTGATATGGGGCATCGCGCGCAAGAGGACTTCGCGTTCGATCAGCGCCTTCCGGACCAGCCCGATCTCGAAATACTCAAGGTAACGAAGTCCACCGTGAAAGAGCTTGGTCGAGGCGGAAGACGTAGCCTGCGCCAGATCGCCTTTTTCAGCCAGCATAACACTGAGCCCGCGCCCGGCAGCGTCCCGGGCGATGCCAACGCCATTTATGCCGCCACCGATGATGAAGAGATCGTAGGCATGTTCTGGAATAGGCTCGGAAACCATGAGGCGCCTCCAGTTGCTCAGGCCCGCTTATGATGTCAGAATGCGCGTTTTGTCAAAGTTTTTATTCGCAAATGTTCGTTTCGGTGCAATAAGGCTTTCGGAGGTCCCGCTTCGCGACTACGGCAGGAGAACGAAATGGCGCTCAGCTTCCGGCAAAGCGAGATTCTGGAAATCGCCCGATCGGAAGGGCGCGTCGGCGTGGAGAATCTGGCCGAGCGGTTCGGCGTGACCCTTCAGACCATTCGGCGCGATCTGGGTGACCTGGCGGATGCGGGAAAACTCGACCGGGTTCACGGCGGAGCGGTGCTCAGGGCCGGGGTGGCCAATATCGGCTACGAAGATCGTCGCCTGATGAATGCCGATGCGAAGGCCGCAATCGCACGGGCCTGTGCAGCGATGGTCCCCGAGAACTCCTCGGTCTTTCTCAATATCGGCACGACGACCGAGGCTGTCGCGCGCGCGCTTCTGAATCATCGCAATCTGACCGTGGTCACGAACAACCTGAACGTGGCGAACATTCTCGCAGCGAACGAAAGCTGCGACGTGATCGTCGCGGGCGGCGTCCTCAGGCGATCGGACGGTGGCCTTGTGGGAGATCTGACGACCGAGGCGATCGCGCATTTCAAGGTGGACCACGCGATCATCGGAACGTCGGCGCTGGACAAGGACGGCGACCTTCTGGATTTCGACCCGCAGGAAGTCCGGGTCAGCCGCGCGATCCTGAGACAGGCGCGCGCTTCGTGCCTTGTAACGGATGCTTCCAAGCTTGATCGCCGGGCGCCGGTGCGCATCGCATCGCTTGCCGAGATTGGGCGGGTGGTCACGGACAGAGCGTTCCCAGCCGAACTCGCGCAGAAGTGCCGCGAATGGGGAACAGAAGTGGTGGTCGTTGGCGCTTAGCTGGGAGGCGACAACCGCAGTCGCTGGATTGAGGCGTCACCTTGATACCGGTTCTCAGCGCACCAGATCAGCGCCGTCGTTAGGGCAGCGTTAAGTCGCGGCTGGTACCCATGAACCCGGGTGAAGAAAAGGTTTGGTGGTATGAGCGGGCAGTCAAACGCCGCGCCGGTCATCATCAAGCGTAAGAAGGTCGTCAGCGGCGGCGGACATCATGGCGGTGCCTGGAAGGTCGCCTATGCCGATTTCGTTACCGCCATGATGGCCTTCTTCATGCTGATGTGGCTGTTGAACGCGACAACGGAAAAGCAGCGAAAAGGCATTGCGGATTATTTCAGTCCGACGATCCCGCTCAGTCGTGTGTCGGGCGGCGGCGACGGGTCTTTCGGGGGCGACAGCGTCTTCTCCGAAGATCAGATCGCCCAGAATGGCACCGGCGCATCCAGCCTGAAGCCATCCGTGGAGCGTCAGGCGATCGGCCAGACCGGGACGGATGCCAACGACACTGCTTCCGAGGAGCCCGCCAATCAAGCCGACCTGCGCAAGATCGAGGAAGCGCTCATGGGTGTCGGCGGCGAAAGCATGGTCAGCGAGGCCGCGGCGCGCCACATCGTCACGCGCGTCACTGACGAGGGCTTGATCGTCGAGATCTTCGACACTGACGGCGAACCGCTTTTTCGCGACTATACTGAGGACGCGGAACCAATTCTCGTCGAGATGGCGGCGATGCTGTCGCGCGTCTTCGCGCTTGTCGAGAATGGCGTCGCGATCAACGGCCACATCCGCGCGTTGCCGGAGGTGCTGCGCCAGAATCCCTCATGGGATCTTTCTGCGGCGCGGTCGATGAAGATGCGAGTGCTCCTCGAAAGCAGCGGGTTTGAGCCAGCGCGCATCCAGCGGGTGACGGGACTCGCCGACAGACAACCGGCGCTGCGCAATCCCATGGCGCTGCGCAACAACCGGCTGGAAGTGATCCTGCTGCGATCGGACATCCGAAATCGCGACCATTTTACTCGTTAGGACGATCTTAAACGTCCGCGCGGCATGGTCGGTCAGATCTAGGGACGAGCAGCAGAAAGGCGGCACCCATGTCCATCTCCTCTTCGCTGAATGCCGGAGTGGCCGGCCTTAGCGCCAACGCCACGCGCTTGGCGACCATTTCCGACAACATCGCGAACTCGGGCACCTATGGCTACAAGCGCGCTTCAGCCGATTTCGAGCACTTCGTGATCAATCAGGCGCGCGGGGCCGGCACCTACTCCGCCGGCGGCGTGCGCGCCACGACGACGCGCCTCATCGATGAACAAGGGTCGCTTGTGGCCACGTCCAACGCACTCGACCTCGCGGTTTCGGGGCGCGGCATGTTGCCGGTGACTTCGGCGGTCACGTTGAATTCACTGTCCGGAGGCACGCAACCGCTGATGATGACGACAACAGGCGCTTTCCGGCCCGATGCCGACGGCGTGCTACGAACCGAATCCGGCCTGGTGCTGCTCGGCTGGCCCGCCAATGCCGATGGCTCCATTCCCGTTCTGCCGCGCGACACCATTGCGGGGCTTCAGCCGGTAGTCATAAACGCCAACCAGACGGCGGGCGATCCCACGACAGCGATGAATCTCGGCGTGAATTTACCCGCGACCGCGACCGAAGCGGGCAGCGCAGGCAACGCGCTGCCGCTGTCGGTGGAGTATTTCGGCAATCTGGGCACGTCCGATACGCTCGACATCACTTTCACACCCACCGTTCCGGCCACCGGGGCATCGAACGGTTGGACGATGGAGGTCCGGGACTCCGCACAGGGCGGCGCTCTGATCGGTCAGTATGCGCTCACCTTCGACGATACGCGCGCCAACGGCGGTACGCTGGCGTCCGTGACGACGCTGTCCGGCGGGGCCTACGATCCCGTCGCCGGCACCCTCGCCCTCAGCGTGTCCGGCGGTCCGATCACCATGACGATCGGAAAACTCGGCGATCCGAACGGACTCACCCAGCTTTCCGACAGTTTCGCACCGACCTCGATCACGAAGGACGGATCGCCCGTCGGCAACCTCACCACAGTCGAGGTTGACGACAACGGATATGTCACGGCCACGTACGATACAGGCTTCACGCGCCGGATTTACCAGGTCCCAGTCGTGGATGTGCCGAATCCAAACGGGCTGATCGCTCTCAACAACCAGACCTTCCAGGTGTCGCCGGATTCCGGTTCCTTCTTCCTGTGGGATGCCGGGGACGGACCGACCGGGTCCGTCGTGGGATATGCGCGCGAAGGCTCCGCAACCGACGTCGCGGCCGAACTCACCGCGCTGATCCAGACCCAACGCGCCTATTCGTCGAACGCGAAGGTGATCCAGACTGTCGACGAGATGCTGCAGGAAACCACCAACATCAAACGCTGACGGGCACGGAGGCGCCCGACTGGAGGCTGAGGAATGAGCCTATCTGCTTCGCTTGCCAACGCGCTGTCCGGCCTGACGGCCTCCTCGCGTCGGGCAGAGGTCGTGTCTTCGAACGTCGCCAACGCGCTCACCGAAGGCTATGCGCGGCGCGAGCTTCACCTTTCACCGCAGTCGATTGGCGGGAATGGTGCCGGTGTACGGGTCGTCGGCGTGACACGTGCGGTCGATCTTGCGGTGCTCGCCGACCGGCGCCTTGCGGACGCCGATGCAGGCAATGCCGGACTTAAAACCGGCTTCCTGTCACAGATCGAGACACTTATCGGCATACCGGGTGACATCGGGTCGCTTTCCGACCGGATGGCGGCTCTGGAGACCGCGCTTATCCAAGCTGCGAGCCGTCCAGATTCCCAGGCACGCCTGCAAGATGTCGTGACTTCGGCGGTGGGTCTTGCCGAGCATTTGAACTCTCTCACCAAATCTGTTCAGCAAACGCGCATGGATGCGGATGGCGCGATCGCGAAGCAGGTCGACACTCTTAACGTAACACTTTCGCAAATCGACCAGCTAAATGCCGAAATCGTAGCGCATCGCAGCGCTGGACGCGACGCAACGGCGCTCATGGACACGCGGCAAAGCCTCGTCGACCGCGTCGCACAGATCGTTCCCGTTCGAGAGGTCGCGCGAGATCATGATCAGATAGCGCTGTTCACGACTGGCGGGGCTGTTCTGCTCGATGGCAATCCCGCGCGAATTGGTTTCTCGCCTGTCGGTGTAGTGACTGCCGACATGACGCTCAGCTCGGGCGCGCTTTCGGGGCTATCAATCAACGGAATCGCGATGCCCTCAACAGACCGGGGCATGATGGGAGGCGGAACACTGGGCGCAGCGCTCGCGATCCGTGATGATCTCGCCCCATCGGTGCAGACCCAACTCGACGCGCTCGCGCGCGACCTGATCGAGCGGTTCGAGACCCAGACGATCGATCCCACACTTGCGCTCGGTCAGCCGGGGCTGTTCACCGACGCAGGCAACGCGCTGGACCCTGCATTGGAGGTTGGTCTCGCCGGCCGCATTCGCCTTAGCGCCGTTGTCGATCCAGACCAGGGAGGCGCGCTCTGGCGCTTGCGCGCGGGGCTTGGTGCAAGCGGCCCAGGCGACGTCGGCGATGCAACACTTCTCGTTGCACTTGGCGAAGCGCTCTCCGCCCCGCGTGTCCCGCCCTCGGGTGCATTCATCGGGGCGGCTCGCTCGGCAAGCGGTCTCGCGGCCGACGTCCTGTCCGGTATCGCCAGCGCGCGTCAAACCGCGGAATCGCGACAAGCCTTCAGCGTCGCGCGGCAGGAAGCGTTGACTGAACTGCAACTTGCCGACGGAGTCGATACCGATGCCGAGATGCAGGCGCTGCTTCTTGTCGAACAGTCGTATGCAGCGAATGCCCGCGTTATTCAGGCAATTGACGAGCTAATTCAACAACTGATCGGGCTTTGAAAGATGAACTACGTCTCTGTCGGTGACATGGCGCAAGCGTTCCAGATGCGCCGTCACAACGTGGAACTGCAAAAGCACCTCACCCGGTTGACCGAAGAACTGACGACGGGTCGGAAATCCGACCTTTCCGAAGCGGTCTCAGGTGATTTCAAAGCTCTTGCCGGAATTGAACGCAGCCTAAAAGCGGGAGCAGCATTCGAGGTGTCCGCCGCGGAGGCTGCGCTGTTCGCAGAGACGCTGCAATCCGCGCTCGAGAACGTGTCGACGATGGCAACGGATCTCACCCCGTCGCTTCTTGTGGCCGGCAGCAACGCAGGCAAGCACGCCGTGGATACCGTGGCAGGCGACGCGCGCCAGAAGTTCCATGCCGTCGTTTCTGCGCTCAACACGCAGGTCGCCGATCGCTATGTGCTCTCAGGCGCCGCGAGCGACAAGCAGCCTCTGAGCGGATCACAGGATATTCTCGACGCCCTCTTGGCCGTCACGTCCGGTCAAACCACAGCATCCGGGGTCGAGGCGGCGGTCGCAGCCTGGTTCAACGCCCCGGCAGGCGGCGGAGGGTATGTTGACCTGGTTTATGGTGGTTCTGCGCGCCCACTCGCCCCGTTTCAGACTGGACCAGGCAGCGAGGCGCAACTGGACATGACTGCGGCAACTCCGGCGCTTCGCGATCTCCTGCAAGGCTTCGCGATTGGGGCCCTCTTGGCCGAGGGCTTGCTCGCTGGCGACACTACCGAGCGCGCGACCCTGACAAAGCGTTCGGGTGAGGTTCTCACCGCCGCCAACACCGAGATTACGGAATTGCGCGCGCGCGTCGGCTCTGTCGAGCGCCACATCGCGGATGCGCGCACGAGGAATGCGGCTAATATTTCCGCCCTTGCGATTGC
Source organism: uncultured Rhodobacterales bacterium (assembly GCA_965368915.1). Taxonomy (GTDB): domain Bacteria; phylum Pseudomonadota; class Alphaproteobacteria; order Rhodobacterales; family Rhodobacteraceae; genus Albidovulum. The sequence continues at coordinate 7,888 of CBDUOT010000035.1, read as the reverse complement.
CCGCAACGGCATCACCGCGGCCGACCCCTACGATACGGCCAGCGCGCTCGAGGCGGTGCAAGGCCAACTCGAGACGCTCTACACGCTCACAGCGCGGCTTTCACGCCTTTCACTCGCGGATGTTCTTAGATGAAGACCCTAGCGATTCTCTTCCTTCTGACTTTTTGCTGTGCGGCGACGGCAGCTCCAATTCGAATCAAGGATCTCGTCGAGTTCGACGGAGTCCGCGGCAACGATCTGGTCGGTTATGGCTTGGTCGTCGGCTTGAACGGTACAGGCGACGGTATCCGCAACGCGCCGTTCACCGAGGAAATCATGTCCAACATCCTCGAACGGCTGGGCGTCAACGTGACTGGTGAAAGCTTCAGGCCGAAGAACGTGGCAGCAGTGTTCGTCACCGCTACGCTACGGCCTTTCGCGCGCGCTGGCAGTCAGATCGATGTGACTGTCTCGGCAATCGGCGACGCGAAGAGCCTCTTGGGTGGCACACTCGTCATGACACCGCTCAACGCGGCGGACGGAGAGATATACGCGGTAGCGCAAGGGACCATTATCGCCGGCGGAGCATCTGCAGAGGGCCAGGGAGCGAGCGTTATTCAGGGTGTGCCGACCGCTGGATCGATCCCGTCAGGAGCGCGGGTCGAGCGTGAGATCGCGTTCGATTTCGGCAGCCTCAACGCGGTCCGCCTCGCGCTGAAAAGCCCAGATTTCACGACGGCGGCACGTATCGAAGAGGTCATCAACCGCGAGTTTGGGCGCCGCGTCGCTCGGATGACCGACGCCGGTACGGTTGCGCTGGACGTGGGGTCGACGCGGATGGGGTCGCCCGCCCATGCGCTTGGCCGCGTTGAAAATCTGTTGGTGGAGCCCGAGAGTCGTGCGCGCGTCGTCGTCGATCAACGCTCTGGTACCATCGTTATGGGAGCGGATGTCCGGATCAGCCGGGTCGCGGTCAGTCAAGGCAACCTTACGCTGCGGATCGAAGAAAGCCCCTTAGTGGTGCAACCCAATCCCTTCGCCCAAGGCGAAACGGTCGTAGTGCCGCGCTCCGCGGCCGCGATCGACGAAGAGCCAGGCATCGGCATGGCGGAGATCGGCGACGCGTCGTCTCTGTCTGAGGTGGTGGCCGGCTTGAACGCCCTTGGGGTGAGCCCGCGTGACATGATCGACATCCTGAAAAGCATCAATACCGCCGGAGCGCTACACGCGGAGTTCGTCGTGCAGTGATTGCCGAAAACCGAACGCATCGCGTCTTCCTCGGCGTGGTGCACCTCATCGCGATCCGGTCTCGGTTTACTGATGCAATGGGTGCGCGAGAGTATGTCACTGGGTGCCTGAACGGCGACGCATCCAACTCCGCGTCGGTTCTGAGCATCGGTCTGGCCATAGATTCTAGCAGCTCTATGCCTTAACCGAACTTGCTCCAGCCCTTGAACCCGCTAACAGGATCAGAAGTAGCTTCGAACCAGTGCGCCAGAGACAAGCGCCCAACCATCCGCAACGACGAAAAAGGCAAGCTTGAACGGCAGCGCGACGATCGCGGGCGGCACCATCATCATGCCCATCGACATGAGAACAGCCGAGACAACGAGATCGATGATCAGAAACGGCAGATAGATCAGAAACCCAATCTCGAACGCACGCGCCACCTCGGAAAGCATGAAGGAAGGCACAAGTAGCGAAAGCGGTGCAGATTCCGCGTCGGTCACGGCGGCGGTTTCGGGCCGAAGAGCGGCAAGCGACAGGAATGTTTCGGCGTCGAGGCGCCTCGCCATGAATCCGCGGAACGGTTCGATGCCGAGGTCAAATGCCGCCGGAATGTCAATTTCTCCAGCGATCAATGGCTGCAGCGCGACCGTCCAGGCTTCTGAGAAGACCGGCTCCATTATGAACCAAGTGAGAAACAGGGCCAGCGAGACTATGAGCATGTTCGGCGGTGACTGCTGGAGACCGATCGCCTGGCGCAGAATTGACAGCACGGTCACGATGAATGGAAAGCAGGTCACCATGACTGCAAGACCGGGCGCGAGGCTAAGCACGGTCACGAGCGCAATCAGGAGCAGTGATTGACCGGTCAGAGTATCGCCGCCGAGGCCCAGTACAGACTCTTGTGCGACGCCTGCAGCGGGTAGAAAAACCAGCGTCAAGACAAGAACGACGGTCCTCATCTGTTACAGACCGTTCGTAAAATCGGCGACCTCGACCAAGCGCACGGCAAGCTGACCTCCGCCTTCGCCCTCGAGCTCGGTCAATTCGCCGCGCGCTATCAGTCGATCACCGACGTAGAGCTCCACAGGATCATCGGCTTTTCGGTCGAGCGGCAGGATCGCATCGCGCTTTAGCCTGAGCAGGTCGCGCACAAGTGGTCGAGCACGACCAACGGAAATCGTGATCTCGATAGGAACGTGCGAGAATGGATTGCCCTCTACCATTGCTGGCTTGCCGTCATCATCCATGACGTCTTTCCTCCTGTTTCTCGATTTGGAAGAAGGCCGATACGGCGCCGGCTATCGCCTTGACCACGCCATCAAGATCGACGCGTGTTTCTTCTTCACCGAGAAGTAAGTGTGCTTGTCCATCACCCAACGACGGCTCCTCGCGGAACTCGATTGGGAAAGTCGCATCCGCAATTACGATCTGCTCAAGCATTTCGCGGTTGCTGGGGTGCGCCACAAGCACGACCGGCTGGCTCGCCAGTTCCTTCGCGACCGGCCGCAAATGCTCAATAACCATGGGCGCGAGAACTTCGCGCGCGATGGCGGGAAGAACCTTCGACACCATGTCCTGCAAAAGCGGCTCCAGTGTCCTGAGCACGTGGCTGTGCGCCTCGTGATAAGTGAACGACATTTCCTGAAGACTGCGGCCAAGATCGGATCGAAGCCTTGAGATCTCCTGATCCTGAGCGGCGATCGCATCCTCCCAACCTGCCGCATATCCTTGCTCGTAGTCAGCAAGCCGGCGTTCTTCTAACTCGTCCCGACTGAAAACAATCCGGTTGGTTGTCATGTCGGACGCCTCGAAAACCTCGAACTGAACGCGACATGACATCATGCTCTCTCCTCATCGGGGTCTTCCATCCAGCTGCGCAGGATCTCAACCGTTTCCTCCTCGCGCTCCGCGATCATTTGGCGGAGCCGGACGACCGGATCCGTTTCGGGTTGAACCGCCTGCGCTTCGCGTTTCCCGCGAGCAGAAACCAGTGCGAGATTGCTCGGCGGTTCTTCACCATCGTCAATCTCGCCGCTCAGCGCCTCCGATCCGGCGGATAATTCTCGGGTGGAAGGCGCAAGCTCAGGAAAGCGCGAACTTCGCGAAGTCAGAATCGGTCGCACCACGAAGAGCCCGAGCGCCAAGCTCACAAGCGCGAGAACGGTGAGCTGCGCGATGCTCATGAGATCGAGGCCGAGTCCTGCGATGAACGCATCATCTGCAGACTCCGAAGGCGCCGCTAGCGGTTCGAAGCCCATAGACTTGATCGTGAGGACATCGCCGCGCGCCTCGTCAAAGCCTACTGCGGCCGCAACGAGATCGCGCAGCGCGGCAAGCTCCTCTTCCGGGCGCGGTTCAGTTACGGTCTGTCCTGTCGCGTCGACTCCCACCACGCCATCCACAAGTACCGCGACGGTCAAGCGCTTCACCGCGCCCGGGCTGCGCAGAACTTCGCGCGTTGTCTCGGATACCTCGAAGTTCGTACGTTCCCGCGTCTCGTTGTTCTGGCTCTGGGACGCACTGCCTGACGCCTCTCCGTCTCCCGTTGGCAGATTGGATGCGACTGTCACGTCGCCGGCACCCGAATCGTTCGACGACGTGGTTCGCTCTTCGGTGTCGGTCGAGATCACCACACGCTCTTCGGGATCAAACCGGCGTTCAGTGATCGCCTCGCGTTCCGTCACCGTCTCGACGGAGACCTCAACGACAGCGTTGCCATATCCAACCCGTGCCTCGAGCAGGCGCTCGACGTTGCGCCTCAGGACTTTTGCCCGATCCTCAGCCCCAGGTCCGGTCGCCTCATCGCCGGTATCGACAAGCCCGGCTTCACCGTCGATCACCGAAACATCGTCCGGCGCAAGACCAGAAACGGCTGAAGCGACGAGGAACTTCAGCGCTTTTGCCTGCGAAGATGACAGCCCCGCGCCGCTCGTCGTGACGGTCACGGAAGCTGAAGCCCGTGCCTGCGCCCGAAGACCTTGCGCCCTGGTATCCGCGATGTGCACACGCGCCGATCGAATCGACGGCAGCGTGGCGATCGTGCGAGCGATCTCGCCCTCCTTCGCGCGCAAGTAGGCAGCGTCGAACATCTGCGAGGTCGTGCCAAAACCCGTAAGCGAATCGAGAAGCTCGTATCCCGCGCCGCTGTTCGCCGGCAACCCTTCGGCCGCGAGCGTCATCCTCAGTTCGTCGCGCCGGGTGGCTTCGACATAAATGGCCGTCCCGCGTACATCGTAACGGGCGCTGCGCTGATCTAGCGCCAGCAAAACCTCGCCCGCCCGACTTCCGTCAAGCCCGGCGTAAAGCAGCGCCATGGACGGCTTCGCGGCAAGATTCGCCAAAGCGAGCACGGCACCGAATACCGCGAGTGTGGCGGTAGCCACGATCATCCGGCGGCGCGGCTCCAGGCTTTGCCAGACGGCTGCCAGCTGCTGCATGTCTTTCTCCGTTCCCGGGCTTCTGCCCGTCATCCTCCCGATGCTTCGCCGATCGCGATTAACAATCGGTTAGTTCCCTCGGCCCTATAAAAGCCGGGACATTGAAACGCGGGGACGAAATGTCCGATTCCAAAAGCAACGAACAAGACGCGCCTGAGAAGAAGTCGAAGCTTCCGCTTGTCCTCGGGCTCGTACTGATGCTCGCACTTGGCGGTGGAGGATTCTTCGCCGTCTATTCGGGAAAGGTGTTCGGCCCTTCGGATCACGATGCGGGAGAGGAAGAGGCCTTTGTTGACCCGCTGCCAGAGATCGCATTCGTCCCCATCGAGCCGATGGTCGTTTCATTGGGAAAGGAACGAGCCAACAGATTCCTGCACTTCACTGCACAGCTTGAGGTCGCGAAGGCGCATGAGGCTGATCTTGTGCTGATCCTGCCGCGCGTGCTCGACGTTCTGAACAGCTACCTGCGCGCCGTCGAAATTGCTGAGCTGGAAGATCCAACGGCACTCATACGGCTAAGGGCGCAGATGCTGCGGCGCGTCCAGATGGTCGCGGGTGAGGGTCGGGTTCGCGATCTGCTCGTGACAGAATTCGTCATCAACTAGGGAGTCGGCATGGAACTGATAGCCGATATTTTATTGGCTGCGGGGGCGATCGGAGCTGGCTTCTACTGCTTCGTTCTTTCACGTCGGCTCCGCACCTTCAATCAACTCGAAGGTGGCATGGGCGGTGCGATCGCTGTTCTTTCCGCGCAGGTTGACGACTTGACGCGCGCACTCGAAGCGGCGCGCGGTGCGGCGGGCGACTCTGTCAATTCATTGCGGGACATGACTCAGCGCGCGGAGACATCTGCGGCCAAGCTCGAACTGATGCTGGCAACGCTTCACGATCTGCCGGAGACGTCGGAGAGCGCATCGCGCCGATTCCGTGTGCAGCGGAGACAGGCTCGGGCGGACGATCTTCCAGGCGCAGCTGAATGACTTCGCGCAAGTCGGAGCGGAACATGCGAAAGCCGTCGAAATCCGGCCGGGGCACCCTTTTCCTGATAGCGACTTTCCTCGGCGTATCGGGAATCCTGCGCCTCGGCTTGGGAACCGGCGACGCGGTCGCGCTCGCTAGTGACTCCGTTCCGTTGGAAAGCACCGAGCTGAACATATGCGAACCCGACGGCGGCGCACTCGCCATGCTTGAGCAACTGAAAGAACGCGAGATGCGACTTTCTGAACGCGAGGCCATGATCGCAGATCGCGCCCAGGCACTGTCGTTCGCCGACGCCGAAATCACTGAACGACTGGCGGCGCTTGTCGAAGCCGAGGAGCGGCTGGCCCAGACGTTAACACTGGCAGACGCGGCGGCAGACGAAGATGTGGTACGGCTTGTCGCAGTCTACGAGAAGATGAAGCCCAAAGAAGCGGCCGCACTTTTCGCCGAGATGGATCCCGAGTTCGCCGCCGGATTCCTGGCGCGGATGCGTCCCGAGGCGGCCGCGCTGTTGATGGCGGGCCTAGAGCCCAAAACGGCTTACACGATTTCCGTTCTTCTCGCAGGCCGTAACGCCAATGCCCCCCGGGAATGAACGAGAGACGGTATTTTAACTGCCCTCTGAGAGGGTCGGGCGGGAGTTTGCGACGGGCAACCACCCGAGCCCGGAAAGGTAGCACTCATGGTCGGTATAATTGGTATCGTGATCATCTTCGTCATGGTTTTCGGTGGCTATGCGGCCGCTGGCGGCAAGATGGGAATCATAATGAAGTCCCTGCCCTTCGAGATGATCATGATCGGGGGCGCGGCCGTTGGTGCGTTCGTCCTTTCCAATGACGGAAATTCGATCAAGCACACGCTCCGAGACGTGAAGAAGGTCTTCAAAGGTACGCATTGGAAGCCCGACGACTACCGGGATCTTCTATGTCTCCTGTTCGAGCTGATCCGGCTGGCCAAACAGGACCCAGTGGCGCTGGAGGAGCACGTCGAGAATCCCGATACGTCCTCGATCTTCGGCAAGTATCCGAAGATACAGCACGACCACTCTACGGTAGAACTGATCTGCGACACGATGCGTTCGGTCTCCATGAGCTACGACGACCCGCATCAGGTTGAGGAGGTTCTCGAAAAACAGCTCGAAGCCAATATGCACCACGCGATGCACTCGACCCACGCCCTCCAGTCTGTCGCTGACGGGCTACCTGCGCTTGGCATCGTTGCGGCGGTTCTAGGGGTCATCAAGACAATGGGCTCGATTGACCAGCCTCCCGAGATTCTTGGCAAAATGATCGGGGGCGCGCTCGTCGGGACGTTCCTTGGCGTGTTTCTAGCCTATGGGCTGGTCGGGCCCTTTGCCGCCAAGCTGAAGGCGGTCGTCGAAGAGGACAGCCATTTCCACAAGCTTGTCCGTGAAGTGTTGGTCGCCAACCTGCACAACCACCCGCCGGCCATCTGCATCGAGGTAGGACGGCAGAACACGCCCCATCACATTAGGCCAAGCTACTCGACGCTCGAGGAAGCGTTGAAAGCTGTGAAATCGGCCGCCGCGTGATGAAAAGCCTGCTCCGAAGGATCACGATACCAGTGGCACTTAGCGTCGCATTGCCAGCCGGTCCGGCGTTGGCCGAAAGGGTGCTTATTCGCTCGGGAGAACACGCAGGCTTCAGCCGAATCGTACTCGACTTAACAGAGCCCTCCGAATGGCAGCTTGGCCGGACTGAAGATGGATACAGCCTGCTCCTGGAACGAGCCGGCGTCACATTTGACATTGATCGAGTATTCCGAATGATCCCGCGTACCCGGATTGCGGACCTCACCGTCGACCGAACCGGCAACCTCGCCATCCGGGTCGGCTGCGACTGCCACGCCAACGCCTTCGTCACCGAACGTGGCGCCCTGGTCATAGATGTCGCCGACGGCGCGGCACCTCCGGGGTCTCGTTTCGAAGAAAGCACAGAACGGTCGGCTAGGGAGCAGACTTCTACGGGCTCCACGCAACCTGGAACCGTTCAGGCACACACGGCCGCCCCAAGCATCAGCGCGACTTCGGGGGCAACGGTGGACTTTCAGGTCATGACACCATCGACAGAGGGACCTCAGCTCGTCGATTGGTGGCGCGCCACCGAAAACCAGGCATCGCGAAACGTCGGAGGGAAGCGTGATTCCGGAACGGACCTCAACAGCGGATCGCTTCTAGAGCACACTGATGCGTCTAAAAACAACGAAGCCTATACACATTCAACAAGGGGCGAAGAAGAAGA
>CBDUOT010000034.1:0-31825 GCA_965368915.1 uncultured Rhodobacterales bacterium | reverse complement strand
CGCCGATGGTGATGCGAAGGCAGTTGGGAAGGCCGTAGCCTGCAACACGGCGCACGATCAGGCCTTCGTGCTGCAGGAATGCATCGCAGGCTGCCGCCTCGGCTTCATCAGAAAAGCGGATAAGGATAAAGTTCGCCGTGGATGTGTCCGATGGCACACCTTTTTCCGCAAGGGCGTTGGCAAGCCAGACGCGAAGCCGTGCGTTTTCCAGCCTGCAGCGGGTGACGTGTTCCTGATCGCGCACCGCAGCCTCGGCCGCCGCAAGCTGAGCAACGGACAGGTTGAATGGTCCACGGATACGGTTGAGCACGTCGATGATTTCTTTCGGACCGTACCCCCAGCCGATCCGAAGACCGCCTAGCCCATAGATCTTCGAGAATGTCCGCGTCATGAAGACATTGGGCCGCTCGGTGGCGAGCTTCGCCCCACCGTCATAGCCATCGACATATTCGGCATAGGCGCCATCAAGGACGAGGATTGCCTGCTCGGGCAGACCGTCGGCAAGCCGCTCAATCTCTTCCTCGCCGATCATCGTGCCGGTCGGGTTGTTCGGATTGGCGATGAAAACCAGCTTCGTTGCGGGCCCGCAGGCGGCGAGGATGGCATCCACATCGGTGGTACGGTCGCGTTCACGGACTGAGACGGGCGTCGCGCCAGCCGCAAGCGCCGAGATCCGATACATCAGGAACCCGTGCTCAGTGAAAACGACTTCGTCGCCCGGACCTGAATAGGCCTGGCACAGGAAATGGATGATCTCGTCCGACCCCACACCGCAGATGATGCGCGACGGATCAAGCGCGTGAACCTCGCCGATTGCCTCTCGCAGGGCCGCATGATCGGTTGAAGGATAGCGATGCAGACTTTCGGCCGCGCGCTTGAACGCTTCTTTCGCGACGGGTGAAGGTCCGAACGGATTCTCGTTCGACGAAAGCTTGATCGCATCGGTGATGCCCGCGACATGCGCCGCGCCGCCCTCATAGAGCGCGATATCCATGATACCCGGCATCGGGCGGATCGGATCGGTCATGGCGGCACCTCCGGCAACTCGCAGCTTATTAGCGGCGCGTCCGACGCATTGCCAGCGATGAATGTAGTTCGTTGCTAGGGGCGCTGGAGGGGCAGCCCCGGACTTTGCATCCGTTTGCGTGACCAGACGACCACCACAAGCAGGATCACCATACCGATCGTTGCGAACGTTGTTCCCGGGAACAAGGTGACCTCTCCCAGCCCATAAATCCAGACGTTGAGATCGCTTGGCCGCACAACGAGAGCTGCACCAGCCACGCCGAGCAAAAGCCGCAGGCCGGACAGGTTTAGCAGGCAGAGAAAGCCGAAACCCACCAGCACGAAGTCGTACAGGTGCAGCGGCGATAGCGCGAGGACTAAGACACATTCGACAATCATCAGGTCGACGGCGGAAAGGCACCAGGCCCGGTCGTCGGCGGGTGTTTGAAAGCGGAATTGCAGTGCGACAGCCGCTCCTGCCACCAAGGTCAATACCATCGCCGCCAGGTTGCCCATGTCGACCCCGGACAGAAGCCAAACCAAGTGGCGAAGACCTGACATCATGGCAACAGTGTTTGCGAAGTGGGCGCCGTCATAGCCAGCAACTGCGGCCAGCCAATCGAAGACCACGTTCGGCTCGATGATTGCCGGAGGTACGATGAGCAGAACGGAGATCAGCGCGGCGCGAAACACCAAACCCAATCCTTCTCGACCGTAAAGCATCAGGCCGAGCGCGAAAACAGCCCCAATCTGCGGCTTCATCATCACGACTGCCAGCCCAGCTGCAGCGAGCATCTTGTTTTGCCACGAAAGCCCGGCGATCAGGAAGGCGGCACCTAAATAAATGAAGGCGGCAGTCTGGCCCGAAAACAGATCCAGAAGTGTGGCCTCGAGGAGTGCCATGATCGCGAGATGCGCGCAGAAGAATCCAAACCTCGTGAGGCGCAACGATTGGGCCGCAAAGCCGGGCATCCGATCCAGCGGGAGCGCGACCGCCAGCACGGCACTGGCCATGAGCACCGCAGAGATCTTTAGCGCCAGCCATATTTTCCACGCCTCGGCAAAGTCGAAATATCCCAGCCAAAAGAAGAGCGCCCAGGTGCTAGGCGGATAGGGCCAGATAACAGGGATGTGCCCCTCTGTTATCAGGCGCTGCCCGGTCTCGTGAAAGGTAGCGCCATAAGGTGAAACCCCGTCCGCCCACATTTGACCCGCGAGCCAGAAGTAGCGGAAGTCAAAACTTGGCTCACCGGCCTGCTGGTGGGCAAGCCGCCCAAGAAAGACAACCGACATGACCGCCAAACACAGGAAAAGTATCCCCGTCAACTTCTCACAAAGCGGACTGGTTCGGCGCATCTCAAAGGCGGCAAGGCGCTGCATTTTTGACAAGCTGCCCTTTTCCTCGGGGTTGTTCGCTTTAGCGACTGGTTCGCGTCATGCCGGAAATGTATGCCCGATTGGTGGACGTCGCAGGGCGATTTTGTGGCGCCAGCACCGCGGAAGACTGAAAAAAAGGCCGCAGCGGTCTCCCGCGGCGGCCCGTAATATCGGTCCCCGAAAGGAACGAAGAGATCAGTTCTTCGCGTAGTATTCGACGACGAGGTTCGGCTCCATCTGCACAGCGTAGGGCACGTCGCCCAGCGCCGGCGTCCGCACGAACGTTGCGGTCATCTTGGAGTGGTCAGCCTCGATGTAGTCCGGCACGTCCCGCTCGGCGAGGCCGACAGCCTCGAGCACGAGGGCGAGCTGCTTCGACTTGTCGCGAACTGCGATGACGTCGCCTTCCTTCACGCGGTAGGAAGGGATGTTCACGCGCTTGCCGTTGACGGTCACGTGCCCGTGGTTCACGAACTGACGCGCGGCGAAGACGGTCGGCACGAACTTCGCGCGGTACACGACCGCGTCGAGACGGCGCTCCAGCAGACCCACCAGGTTTTCACCAGTGTCGCCCTTCACACGCTCGGCTTCGGAGTAGATGCGACGGAATTGCTTTTCGGTCAGATCGCCGTAATGACCCTTCAGCTTCTGCTTGGCGCGAAGCTGCGTGCCGAAGTCGGACATTTTGCCCTTGCGGCGCTGGCCGTGCTGACCGGGGCCGTATTCGCGGCGGTTGACCGGGGACTTCGGACGGCCCCAGATGTTTTCGCCCATCCGGCGGTCGAGTTTGTACTTGGCAGAGGTGCGTTTGGTCACCGCTGATCTCCTTCTTTCGGGCGCCGCCAGGATGGCGGCAATGAAGGGCGTTGTCCTTTCCCTTTCGGGCGACAGGCTTCCCCTCGCGGGGGCCACCAACACCAAATGAATGACCCGGGCGCATTTGTCCCGGGACGGGCGGCTTATACAGCGCAGGATCGGGGAGTCAATGCCCCTGCCCCGGCGAACCGCACCGTCAGAGGTCCTTGATCCGGTCGGCTCGAAGTGGGCAGGACAGGTAGACCCCGAACTCCTTCCCGATATCCGCGCTAACCCGGGCATGGACCCGCCCCTGCCGGTCGAGAAACCGCTGCTCATCCTCCACGGGAAAGATGCCCTCATGCCAGATACCGGGGTGGATATAGAGCCCGCGTGTCCCGTCGCACCAAAAGGCCACCACCTTGTCTGGCGTCAGGTTGTCGCCGGGCAAAGCTGCCGGGATGATGAACGGCTTGCGGTCCAGCGGATAGAACAACTGTCCGCCGTCAGGATGATAATTCATGTGCCAGAGAAGAACCTGATCGCGCGGCGCCGTTCGGGCATCGGCAGAGGCGCGCTGCGGGTCGGTCGACCAGCCGAGGACGTAGTGCCCCTTGACCGCTTCATTGACGCCGTAGAGAACGTCGCCCTTCCAGGTGCCCGCGAACGTTCCTTCGACCCAACCGCCCTCGTCGCCCGTGCCGTCGTCAATCGGACGCCAGCCCTGAGCGGGCCAGCGGACGATTTCGATTTCGAACGTTTCGGGATCGTCTACCAGGCAGCCGTAGCCCTTCACGCTTTCATCGGTGGCCCGGATCAGTGGAACCTCGTGCCACGGCAACGATGGCTTCGTCGCTGCATCAAAGATGTATTCCGGCTTGGTCATACCGCTCTCCCGCAATGGGCGTCCACGATACGCTGCACCATCGGAGCGAAATGCGAGAAGGACGGCGTGTTCATGTCAGCGCGCTTGCCCGCTTCATCCAGATACCTGACCTGAATGATCTGCTTCAGGTTCGGGTTTCTTTCGAACTCGACCACTTCGTCCGCTTTCATAGGCCCGCCCTGCAGATTCAGCGAGTGAATGGAGGCTTCCGATAGCCGGTCGAAATAGTCCGGCTTCGTAGCACAGAGATATCGCTTGGCCGCGACGTGGAAACGGACGCAGTCGGTGATGACGGAAGGGAAGAAGGCGGCCAACACCTCGGCACCCGCCTCTTCATGGAAGCGGTCCTCGTCGTCGTCCATGCTGAACGTCCCGAATTCCGAGGTGAAATGGCCGATGTCGTGCAAAAGCGCGCCGACGATGATCTCTTCGGGCATCCCGTTCTGCTCGGCGATAGTCGCGCCTTGCAGCATGTGTTCAGCCATCGTCACCGGCTCGCCCAGATATTCCTCGCCGCCGCGCCGCTCGAAGATGTCTTCGAGGAAGGCGACGATGTTGTCGGGCGTGAGCGTCGAGAAAAGTGGCTCTGTCATTCCGCGGCCTCCGGCATCTGGCGTTCGAGCGCAGCCAGCGTTGAAAGAAGCCCGTCCTTGTCGGCATAGCAACCCTGAAGCCAGCGGGTCCCCGTTCCGGAATAGGCCTTGCGGGCATGAAGCACGCGCGTGTTGTCCACCACGAAGCTCTCGCCAGGCTCAAGTCGGAATGTCACTTCCATGGAGGGATCTTCGATGATCTCACTGAGCCGGCGATAGGCGGCGTAGTAGGTCTCCATCTCGTCGAACGGTACGTCGGTGATCGCGGCGGTGGAGCGGTTGTTGAACCTGATTGCCGTCAGTTCGCCATCCGGCGCGAGTTCGATCATCGGCCGGCGGGACCGCAGAACTACCCCTTCCGAACCCGCATACTCGAACCGCGCACAGTAGCGTGTCAGCACGTTGAACCAGTCCGCATTCTCCTCGCGCAGCCTTTCTGCCGCGCGGAAGCCGTCGACCACCATGTTTTCGCCGCCCGCAGCCGAGCTTTCGAGGCAATAGAGAACCTGTACCGTCGGAACCGGGTCGCGATAGGGATTGTCCGTATGCGCCTGAAGGCCGAGGCCGGTATAGGCGAGGTTCGTCGGATTGACCTCTGTACGGACTTCGAAATGGCGGCCGTAGTTCGTCTCGCGGACATAGCCAAAAAGATCGACGACATCGAAGAGAGCGCCGTCCCGCACCGGCCCGTTCGAAAGCTTGCCAAATCCGTAGCGCGCAACTGGGCTTAGCCAATCGCGCAACGCGAACGGGGTAGACCGCACAGCGTCGAAATCCGCCACCGGCATGCGCTCCGTCAGGCCGCTATCCCATGTCTCGATATGCGACTGCGTCCATCCTTTGACGGTTGGCGCGGCGCGGTCATAGGCATTGGCCAATAGCCACTCGATATCGTAGTCGATCGTCTTGCCTTCCGGCGCAAAGGTCAGACTTACCATCTGTCCTGCAACCTCTGCAGACGTGATCCGCGTGTCAGCCGGAATGTCACGCAGCACGATCAGACGCTGCCCGTTCCCCGGCGCGCGCGTCGCCGCATCCCGCGCGTTGTCACGCAGCCAGACTGCATGGAAACGGATAGCCGAGCTTCCATTGACCGACAGGGCGATCATTTTTCCATTCGGGTCGAGGGTCAACTTGTGCATGCGCGGCCCCTGTTGATGGCGGCGGTTGGCGTTCCAATGTGCACTGTCTCGAAAGTCGAACATAAACGCAATTCGTCTTGAAGTGTTTGCGCTACGGTTCCGTTTGCGCCGTCGCACAGCTTCAATCGAAACGTGACAGTCACTCGCTACGTGTGAATTTCAGAGTACCCACTACCGCGCTTTGTCACGCCATTGGCCGAAGGCTGCTGTGCCTGTTGAGCAAGATCGCTCCGATCCGTTGCAGCACCTTGGACGCAGGATTCCCCGCTTCCCAGATGACTTGGAAGCGCGCCTAACTTGCTACGCCAGAGCGCGGCCGGATGCGCAGCGATCTGAGCGCGTTTAACACGACCGCAACGTCAATCGCTTCCTGCAAGAGCGCGCCTTGAACCGGCGACAGGTAACCGAAGGCTGCCGCGATCATCCCTACCACCGACAGACCGATGCCCGCCGCGATGCTTTGCCAGGCGATACGCCGTGAGTGCTGCGCGATATCCAACGCGGCGAGTACAGCGTCGATACGGTCCACGAGCAGAACGATATCCGCCGCTTCGGCCGATGCGGCAGCGCCCCGCGCACCCATCGCCACGCCCACATCGGCCGCGGCCAGCGCGGGCGCATCGTTCACCCCGTCGCCAACCATCATCACCGGCCCATTCTTGTGCTCGGTCAGGACCAGCAGAACCTTTTGGTCCGGCGTGAGCTCGGCATGGACAGCGTCAAGGCCAAGTCCGGTGGAAATCGTGTTGGCGACATCCGACCGATCGCCGGTCGCCAAAAGGATACGCTCGACGCCAAGACGCCGCATGGATGCCAAAAGCGCCCCGGCCTCGGTACGCAGGTTGTCCGCCATGACCATGAGGCCGCCGTATTCGCCGTCGATTTCGACTGCGACCACCACGGATCCCGGAGGCTTGTCGGTCGTGGGCATGACGCGTCCGCGGCTGACGAATTCCAGACCGCCCACTTTGACAGCGCGCCCGGCGACATCTCCGGCGACCCCCTCGCCGGGGAACTCTGTAACGCCGCTCGGCACTGGCAGCGTGAGATTTCGCGACAACGCTTCGGCGACGATCGCTTGCGCCACAGGATGCTTGGACGCCTGATCAAGAGCGGCAGCGAGGGCGAGCAGTTCGTCCTCAGACATTCCGTTTGTCGGGCGGATTTCAACGATCGAGGGCTGCCCGATCGTCAGGGTCCCCGTCTTGTCCAGGATCACAGTTCGAATGCGGGAAAGGTTCTCAAGAATCCGGGCACCCTTTATGAGGACACCAAACCGCGAGGCGCGGGACATCCCCCCGACCAGAGCGACAGGCACCGCGAGGATCAATGGGCAGGGCGTAGCGACAACGAGCACGGCCACCGCCCGGACGGGATCGTCCGAGGCCCACCAAGCCATGGCCGCCAGTACCAGCGTTACCGCCAGGAACCCCAAGGACCATCGGTCGGCCATCCGCGCCATCGGCGCCTTCGACCGCTGCGCGGCCTCGACCAATCGTACGATGCCTGCATAGGTGCTTTCGGCAGCGGGATGCGATGCCAAGAGATCGAAGGCTTCACCGACGTTTGTCGCACCGCTCATCACCTCGCCGTTGTGGCTTACTCGCACCGGCAACGGCTCCCCGGTCAGCGCAGAGGTGTCTACCAAGGCGCTGCCATCCGCAACCAGACCGTCCACCGGAACGGCATCGCCCTGCCGGATCAGAAGTCGGTCGCCAGGCGCGATGGCGTCGAGCGGCACCTCCTCCAGCGCGCCGTCGCGGTGCCGCGTCGCGCTTCGTGGGACGCGCGAGAGCAGCGCGTGCATCTCGTGGCGCGCGCGCGACTCTGCGAAGCTTTCGAGGAATGTCCCGCCAGCATACATGACGGCCACGACGGACGCCGCGAGTTCTTCGCCGAAAGCAAGAGCGGCCGTCATGGAAAGCGCTGCGACGATATCGACACCAACCTCGCCACGTCGCAGACTTTGAACGATTTCCCAAACCAGCGCGGCGATAGTGGGAACGACGCCCGCGAACCAAAGGATCCTTGCGACATCCGCCCGGTCCACGGCGAGCAGAAGCAAGCCTCCGACCAATCCGGTAAGCGCGATTAGAAGAAGTCCGATCCGGAAGTTCGAAACTACTATTCCGCCGCTCCTGTGCCTCTACCGCTATCTATCCGGAACCGCGGCCCCGGAAGATATCATGCAACGTTGTTTGGACAACCTCGTGGACTTATCTCACCGGCGTCGCAGCAGGTCCAGTAGCGCAGAAAAGAAACGGTTTCACCCGCTTTGCGCGATTTCCACCTTTAGCCAGCATTCCGGCGACAACCGTCGAAACGACAGCCGCGAAGGCGATCGAACACAAGCCAACATAGCCGAATAAAGGCTCCGCCTTGGGGCCGCCCAGGCGAATCTTGCCCAAGGGCGAGACGATGAGAAATAGGCAGAGCACTACGGAGATGATCGGAAGTGATCGAAGGATCTGTCGCCTGCCAGCGATAAAGAACGGCGATTTGCAGCGACCTCCGGTCACTTGTGCGCAAAGCTGGGGGTTGAGTCGATGAGTAGTGCGACATTGAACGCGTTTCTGCCTTGCACCGCATAGTGCTTGGACAGCTTCAGACCAGCAGCCGGACGCGGCTTTATGGGAGCCGCCGAATTCACTTTGACTTGCATACCAGTTTAGTATACCAGTTTATCCGTCGCGTTTTCCGGCGGGGAATAAACGGTATCAGCCCGAACCCCTGCCTACTGTCGGCATAGGGAATATGATCAGGGAGGATCACATGACTTTCTTTCAGGGAATGACCCGTCTGTGCGCAGGCGCTCTTGTCGCCGGATCAGTCTCGGCGAGTGCAGCGATGGCACTGGACCTGCGCGGGTGGAACATTCACGTCGAGGATTACCCAGTCTCCATCGCGATGGAGTCCTTCATGGCCGAGGTCGCCGAGCGGACCGGCGGCGAGGTCAAGGGAGAGATCTACCACAACGGCGTGCTTGGCAGTCAGCCCGACGCAATCGAGCAGACCCGGCTCGGCATCATCGACTTCGGCGAATTCAGCCTTGGACCGATGGGGCAGTCCATTCCGGAAACCAACGTTGTTTCACTGCCCTTCATCTTCAAGAGCATCCCGCAGATGTACCGGCTTATGGATGGCGAAGTCGGCGCGGCGATCGGCGAGGGAATGAAAGCCAAGGGGATTGTGCCGCTAGGATGGTATGACGCCGGCGCGCGGTCGTTCTACAATTCGATACGCCCGATCAATACGCCCGAAGACGTCTCCGGATTGAAGGTCCGCGTGATGAGTAACGACCTGTTCGTCAGCATGGTCGAATCCATGGACGGCAACGCCACCCCGATGGCCTTCGCCGAGGTCTACCAGTCCATCAAGACCGGGGTCGTGGACGGTGCCGAAAACAACCCGCCGTCCTATGAATCGACCAACCACTTCGAGGTCGCGAAATACTACTCTCTGACCGAACACCTGATCATCCCTGAATGCCTCTGCATGAGCTTGAAGAGCTGGGAAAAACTCACGCCCGAGCAACAAGAGATCGTCTTGGATGCGGGCCGCAAGAGCGCCGAACTGCAGCGTCAGCTCTGGGCCGAGCGCGAAGCGGCGAGTATGGAAAAGGTGCAAGCGGGTGGTACGGTTGTGAACACCATCGCCGACAAAGGGCCGTTCCAGGCCGCCATGACGCCGGTCTACGACGCGTTCCTCGTCGCTAACCCGGAGTTGACCGACCTCGTCAACATGATCCGCAGCGCGGATTGAGCCAAATGGACCAACGGAAGGCCCGCTTGCCGGCATCGCGAGCGGACCTTCCAGCGTAACAACGCTTCCATCCCGATACCGGAGGCCCTGATGGCTCATCGCTCACAAACTGTCGAATTTCTCGAGCGATGCCTCGATTTGGTGCGCTCCGTTTGTATGGTCGTCGCCTCCATCGCGCTCGTGGTGCTCATCGTTTCCTTCGGCTGGCTTGTGTTCGGCCGGTACGTGCTGAACGTGACACCCACTTGGGTGGAACAGCTGGCGCTGTTGTTGATCTGCTACATCTCATTTCTCGGCGCGGCGGCCGGCGTGCGCGAAGACAGCCATATTGGCGTCACGCTGTTCCGCGACCTTCTTCCCGAACAAGCACAGAAGGTGACGATCATCGCCATCGACCTGATCCTAGCGGCATTTGGCGCGGTGATGCTGGTGGCCGGTGTTACTCTGATGCGGTTTGGTTGGGACACGCCGCTTCCGATGCTCGACATTCCCGAAAGCTTTCGGACGCTCGCGATAACGTCCTGTGGCGCGCTCGTTCTGTTGTTCGCGGGAACGCGTGCCTTCATTCGCATTCTCAACTATCGGGCATGGGCACCCTTGCCGCATCCAGGGGAAATCTGAACCATGGGCTTGGCCATATTGCTCGGTGTCTTTGGCGCCGGAGTCGTGATTGGGCTTCCGGTTGCCTTTGCCATGGGCATCGCGGCGGCGTCGGCCTTCTGGTTCGAAGGCTTTCCGATGCTGATCACCTTCCAGCGGGCGACGGCCGGAGTCTCGGTGTTCTCTCTTCTGGCTATTCCGTTCTTCATCTTTGCCGGCGAAATCATGCTTCACGGCGGGATCGCGCAGCGACTGGTCAAGTTCGCCTCCGCCCTGGTCGGACACCTGCGAGGCGGGCTCGCGATGGTGAACATATTCTCCAGCATGCTCTTCGGCGGCATTTCGGGCTCGGCGGTGGCTGATATCTCCGCACTTGGGTCGCTCCTCGTGCCGGTGATGAAAGAGAGGGGGTATCGCCCCGACTTCGCGGTCAACGTCACGGTGACGTCGTCCATCGCGGGGATCGTTATTCCACCCAGTCACAACATGATCATCTTCGCGGTGGCTGCAGGCGGCGGGATCTCGGTCTCCAAGCTCTTTCTCGCGGGCGTTCTGCCGGGCGTCTTGATGTGCATCAGCCTTGCGGTCGCCGCCTACATCCTGTCGATCAAGCACAACTACCCATCCGAGCCGTTTCCCGGCTGGGGCGTGGTGGGGCGCACGGCCGCGGACGCGATCCCCGGCTTCATGACGGCGGTCATCATTGTCGGCGGCACGTTGTCGGGCGTCTTCACCGTGACAGAATCCGGTGCGTTTGGCGCGATTTACGCGGTTCTTCTGACGTTCTTCTACTACCGCAGCCTGAGCATGGAGGCTTTTCTCACGTCAGTTACCGGCGCGGTGCGCACGACCGCGATGGTGATGATCCTGATTGCCTTCGCAAGCTCATTCGCCTACCTGCTCGCGCTCTATCAGGTGCCCGCTAAGCTCAGCGGCTTGCTTGTTTCCATCTCTGACAATCCGATCATCATTCTGCTGATGATCAACGTGATCCTTCTGATCCTCGGGATGGTGATGGACATGGCTGCGCTGATCCTGATTTGCACGCCGATCTTCCTTCCGATCGCCAAGGGCCTTGGAATGGATCCCACGCAATTCGGCATCATGATGCTCATCAATCTCGGTCTCGGCCTGTGCACGCCGCCCGTGGGTACCTGTCTGTTCGTGGGCTGTGCGGTCGGCAAGATCAAGATGGAACAGGCCCTGAAAACAATCTGGCCTTTCTACCTTGCCATTCTCGTCGCGCTGCTGCTGGTCACATACGTCCCCGCAATATCGCTTTGGCTGCCCTCGCTGGCAAACTGACCCCCCGAATGGCTGAGCGCCGAACTGCATTGGCCGAACGCCAGTGCTACGAATAGAAGTGTCAGTACGATCGGCAAACTACGCAGTTTCCATCGGCGTCTGGCGTGGCTGGTATCGGTAAACGCGACCGAAACTCAACGTCCGTGACGTGAGCACAGATAGCTTTTCGGGTATCTGAATTGATATTTGACATATCATAATCACCATTTTAAATACGATTCATCCTATTCAGGACATACTATGATTACAGCCGCTCAAATGCGTGCCGCGCGCACCCTTCTTGGCATCGACCAGAAAACTCTTGCCGAGCTTGCCGGTCTTTCCGTTCCGACGATTCAGCGCATGGAGGCCAGCCACGGGAACGTCCGCGGGGTCGTGGACAGCCTGACCAAAGTCGTCGAAGCGCTGGAACTGGCCGGTGTTGAACTTATTGGCGAGGGCGCACCAAGCACAGCGGGAGGACGCGGTGTCCGTCTGAAATCCGCTCTCCCGAAACCCTGATCCTTCACTCCCTGCGACGGCGACCGCCGACGACTAGCCGACGATCCCGCCGCTTCCTTCTGAAAAAAAAGGTGCGGCCCGAAATGCAAGAACCGCGAACGAGGCAAGGTGAGGTGTCCAGCTTCGCCGAGCTTTACACCCCGAAGATCTTGACTGTCCTGCGCGAAGGCTACGGACCGCCCCAATTGCGCGCTGACGCGGTCGCCGGTCTGACCGTCGCCATCGTGGCGTTACCGCTTTCCATGGCGATAGCCATTGCTTCGGGCGCCACGCCTGCGCAGGGACTTTACACTGCGATCGTGGGCGGCTTCCTCGTTTCCCTTCTCGGGGGCTCGAGGTTCCAGATCGGTGGACCCGCCGGGGCCTTCATCGTGCTGGTCGCGGCGACAGTCGCGCAGCACGGGATGGACGGGCTGATCCTCGCCACGTTCATGTCGGGTTTGATGTTGGCAACCGCCGGGTTCCTGCGGCTCGGCACCTTCGTCAAGTTCATTCCCTTTCCAGTGACGGTGGGCTTCACGGCCGGGATCGCGGTCATCATCTTCGCCAGTCAGATCAAGGAGCTCTTTGGTCTGACGCTGGAGCACGAGCCGGGTGAGCTGCTTGAGAAGATCCCCGCCCTGTGGGACGCACGGGCCAGCATCACGCCCGCCGCGACCGCCGTTTCGGCTGCAACTGTAGCAGTCATCCTCGGTTTACGTCGCTGGCGACCGAATTGGCCGGGCATGCTGGTTGCCGTCGGACTTGCCGCGGTGGCCACTTCGCTGCTCGGGCTGTCGGTCCAGACCATCGGCACGAAGTTCGGCGGAATTCCCTCTGCCCTGCCCGCCCCGAGCCTGCCCGACCTGTCAGCGGAAAGGATCATGACGGTCCTGCCGGCCGCGCTCTCCTTCACGCTACTCGGCGCCATCGAGTCCCTTCTATCGGCAGTCGTCGCCGACGGCATGACTGGCCGCCGGCATCGCTCGAACTGCGAACTGGTCGCGCAGGGTGCCGCCAACGTTGGCTCGTCGCTTTTCGGCGGCTTCTGTGTGACGGGCACGATCGCGCGCACCGCGACCAACGTGCGCTCTGGTGCGCATGGCCCAATCGCCGGCATGCTGCACTCGTTGTTCCTGCTTCTCTTCATGGCTGTCGCGGCACCGCTTGCCTCTTATATCCCGCTGGCCGCACTGGCGGGCGTTCTGGCCGTGGTTGCCTGGAACATGATCGAGAAACCTGCAATCGCCATCCTTCTGCGTTCGGGTTGGGGCGAGGCGACGGTTCTCGGCACCACGTTCTTCTTGACGATCTTCCGCGACCTGACCGAAGCGATCGTGGTCGGCTTCGCCCTCGGTTCAGTGCTTTTCATCCAACGCATGAGCCGGGCGACCGCGGTCGCAACCCAAACGCCCTTCGTCGCCCGCGACGAGGCCGATACGGCCCGACCGCGTGACACCTATGACGAAGACGCCGCTGCGAACCCGGATATCGTGATCTATCGCATTACCGGCGCGCTTTTCTTCGGCGCCACCGCGTCCATCGGCTCGGTACTCGACCGCATTCAAGACGACCACAAGGCGCTGATCGTCGACTTCTCGGCCGTACCCTTCCTCGACTCGACCGGGGCCAACATGATCGAGGGGTTGGCGCGAAAGGCACATAAGCGAGACGTCGCGCTATGGTTGACGGGGGCGAGCCGCGATATTCGGCGCGTGTTCCTGACACACGGCTTAAAGAAGCCACTCGTGCACTACGCAGGGACGGTGGAAGATGCGGTGGTCGCCTTCAGGGACGAGGCCGCGCAGGCTCGGGAGGCTGCCTGATGCCCGGCTCGGATTTCGACCGCCGCCCCCGCCGGCACCGCAGAGCAGAGGACCGTCGGCGCTACGTTCTGAAAGCGCTCGAAAGACCTCGCACGCAGTCGGAATTGAGAGATGCGCTCGGGATGAGTAACAGCGGGATCCTGCACCTACTGCGACGCCTCGAACGGGACGGCCTCGTCAAGCCCGCCGAGCGTGTCGCGCGGACCCAGATTTGGGAAAGGGCAAGGACCCGCGTCTAACCAATATGGTTGAAGAGATGCCGCCTGCCCTTTCAAGCGTTGGCCGATAGCCGAATGTAGCAAGTGGCCGCGCGGCGGATGCGGCGACGTCAGGCGCGACCGCAGTCAAGCGAAGGCCCTCAAGCGCGCTGGTTGCAATGGCCTGGACCTGTCCGATCGGGCCACGGCCCAATAAGCATCTCAAGCCCGTTTCAGCGCATTCAGGACTCGCCGCGTGGCGGTGACCAGGGGGAGGTGGGTATCCTTCAGGATCGACACCCGGTCAAACCGGGCGGGGTCAACGTTCACGGCCTCACGTAACGCCTGGCCGAAAGCCATGCGCAGCTCCGTGCCGATATTGAACTTGCAGATGGCCGAGCCGCGGGCCAGTGCGGTGCGCTGCGCCACCGGCACTCCCGATCCGCCGTGAATGACCAGCGGCACATTGGCTACCGCTTCGATGGAACGAATGCGGGTCTCGTCGAGCGAGCCTTCCTTCTCCTGTTGCAGATGTACGTTTCCGACCGAGATCGCCATCGCGTCTACGCCCGTGTCTCGTGCGAATTTCGCCGCCTCCTCCGGGTCGGTTCCAGCCGACGTCTCGCCGCCGGAATAACCCACGAAGCCAATCTCACCTTCGCATGAAATGCCCGCGGCATGCGCCATCTCGGCTATGGCGGCGGTTTCATCGATATTCTGCTGCAAAGGTTTGCGCGATCCGTCGAACATGAGTGATGTGAACCCGGCGTCCAGCGCCTCTTTGCACTCTTGATACGTGTAGCCATGGTCCAGATGAGCCACGACCGGAACCGACGCATTTTCGGCCAAATGCCGGAACATCGCGCCCAGCACAGTCAGCGGCGTGTGTTCGCGGCAACTCGGTCCGGCCTGCAGAATGACCGGCACGTTCTCTGCCTCGGCGGCGGCTACATAGGCGCGCATATCTTCCCAGCCCAAGGTAACCAACCCGGCCACGGCATAGCCTTCCTTCAGCGCTGGCTGAAGAACATCTGACAAGGTGACCAGCGTCATTTGAACTTCGCGATCATGTCCTTGATACCGGGTATGGTTTCCAGTTGCGCCGCATGGGTCGGCTGGAAGTACTGCACCAGCGAGCGCTGGCTCAGCCCGCCGAGGATCGTGAAATAGTACATCTCGTAACCCGGCAGCACGGCGCAGGGGTGATAGCCCTTGTCGAGACAGATCGTCGACCCATCCATGATGTGATAGGCATCGCCCGGTTCATTGTCTTCGCGCTGAAGCATTTGCACTCCGGATCCGTAGTTCGGCTTGAACCGGAAGTTGTAGGTCTCATCGTGACGGGTCTCGATCGGCAGACGGTCGGTGTCATGCTTGTGGCTGGGGAACCCGGACCACCCCCCCTGCCCCACGGTGAACAGTTCGCTGACCAGCAGCCGGCCAACCTTGTCGTGATGGTTCGCGCCAAGGATGTGTTTGATCTTGCGGTGGGTCTTGGTGTCGTCCGAGCCGTATTGCACGCGGTCGATGCCATCTTCGCGCACATCGAAAGGGTCCAGCACCTTGTCGTATTTCGCGCCGGCGATGAAGGTCTCGGTCTCGTCAGAGGTGCAGACCAGCGTCACTTTGGCGCCGACCGGAACATAGACGCCTTCCGGCTCGCCATCCCAGACGTCTTCGCCGCGATTGCCGAGCGCGGTGAACTTCACGCCTTCGACATCCACATCGACGGTGCCGGTCGCGGGCACGATGCAGGTCTCGTATCCCGGTACCCGGTATTCAAAGGCCTCGCCCTTCTTCAGCTTGACGATGTTGAAATAGTTCAGCGGCACCAAGGCGTCGTCGACATCGACGATCGGCTTGTTGCGGTTGTCATGGGGGGCGATATGCATGTGGTGTTCCTTTTCAGGCGGTAGTGGGGCCGGGGTGCGAGGACAGGAAGTCCTCAAGCTCGGCAGGTGTGGGCATGGCAGGGGCGCAGCCGACGCGGCTGACAACGATCGAGGCGCAGGCCGAGCCGCGCAGGACCGCATCGCGCAAATCTCGGCCTTGGGCGAGTGCAGAGATGAACCCGCCCATGAAGCTGTCGCCCGCGCCCGTGGGCTTCAGGGCCTTCACAGGATAGATGCCGGTACGGAACTCACCCTTGGGGGTCAGCGTGATCGCGCCCATTTCCCCCATCTTGTAGATCACGATCTGCGCCGTCGTGCTGGCCAGTTCACGGGCCTTGTCCAACCCCTTGTCGTAATCTCCGGCCATGAAGCCGAATTCCACATCGTTGCCGATGATGATGTCGCACATTGCGGCGGCGCGGGAATAGGTCTCGGCGGCGACCTCGGCCGAGGGCCAGGAATAGGGCCGGTAGTCCACGTCGAAGATCAGCGGCAGACCGGCGGCGCGCGCGATATCGAAAGCATGAAAGGCGGCGCTTCGAGACGGTTCAGCGGCAAACACGGTTCCGGTAGTGATCAACGCCGAGTACTTGCCGTAGTCCACCGCCGCCACATCTTCGGAAGTCATCTCGAAATCCGCAGCGCCGTTGCGATAGATCACGGACTGGTGGTCCTCGACCCGGCTTTCCACCACCGCCAGCGAGTTTCGCACCTCGCCGCCGACCGATTTGACGTAGGAGCGGTCGATCCCGTAGTGATCGAGTTGATTGAGCGCGAAACGACCGATCGCGTCATCCGATACCGATGTGACCAAGACGACATGCCCGCCGTGCCGTGTGATTGCCACCCCGATATTGGCAGACGACCCGCCAAGGCAGGCAGTGAAAGTCTTGGCCTCTTCGGTTTTGGTTCCGGGTGGGTCGGGATAGAAATCCATACCGGCACGTCCGAGAATGACGAAGCTGTTGCCGCTGATACGCTCGAGATCGGCCATCAGACGCCCTGTCTTTGCTTGGACCGCGAGGATTCCCAATCTTCATGCGCGGCTCGGACCTTGGCGTCTTCCGAGATATGCGGCGTGCCACATTCCCACCAGGTATGGCCTTCGGTGGTCCAGCCTTCATAGGGGTCGACCTTCATGCAGATGACGGTGGTCTTGTCCGCCGCCTTCGCACGTTTGAACGCTTCGCCCAACTCGGCCGGGTTCGCCACGGTTTCGGCAATCGCCCCCTGCGCGCGCGCATGTGCTTCGAAGTCCACGGCAAAGGGTTCGGGGATAGTGGGGCAATCGACCAGCAGGTTGTTGAAGCTTTCGTTGCCGGTGTTGTTCTGCAACTTGTTGATGACCGCGAAGCCGCCGTTGTCCAACACCAGAATGATCAGCTTCTTCTCGCTTAGCACGGAGGAATAGATGTCCGAATTCAACATCATGTAGGACCCGTCACCGATGAAAACGATGGTGTCCTGATCGCGTTCGCGCTGTGCTTGGGCGATCCGGGCACCCCAAGCGCCGGAGATCTCGTATCCCATGCAGGAAAATCCAAACTCCACATCCACGGTGCCCGGTTCCAGCGTGCGCCAATTGGCGGTGACCTCTGCCGGAAGCCCGCCGGCGGCGGCAACAACACGGTCCCGCTTGTCACAAAGATCGTTCACGACGCCGATCGCCATCGCGTAGGAGTTTGGTCTGTTGCCCGGGGCGACGTTCTTCGCCACATAGGCATCCCAGTCCACCCGGTGGCGCTTGGCCTCGGCGACCCATTCCTCCGGAGCGGTATAGTTGGTGAGAGCCGCCGCCAGAGCCTGAAGCGACAGCTTGGCATCGCCCACAACCGGCAGCGACATGTGCTTGGACGCGTCATGGCGCGCCGCATTGACCGAGATGAAGCGCGCTTCCTTCGAAAACGCCGTCCACGATCCGGTGGTGAAGTCCTGCAACCTTGTACCCACGGACAGGATGACGTCCGCCTGCTCGGCAATGGCATTGGCCGAGTTTGATCCAGTGACTCCAATCGGCCCGATGTTGAGCGGATGCGTGGCGCGCAGGTTGGCGCGGCCCGCGATGGTCTCGACGACGGGGATCTGATGCGCTTCGGCAAAGTCGGTCAGGTCGGCGACAGCGCGCGAATACTGCACGCCACCACCGGCAATAATCATCGGCCTGCGCGCAGTCTTCAAAAGGGCCACTGCATCCGCAACCTCAGCCGCATCCGGCATCTGACGACGGATACGATGCACCTTTTTCTGGAACCAGATGGCAGGGTAGTCGTAGACCCAGCCCTGCACGTCCTGCGGCAAGCCGATGAAGGCGGGTCCGCAATCCGCCGGGTCCAGAAGGGTCGCAATTGCATTCGGCAGAGACTGCAGGATCTGCGCGGGATGGGTGATCCGATCCCAATAGCGCACAACCGGTTTGAAGGCGTCATTCACCCCGAAAGTCGGATCGCCGAAGTTCTCCATCTGCTGCAACACCGGATCGGGCAGGCGCGTGACGTAGGAGTCGCCACATAGCATCAGCATCGGCAACCGGTTTGCGTGAGCCAGCGCAGCGCTGGTGAGCAGGTTCGATGTGCCCGGCCCGGCGCTGGCGGTGCAGAACATGAACCGCTGGCGCAACCACTGCTTTGCATAGCCCGCGGCGGCGAATCCCATGCTCTGCTCGTTCTGACCGCGATAGAGAGGTAGCTCTTCGCGCGCCGTGTTCAGCGCTTCGCCCAGACAGGTCACGTTGCCATGACCAAAGATGCCAAAGCCACCGCCGCACAGACGGTGTTCTTCTCCGTCGATGTCGATGAACTGGTTGGAAAGCCAGCGCACGATAGCTTGCGCGGTAGTCAGACGGAGCGTTCTGGTCCCCATGCTCATGTCTGCGGGTTCTCCCTGGAAATTTGAAGGCGCGAAGCGGTTGCAGCTTGCGAGGTTTCGAATCTCAGGATACAAGATTTGCAACCGGTTGCAAATCAATTTGCCGCCCGAGGGAGGAGACGGATGCAAGAGATCGGTATCGGGATCATCGGTGGCGGTTACATGGGCAAGGCCCACTCAGTCGCCATGGCAAGCGTTGGCGCCATCTTCAACACCGCACTGCGGCCCCGGCTGGAAATGATCTGCGCAACCAGCGACCAAAGCGCCGAGAAATATCGGCGCGCCTACGGCTTTGCACGCGGCACGGCGGACTGGCAGGCTCTGGTCAGCGACCCGAAGGTCGAGGCCATCGTCATCGCCTCTCCACAAAGCACCCACCGCGCTATTGCCGAAGCTGCATTTGAACTCGGCAAACCGGTCTTTTGTGAGAAGCCGCTTGGGGCGTCACTTGACGACAGCCGCGCCATGGTGGCCGCAGCAGAAGCAAGCGGCGCCGTCAACATGGTCGGCTTCAACTACATCCGCACGCCGGCCAGCCAGTTCGCCCGCCAACTCATCGCCGAAGGTGAAATCGGCGAGATCACGTGGTTCCGCGGCGAACATACCGAAGATTTCTACGCCGACCCGTCATCCCCCGCAACATGGCGCACGTCCGGCATGTCAAACGGAACCATGGGGGATCTGGCCCCGCACATGATCAATGGCGCGCTTGCCCTGATCGGCCCGATCACACGCCTGATCGCGGAGGTCGAAACAGTGCACGTCGAACGGCCCGGCGGCACCGTTACCAACGACGATCATGCCCAGATGATGTGCCGCTTCGAAAACGGCGCGATGGGGCAATTGTATTTCAGCCGCATCTCGACAGGGCGAAAGATGGGCTATGCCTATGAGATCACGGGCACCAAAGGCGCGATCCGCTTCGATCAGGAGGATCAGAATGCGCTCTGGCTCTATCGTGCCGAGGGCCCTGAGGCGACGCGCGGCTTCACGCGTATTCTGACCGGCCCGGCACACCCGGACTACGAACCCTTCTGTCAGGGGCCGGGGCACGGCACCGGCTATCAGGACCAGATCATCATCGAGGCGAAGGATTTCCTCACGGCCATCGACACCGGCACGGCAATCTGGCCAACCTTCCGCGACGGGATGGAGGTCAACCGCATCGTTGCCGCCGCCCTTGCATCTTCTGAAACGAAAACCTGGCAGGACGCGGCAGCGTTCTGAGCATCTGAAAGGCACTGCACGATGAGCATTCGTATTGGTAATGCCCCTTGCTCGTGGGGTATCGAATTCCCCAGCGACCCGTCCTATCCGACGTGGCAGTCGGTTCTCGATCAATGCGCGGCAGCCGGCTACAAGGGGATTGAGCTTGGTCCGATCGGTTACATGCCCGAGGACCCCGCAATCCTGGCCCCGGAACTTGCGGCGCGCGATCTGGAGCTCATCGGCGGCGTCGTCTTCCGCCCGTTCCACGACCCCGCAAAATGGGACGAGGTGATGGACGCCAGCCAGCGCACCTGCAAGGCGCTAGTAGCGCACGGGGCGAACCACCTCGTGCTGATCGACAGCATCTCAGCCCGTCGCGCGCCCACCGCCGGCCGCGCCAATGAGGCCGAACAAATGGACGCTGCGGAATGGGCTGCATTCCGGGACCGCATTGCAACCATTTCGAAGATGGGCACCGAGGAATACGGCCTGACGGTCGGCATGCATGCCCACGCCGCTGGCTTCATGGATTTTGAACCCGAGTTGGAGCGTTTGCTGGACGAAGTTGACGAAAGCATTCTGAAGATCTGCTTCGACACCGGCCATCACAGCTATGCGGGTTATGACCCCGTTGCCTTCATGGATCGGCACATCGGCCGCATTTCCTACATGCACTTCAAAGACATCGATCCCGCAGTCAAGGCCGACGTGGTGGCCAACCGCACCGGTTTCTACGAAGCCTGCGGACAGGGCGTTTTCTGCAACTTGGGCAAGGGCGACGTCGACTTTCCGGCAGTGCGCCAGCGCCTTCTGGATGCCGGGTTCGAGGGCTGGTGCACGGTCGAGCAGGATTGCGACCCCTCCATGCCCGGCACCCCGATGGAAGACGCGCGGTCGAACCGCGAATACCTGCAATCTATTGGGTTTTAACGAAAACTGAGCGATCGAACCCGCCGTTCGACGCAGCTTGTGCAAGGAAGACATGACATGGCAAAGTTGAGATGGGGCATGATCGGAGGCGGTGAAGGCAGCCAGATCGGCCCGGCGCACCGTCTGGGCGCACAGGCCGACGGGCTGTTCGAACTTTCCGCAGGAGCACTGGACCATCGCGCCGACGCGGGGCGCGACTATGCGCGCCGTTTGGGCGTGGCCGACGACCGGGCCTACGGTGATTGGCAGGAAATGCTCGCGGGGGAAACGGGCCGGGAAGACCGGGTCGATCTGGTCACGGTCGCAACCCCGAACTCGACCCATTTCGAGATCACCAAGGCCTTTCTCGAGGCTGGGTTCAATGTGCTTTGCGAAAAGCCGATGACCATGAGCATCGAAGAAGGGGAAGAGATTGTCCGCATCGCCGAAGCGAGCGGCAAGACCTGTGCCGTCAACTACTGCTATTCGGCCTATCCAATGGTCCGGCAGGCCCGCGCGATGGTGCGGGCGGGCGAGATCGGCAAGGTGCGCCTGATCGTGACCAATTTCAGCCATGGACACCATGGCGACGCGACCGACGCCGACAATCCTCGCGTCCGGTGGCGCTATGATCCGGCCATGGCCGGAGTGTCGGGGCAGTTCGCGGATTGCGGTATCCACGCGCTTCACATGGCGAGCTTCATCGCCGACGACGAGGTCGAGAAACTGTCGGCTGATTTCGCCTCGACCATTGCCAGCCGCGAGCTGGAAGACGATGCGATGGTCAACTTTCGTATGCTGGGGGGCGCTGTTGGACGGCTCTGGACCTCGTCGGTTGCCATCGGTCGGCAACACGGGTTCGACATCCAGATCTTCGGCGAAACCGGCGGGCTTCGCTGGGCCTCGGAACAGCCCAACCAGCTGATCTATACGCCGGTCGGCGGCCGCACCCAGATCATCGAAAAGGGTGAGGCGGGCCTGCATGAGGACGCAATGCGTCTGTCCCGCGTGTCGATTGCCCATCCTGAAGGCTTCCCGTTGGCGGTGGCGAATATCTACTGCGATCTGGCGGATGCGATCCGTGGCGAGACGCGGGACGGTCTGCCAAATGCTGCCGACGGCTTGCGTTCCATTGTGGCTGTCCATACCGCCGTGACGTCGGCCAAAGAGGGCGGCCTCTGGATGGAGGCCCGCCCGTCGATGTTCCGCTGATCGGATCGGTCCTGCCCGCAGACTCGGCGGTATGCGTTTGCGGGCAGAATCGACGCGAAGAGCAACGTGACCACGCGCCAATTCAGGGCGTTTTCTTAGGATGCCAACGGGCGCAAGGTGCCGCGTTCGACGATCTCACAGGCAAAAATCCGCGCCTCTGGGTATCGCTCGGGGTCGTTCAGCATTGCCACCATCAACTCGATCGACGACGAAACGATCTGCTGGATCGGCTGCCGGATCGTGGTCAGGTTGATGTTCTGCCATCCGGCCATTTCCATGTCGTTCAGGCCTATGATGCCGACATCGCCGGGAACCGTCAGTCCCTTTTCCGCCAGGGCCGATAGGGCCCCTATAGACAATACGTCGTCGCCGCAGAAGTAGGCCTCTGCCGGGTCACCTTGTAGCAATCGCTGCATCTCGCGCCGGCCGGCGTCGAAAGAATAGGCCTCCGCGAAAGAATGGCTGACGCTGAGATCAGGATATTTTGCAAGCTCGTCAAGGAAGCCCCGCATCCGGTCCTGCGTCGATGTTGCGGCTTCCGGTCCGCCCAGAAAGCTAACGCGCCGGTAGCCGCGCGCGACCAGCGTACGGGCCGCCATGCGACCGCATTCGACATTGTTGATGCCGACCACATGAACGTGAGGCGCCGCCAGTGTTCGGCCAAATGCATGTACGACCGGGACGCCTGCGTCTCGGAATGCCCGGGCAAAGCCCGGCGGCAGCGTCGACGACGCGATCACGACACCATCGACAGAGTATTGCCGCAGCAATCGCACGGAATTGGTCGGGTCGGTTTCATCGGACAGGTTGACCAAAAGCGGGCGAAGCCCGTGGTCCTGTAGCGCCCGGGTGAAGAGATCGAAGACCTGAAGAAAAATCGGGTTGTGGAAGTTGTTGGACACCAGCCCGATCAGCTTGGTACGGCCCGTTGTCAGGCTCGATGCCAACGCATTCGGACTGTAGCCGAGCTCTGCCGCCGCTTTTTCCACTCGTCGGCGCATCTTGTCCGAAACCGATGCGCCATCGGTGAACGTACGTGAAACCGCGGACCGCGAAACGCCCGCACGCTCTGCAACATCCTTCAAAGTCGGTGACATGGCCGGCAAATCCCCATTGATCAGATGCCCTTGTATTGCGCATTGACCCCAAGAGCATCATGAGGTCCATCGAGAAAATTTGCAACCGGTTGCAAATCAACCCGAGATGTGGTTATCTGTGGCCGCAAAGGCGACGGAATACGGTCGTTAAGCCAGTGCAGTGTCCAACCTGGGAGGAGAATATGAATTCATTCTTGAGAAACGTCGCGCTTGCAACGGCGCTTGTGGCTACGCCAGTCATGACGGCAAGCACCGCTTACGCAGAGGGCGAGAAGTATGTTCTCGTCAGCCACGCACCTGATAGCGATAGTTGGTGGAACACAGTCAAGAACGGCATAGCCCTGGCGGGCGAGCAGATGGGTGTCGAGGTCGAGTATCGCAATCCGCCGACCGGTGACATTGCGGACATGGCGCGTATCATCGAACAGGCTACGGCCTCCGGTCCGAACGGTATCATTACCACTCTCGCTGATTATGACGTTCTCAAGGGCCCGATCCAGGATGCTGTCGCCTCGGGCATCGACGTGATCATCATGAATACCGGCACGCCGGATCAGGCACGCGAAGTGGGCGCGCTCATGTATGTTGGCCAACCCGAATACGACGCCGGGCTGGCAGCCGGGCAGCGAGCAAAGGACGACGGTGTCACTTCGTTCCTTTGCGTCAACCACGCCATCCAGCAACCGACTGTTGGCGAACGGTGCCGAGGCTTTGCCGATGGCTTGGGCGTCGAACTGGGTGACGCCATGCTCGATAGCGGCACCGACCCATCGGAAATCAAGAACAAGGTGCTGGCCTACCTGTCCGCCAATCCCGAAACCGACGGCATCCTGACGCTTGGCCCGGTGTCCGCGGACCCGACCATTCAGGCGCTGGAAGAAAGCGGCATGGCCGGTGACATCTATTTCGGCACGTTTGACCTCGGCGAAGAGATCGTGAAGGGCATCAAATCGGGCGTGATCCAGTGGGGTATCGACCAGCAGCCCTTCCTGCAGGCCTACCTGCCCGTCGTGATCCTGACCAACTACCATCGCTATGGCGTCCTGCCGGGCAACAACATCAACTCCGGCCCAGGCTTCGTCACCGCTGACGCACTGGCCAAGGTCGAAGAGTTCGCGGGCGAATACCGCTGATCTCCTAGGGGCGTCCCGGACTCCGGGGCGCCTACTTTCACTTATCTTTCACAATCGAAGAACGGAGCGTACGCGATGTCACAGACAGCGCAGCCAAAGCCTGTTTCCGACGAACGTGTCAAGGAAATGTCGTCCTTTCGACGCGCGTTGATCCGCCCCGAACTGGGTGGGATATGCGGCTCGATCGCGGTCTTCACTTTCTTCCTGCTGTTCGCCTTTGACAGCGGCATGTTCAACAGTCAGGGCGTCCTGAACTGGTCTACGGTATCGGCGCAGTTCATGATCATCGCGGTGGCCGCATGCCTGCTGATGATCGCCGGGGAATTCGACCTCTCAGTGGGATCGATGATCGGCTTCTCCGGCATGATGATC
This sequence comes from uncultured Rhodobacterales bacterium, assembly GCA_965368915.1. Classification (GTDB taxonomy): domain Bacteria; phylum Pseudomonadota; class Alphaproteobacteria; order Rhodobacterales; family Rhodobacteraceae; genus Albidovulum. Next base: position 7,168 of record CBDUOT010000034.1, on the reverse strand, counting down.
GCGATTTTCTCTGTCACTTTGGGCTGGCCGGTCTGGCTGGCGATCCTGATCAGCTTTGTCCTCTGCGTTGCCATCGGTGCGCTGAACGGCCTGATCGTGATCCGCACCGGATTGCCGAGCTTTATCGTGACTCTGGCGACCCTGTTCATCCTGCGTGGCTTCACGATCTACTTTCCGCAAACGCTGGAAAACAAGACCATCATTGGCGGCATTCGGGACACCGCAGAAGGCGACTGGCTTGCCCCGATCTTCGGCGGCAAGATCCTGACCGGCTTCTTCCACTGGCTGGGAGAAAACGGCATGATTGCAACCTTTGAGCGCGGCACCCGGCAGGGTGAGCCCGTGGTCGACGGTATCCCGATGCTGATCATCTGGGCTCTGCTCCTTATCGCCTTCGGGCATGTGCTGCTTACCAAGACGAAGTTCGGCAACTGGATCTTCGCCGCTGGCGGCGATGCCCAGGCGGCGCGTTATGTCGGTGTTCCGGTGAATCGTGTGAAGATACTGATGTTCATGTTCACAGCATTCTGCGCCAGCGTCTTTGCTACCTGTCAGGTGATGGAATTCGGCTCGGCCGGGGCCGACAGGGGGCTGCTAAAGGAATTCGAGGCGATCATTGCCGTTGTCATCGGCGGCGCCTTGCTGACCGGCGGCTACGGATCGGTGATCGGGGCCGCGCTTGGGGCGCTGATCTTCGGCGTCGTACAACAGGGACTGTTCTTCGCCGGGGTCGAAAGTTCACTCTTTCGGGTGTTTCTGGGTGTGATCCTGCTCTTCGCGGTGATCCTGAACACCTACATCCGTCGCATGATCACAGGGGAACGGTAAGATGAACACCCGAACCACACACGCGCCGATCATCGAGATGAAGAACATCGAAAAGCACTTCGGCTCGGTGATTGCATTGGCCGGTGTCTCGGTCGATGTCTATCCGGGCGAATGCCACTGCCTGCTGGGCGACAACGGTGCCGGCAAGTCCACCTTCATCAAGACAATGAGCGGGGTCCACAAGCCAACCAGGGGCGAGATCCTTTTTGAGGGCCGCGAGATGCACTTCGAGGACCCCCGCGATGCAATCACCGCAGGCATTGCAACGGTCTATCAGGATCTGGCGATGATCCCGCTTATGTCGGTTGCCCGGAACTTCTTCATGGGCAATGAACCGACACGAAAAGTGGCGGGCATTTCGTTCTATGATCACGAATATGCCGATCGGGTCACGATGCAGGAAATGCGCCAGATGGGCATCAACCTGCGCGGCCCGGATCAGGCCGTTGGCACCCTTTCCGGAGGCGAGCGTCAAACGGTTGCGATTGCGCGCGCGGTCCATTTCGGCGCAAAGGTCTTGATCCTCGATGAACCGACATCGGCGCTCGGCGTCCGCCAGACGGCGAACGTCCTGGCGACCGTCGACAAGGTACGCAAACAGGGCATTGCTGTCGTGTTCATCACCCACAACGTGCGCCATGCGATGGCGGTGGGCGACCGGTTCACAGTGTTGAACCGTGGCACGACTCTGGGCACCGCTCAACGGGGGCAGATCACGCCAGACGAGCTTCAGGACATGATGGCAGGGGGGCAGGAACTGGCGACGCTTGAAGGAAGCCTGGGCGGCACTGTGTGAGGCGCGTCCACTGAGTCAAAAACACCGCCTCGCTCTGCACAGCGGTGTTCTTGATTCCTGGCAGTGTCGTGTAGTTTGGTCCATCACAATTCACCCAAGGCAGACGGTGTGTCAGGCGACCCAACTTCCCCCCAGCCTTGTGGACGATCCGTCGGTTGGGATTGGCTTCACTCGGCCGCGATTTGCTGCCGCAACGCCCGCGGCGTCGCTGGATGCAGATCGCACGCAATCGATTTTAGTCTGGTGTAAAACGTTGCTTCACGATCCAATTCTTTAGCGCTGCAAAAGACAACGGCGAACGTATTAATCATTGCTTACCGCAAGGTCCGGACGACGCGCCTATCGCTCATCTGCAGCTTCGCTAGATCTGCATTCTGGGTGGCGTGGGCAAAGGTAGCTTTGCATTGCCCGGCAGTGCGCGGTCACTCAGCGGCAACTGGAAGAAGACGATCGTCACTTCCGATCAGCGTACGGCGTGCGGGTTGCCCCGCACGACGTTTCCAGTCGCCTAGCCAGGCAATGCTCCACAACGCAATCGTTCCAGCTGGGATAAAGAGCCACGGCACGATCGACACACCGTCGAAAAAGGCAAGCAACGCCTGACCCGCGAGCGACAACAGCGCGCCAGCAGAGAAGACGAGGAGGCCTTGGCGGCCCATCACGCGGAGTGGCTCTGCATATGCATGGGCGCTAAGTCGCGTGACGATCGGCAGGCAGGAAATGACATACACAAGCGCCAGGGCGTGAAGCAGTCGAAGCATCGGCAGAAATGTCTTGTCGTGCGACGTTATATGAAACGGGAGCCCCAACGAACCGAGCCGCGCCATCCCGTGGTTCATGGCGGGCCCGAACTCTGGAACATGACGCCAAGCCAGCACGACAAGGAGCCAGCCGACGGCCAGTCCCAAAAGCACCCGGTTCCGAGGCACGAACCGCCTGCCGTCGCGCAGCGCGACACCGGTCAGAAGCCCGACGGCAAAGACCAGTTGCCAAGCGAATGGGTTGAAGAACCAGCCGCCCGGATTGGGATAGGCCGGCAAGTTGATGCGGTAAAGTCCCGCGACGAACCACAGCGCGACCGACAGGGCCAGCAGGCCCAGCGGTGCGCGAAGCGCCAAAAGGATAGCGAAAGGCGTGATCAGCAGAAGAACCGAATAGGCGGGCAGAATGTTCACGTAACCGATCTGGTGCCCCAGCGTCACGATACCGATCAGCGCGGGGCCAGTGTTCTCAAACACCTGTCGCAGGTTGTTCTTTGTAAGGAGCTCGGTCAGTCCGAACGCCTCTGCGCCGAAAACGAAGATCCCGATCCCGGCCATCGTCAGAAAGATATGTGACAGGTAAAGCACCCAGGCCCGTTTCCAGACCGGAGCAATCCCGGCCCAGAGTCCCGTCTCGCGCCAACGAGCCACGCCTGCGGAATAGGCCAACCCGGCCGCCATGCCGGACATAACGAAGAAACTTTCGGCGGCGTCCGAAAAGCCCCAATTGCGCAGGGTGAGATTTTCGTACCAGTTGCCCGGCACGTGATCGACGAAGATCATCACCAGAAGCAGACCTCGGAAAAAGTCGATCCGGGGGTCGCGCGGGCGCCGAATTTGCCCGGCGGGCTGATTGTCACGCCGCGACATGATGCGCCCCTAGCGATTTGGGTTCGATGCTGGGGGTGTCAGCGAGGCCCCCGCACCAACGCTGATGGATTTCGCGAAACGCACTTACGACCGGCGGCACGTCAGTCTCTTCCGGAACGATGAATTGGCGCGAACTCACAGGGCGCGACGACCACGAGATCAGCACAGGAGCCGCGATCATCGGTAGCGTCACGGGAAGCAGCCACAGAAGCAGGTCTGGCGCAAGTCGCCACGTGGCGGCGAGGGCCACCAGACCGGTTGCCACGATCCAGAGGGACGACCTTGTCGCCTCCGTGAATGTCAGGGCCCCCTCACCGCGTGCACTGGCAGGCCAACCGCCATCCTGCCTGAGGAGAACCTGCAATACGGCACGCGACTGGAATGCGAGCATGACCGGGGCGAGCGCTGAGGTCAGCAGGATCTCCATCACCACTGAAACCAGGGAACGCTCTGTCCCTCCAAAGCCGCGCGCGCGCCCCGTGATTGCTGCGTCGACCAGGATCGCGAATTTCGGCAAGATCAGCAGCCCGATAATGCCAAGCGCCAGCGCCGTGATTTCACGACTGCGGTCAGACGGGAAAACCGGGAAAAGCTGATAGGCGTCGGGGAAATAATCGGGTTCGGGCGCAAGAATGGTGCCGGTGACGGTGCTGACAAGAAAAATGGCCCAGAAGACCGAAACGAGGTAGGCGAAAATTCCTTGTACGAAAACGAAGCGGCTCCACCCCGCCAAAGCGGGTGCGAACAGAAGGCGTATGTGTTGCAGGTTTCCCTGACACCAGCGGCGGTCGCGTTTGGCGTAGGACAGAACGTTTTCAGGCCCCTCTTCGTAGGATCCGGCTATTCCGCTATCGACCGTCACCCGCCAGCCATTCCGCGCGAGCAGCGCGGCTTCCACGTAATCGTGGGACAGGATGTGGCCGCCGAATGGCGGTTTGCCAGTCAACTCCGGCAGCCCGCAGGATTGTGCGAATGCGGTGACGCGGATGATTGCGTTGTGGCCCCAATAGGGACCGGTAGCGCCCTGCATCCGTTCAAGCCCGCGGGTGAATATCGGCCCGTGAAAGGACGATGCGAATTGCATCGCCCGGCCAAAGAAGCTGCGCGCACCGGTGATCTTGGGCAAGGTCTGCAGCAGCCCCAACGCTGGATCCGCATCCATGCGGGCGATCATCTCTGCCAAGGCTGCGCCGGACATGAGGCTGTCGGCATCAAGCGTCACGGCGTAATCATAAGCACCGCCGGATTTCCGTATGAAATCCTCCACGTTCCCTGCCTTGCGCCCGCGGTTGTCCTTGCGGTTGCGATAGTAGATATGGCCGCCGCCACGCGTCTCGGAGATCAGCATCCGGAAAGCGGCGTGCTCTGCCGACAGCGCTTCGGACGTTCGCGTGTCCGACAGGATCACGATGTCCAGGTTCAACCCAGCTTCTCGAATGGACCGATCCATCGCTGCAATTCTGGCGAACGTCGCTACCGGATCCTCATTACAAATCGGGACAAGAACGACAGTCGAAGAGTCACCCGAAGACGTTGCCGGCGGCGATGAAACAGCCCGCCTGCTCGGCCAAAGCCCGGTCAGACCCAGCGCCGCGCCCCAGGCCAGCCAACCTGTTGTCAGAAGGATCAAGGCGAAACGTAGGGCATCCCAGATCTGGAACCCATCCTGCAGGCCGGCGTCGGCGACCAAGACCGATGCGCCTACCGCGGCGCATGCGGCGAACCCAATCGCCAGCGCTCGTACACGGACGGTAGCGTCGTCCGGGAAAAGGTGAAATCGTGATGTCACGGCAGGTCTCGGGTTAGGGTCAAATACGCTGACCGGGCAGGAGAAGTCGAAGCAGATGGACAAGTTCGAAACCGCCGAAGCGTGGCTCAATATCCTGACACGGCATGTCGAGTGGCGCGTCGGGCGGACCCCACGCCTCAGGCTCCTCGGAGATGAGGGCCGGCTCAGTCACTAACTGATGCAGCGTTTCGGTCATTCGGTTCCCCACTGATACAGCCATGTCTCGCTCAGAATTTTCCCGTATCCACTCACGGCGGCTTGTATCTCCATCGTGGATTCATCGGCCGCAGGCACGGCTTCGATGACAAGTCGCCACATCTCGGTGCCCTCGATTGGCGACAAAATCGCTTGGGCGAGTTCACCGCGCATCACGGTCACTTTCGGGGTAACGTCCGCATCCCGAGGAAGTTCCGAAAGCAGGCCTCCCTGGAAGTCGACAACGAACTTTACGCGATCCGACGTGCCCTCAACGCCCGCAACGCCGCCTTTTCCGACACGGGTGCGCAGGATCTGCGCACGATCCAAAGACCTGTCGCCGACTGGTGAAAGACCCCAGTGCAACCGATAGGATACCTCGATGCTGTCGCCTTTCTTTGCAGGCGCAGCCGGAACCCAATAGGCGACGATGTTGTCGTTGCCCTCCAGATCCGACGGAATCTCCATGAGCCGTACCGCCCCCTGCCCCCAATCCCCGATCGGTTCGACAATGAGCGATGGACGACGTTCGTAGTGGGCCTGCGCGTCCAGATACTGATCGAAATCGCGCTCCCGCTGAACCAGGCCGAATGAAACGGGATCTTGCGCCGCCAGATAGGAGTTTCCGAGCTTGGAGGGGTTCACCAGCGGACGCAGGAACGTTTCGCCACCACGAGTATTGAGTACGAGATGGTCACTGTCGTGAACCGCCGGGCGGAAGTCGTTGAACGCGCCGGGGTCTGCTCCGCCGAATAGGAACATCGAGGTCAGCGGTGCGATGCCCAGCTGTTGCACGTCTTCGCGCATGAACAATCGTGCCGTGACTTCGACGACGGTCGTTTGACCGGGCTTCATGACAAATCGATACGCGCCCGTGACCGAGTTCGACTGAAGGGCGGCGTAGATGACCACCTCGTCCGCTGTGATACTGGGACGCTCCAGCCAAAAATCGGTGAACCGCGGAAATTCCTCGCCGCCTGGCATGCCGGTATTCACCGCGAGCCCGCGCGCAGACAGCCCGTAGACGGTGTCCCGCCCAAGAGCGCGGAAATAACTCGCCCCCAAGAAGGCGGCGAGTTCATCATGGTGATCGGCGCGGTTGAGCGGCGTCAGCACCCGGAAACCGGCCACCCCCGGCATCTCGAAATCGACAGGAATTTCGGTCTTCACATCTGCATAGTCGAAATCCGCTGTCGAAAACCGCATCGGCGTCGCGGTACCACCATTCACCTCGTTAAGGTGGACAGGTTCATTAAACAGCCAGCCGAGGTGAAAAGCGTTGATATGGAACGTGTCGTTGTCCTTGTCAGCCCAGCGAACCCGCTCGCGACGAAAGCGTACGCGCTGGTAGTCGTCGTAGTCGAACTCGGCCAGAAAGCCTTCGACAGCCTCTGCGGGCTTGGGCGGCTCAAGCGCCGCCGCGCGCATTTTTTCCCCCAGCCAATCGAAGGAGAAGGCCGCACCCGCAGGAGCACTGTTTTCGGACGATTCTGCAACGGTCTGAGCGAGCGCGAAACGAGATGGCACCAGTGTCATCATGGAGACAGACGACAAAAGGCCCACGACGAAATCACGTCGCGTGCCGCAGTTGCGACTCTCACGATTCGGGTTGAACAAGAGGATTACCCCAACTTCCTGAACTTGCGGCGCAAATTCGTGCTGCGCTGCAGAAATATCAAGGGGTCAACACGCAGCACGCGTGCATTTGCCGGCTTCGGAAGCAAATATCGGCGGCGTCCTGCTCAAAACCAGTTACCGCAAACGCGCGCCGACCTCTTGCCAGGGAAACATCGCCTAAAGATTGGGCAGAAAGCAGGTAGCTCCCGTCCAACGTTTATGTCGGGGCCAGTCTCGACTCAGTCGCTTAAGGCGACATAGAGATGTCGGCTGAAGGCCGAGAGCAAAGACCGATCCCTAGCGACATCCCGC